>JAQICJ010000033.1 GCA_027858615.1 Deltaproteobacteria bacterium
TGTTTTCTTTGCTGCCTGTTTTCTGGTTTTTTTATTGTTCTTGTTCAAAACGTTGCCTTTTTTTGTCTTATCTGCTCAAAACTTGGGGCTGAGTTTTCTGGTAGAGATTATCAAAACCGTAAACCTTCGGCTCATCTGTTGAAAAAACAGGAACCAATTGGTTTGCGTTTCAAAAACATATTACTTTATTACCTGTTTGCCAAATTTTTACAAATTTTGTTTTTCTGGCTTCTTGAGTAGTTTTGTTTTGGAAACAAGGGAGCCTTCTCAGATTTAGAACCAGTTATTGAACTTTTCTAATAAATTATATAATATACGGCTATTGCATTTGTTATCAATTCAAATCCCAATGAGGAGTCCCATGAGTAAAAATTGTCTTTTTTGCAAAATCGTAAGAGGAGAAATACCTTCCCAACAAGTTCTCGAAACTGAAAACATCTTTGTATTCGAAGATATTAACCCCATTGCTCCTGTACATTTTCTTCTGATTACAAAAAAACACATATCTTCTCTTAATGAACTTGAAGAAAAGGACAGCAAATTGATTGGGGAAATTATTATGGCTGCCAGTAAAATTGGGAACACCAACGACAAACTGGACAAAAATTACAGACTTATCTGCAGCACAGGAGAGAAAGCCGGACAAGTAATCAACCATGTCCATTTCCATCTCATTGGAGGTAGAGAGTTGCAATGGCCTCCAGGCTAACCCCGTTGTCCTGCAATAAAATTGCCTGAACTGATGTAATTTATAATTTTATTTCCTGGGATGAACTTTGAGATTCGATGGGGGATTCAGATTTGAAAAAATTGCTTTCAAATTTGGATAATATTCGACGCAATTCTCTGATGGTAAATGGTTTAGGCAAATAATCAACATTGGGATATTCAAGATATCTGCTCAATTTTCCGCTGAAATCAAAAGCACTGATAAAAATAATTATTGGTTTTTCCTCGAATTTGGCGAAAAGCTCATCAAATACTTCCAATCCTGTTTTACCAGGCATCATAACATCAAGCAGAATAATATCATATTGCAAATAATGGTTGTAGTTATCAAGAAAATCAACGCCTGAATCATAAGCTTTTACATGATGACCATCTTTGTGCAGACTGCGAGAAATTAATTTGAGAATAATAGGTTCATCGTCAACAACAGCAATTTTCATAATAAATCTAGCCTTAAACCATTAAAATGTTAAAAGATCTAATCTGATTGAATTCCATTAAACCTTCTTCTACCGCGATAGTTTAGCAAATAATTCAATTTTTGTAAGCCTTTTTTTCACTTTAATCAAAATTTTTGATTTATTAAGAACACTTTTTATTTCCCCTGTTATTACCTGCTGTTAAACATTATTTTTTTAAACTTTGCTTTGGGCAAAATAGTTATTTGCTGAGGCTGTATTTGAATAGAAGTGGGGAGAAAACTAGTTGCTTGAAACTCTGATATTCTTTTGATTCATTCTTTTGAAAGCAACTTTTTCAACTCTTTTGCCACGTCTGTAGTTGCCTTTGATTTTTTGACGGTGTTTTTTCAACTGGAGTTTTGCTTGTTTCTGCTGTATTTTTTTCTGACGAACCAAAGCCAGATTCATTTTGTTCTTTCTCTGTTTTGCTCTTTTTTTAGCAACACCGGATTTTTTGGACTTGCTTATTTTCTTATGTTCTTTTTTCTGTACCCTTGTTTTATAATCATCGAGGGATAATTTTCTTTTTCTGATATTGGTCAGGCGTCTTTTAGCCATGAAATTCCTTGACATATTTTCCAATTTATCAAGTTTTGCCAACAGATCCTGATTGGAATCAACACCCCCCAGAACCTGATTTCTGCGCTCGGTTTTTTTGCCGGCAAAAAACCCGAGAATAAAGGCCATAAAAGTAATTACAACAAAGGTTAAAGCCAGAGAAACAAGCTGTTTTGAACCAAGAATTATTTCTGTTTTTTCACTGAGATTATCAAGATTTTTCATTATTGAACCTCCTTAGGGGATTCCATTTGTTCAGGAGCAGGTAAACCCAACACCTCAAGGGCATTACGGGCAACTGTTCTGAAAGCTTCCAGCCAGATTAATCTTGCCTTCACTTTATTTTCATCTTTAGCTGTTAAAACATCTTTGCGGGGAAGAATCGGGTCATCTTTCATAGTTGTGTAATAACTGTGGAAATTACGACTTAATTCAACCAGATATGCAGCTACATGGTGGATTTCCCTTGATTGGGCGGAATTTAATATTACTTCGGGCAACTCCAGCATGAATTTGAGCAGATTGATCTCGGCTGCTCCCAGTTCCCGGGCCAATTCCGGAGAATATTTTCCGGGAACCAAAGCAAACTTTGATTTTACCTTTTTCAGAATGGAACAGGCTCGGGCATGTCCATATTGAGCATAGCGGGCGGAATTTTCTTTGGGATCCATACTCAAGGCGGAATTCAGATCGAAATCCAAAGCCGAATCATGTGATTTTGCTATAAAATACCAACGGGTCACATCAGCGCCCACTTCATCTATCAATTGATTCAACTCAACAAAATTTCCCGATCTTTTGCCCATTGATACTTTTTTCTTTTTTGAAATCAGAGATACAAATTGAACCAAAAGGGCTTCAAATCTTTCGGAAGAATAACCCATTGCTGTCAAAGAAGATTTGATTCTAGGGATATAGCCGTGATGATCAGCACCCCAGATATCGATCATTTTATCGAATCCTCTTTCCAGTTTGTCTGCATGATAGGCAATATCAGCTGCAAAATAGGTGAGAGAACCGTCACTTTTGATTACAACTCTGTCTTTACTATCTTCAAATTCTGAAGATTTAAAAAACAAGGCTCCTTCTTGCTGATAAAGAACTCCCTTGGCCTGTAACTTTTTAATGGCAGTTTCTATTTTTCCCTGATTGTGAAGTTCATTTTCACTGTAAAAACGATCAAATTCAACTCCGAGTTTTTTCAAAGTTGTTTTTATTTTTTCTACAGCCTTGGCAACACCAAATTTTTTCAATTCTTCCGCATCATATTCGTTGGTTGCAGCTTCACACCCTTTTTTTGCAAAATAATCAGTTGCCATTTCTTTAATGTACTCCCCATGATATCCATCCTGGGGAAATTCAATTTCAGGTATTTCTCTGCCCTGCTCGCGACAGATCTGTAAATAGTTGAACCAGATGGAGAGAGCCAGATTATCAACCTGATTACCAGCATCATTCAAATAATACTCACAACTCACATCGTAACCAGCAGTTTTCATTATTCTGGCCAGGGCATCGCCTACAGCAGCTCCGCGCCCATGTCCCACATGCAAAGGGCCGGTGGGATTGGCACTTACAAATTCCAGATTAATCTTTTCATTTTTGTCACTGCTTTTTCCCCAATTTTTTCCAGCAAGTAAAATCCTTTCCATTCCCTGTAAAAATTGGTAATTATCCAGAGTAACATTAATAAAACCTGGACCTGCTATTTCTACATCACTTATAATTTGCTCCGTATCCTGCAAATTATCAACTAACAAAGAAGCCAGTTTTCTTGGTGACATTCTGGCTATTTTTGCGGATGCCAAAGCAAAATTAGTGGCAAGATCTCCATGGACTTTCATTTTTGGAGATGAGAATACAAAGTCTTTTTCTTGCAATATTTCAGGAAGCTCATTGTTCTCAATGAGCTTTTTGAGAGACTTTTTAAATATTTTATTTAAACGACTTTTAATTTTAATCATAATACACCGTCCTACATGTAAGACAATATATCACATGGTAGCACCTGTCAACTTTTTACCTACATTGTGATACTGTTTATCACATATTATTTCAGAACAGGATGAAAAAACACCTGGTTCAGGTTATTATTATTGCCATGAAAAAAATTTCTTTTGCAAACATTGCCAAACACCCCTTATCAAGAATTATTCTTGGAATTTTCAGTGCAGGATTGATTCTTCTGCTTTTTTTATTGAATCGTTGCGACCGAAATCAGCAACTGGATTTACCCGGCAGCAACAAAACAAGTGAAAAAAGAGAAAAGAAAAACCAGCTTTTCAATGAAACAATCCTCAAGTTAGTGGATGAAAAACAAAAGGATATTGCAAACCAGAAATTTGAGTTTCAAATCTTTGATCTGAACACCTCCACCACCAAAAAAATGAAACTTGCCACTGATAAATCCGGAATAGTTACTTTTAATTCTGAAATAGACAATCCTTGCAGAATTACCATCAAACACCCGAACTACAAACTAAAGACCTTTGTCCTGAAACCCGCTCAGTTAAACAGCATCAATATTATCAAACTTGAACAGGCCCTGGTTTTACAGGGTAAAATTCAGGATAATAACAAAAATCCTGTTCCAAAAACCAAAATCACCATTACTGATTCAGCAAATAATTCAATAAAAACAATTTTTTCAGATAAAGAAGGAAAATTCTCTTTTCAGGGAGAAGAAAAAAAAATCTATCTTCTTGATCTAGAAAAAACTGGTTTTGAAAAGATCAACAAAAGATTTTTTTCTTCCACGGATAATCAGGCAGTTATCACTCTTGACAGAATCACTGAAGTTTTTGTTGAGGTGCTTTCTCCCCAAGGCAAACCTCTGCCTGGAGCAAAGGTAATAGTTGCCGGAGCTGCCTTGTGGCCTCCTCGGATTTTTACCACTAATCAAGATGGGAAAATTAACATCCAGGCAGTATCTGACAAAAGCTATTCTTTCAGTGCCTCCTGGAAAAATCTGACGAATTCCATCGAAGATCTGCTTTTTGCGGAAAATACAACCAATATTGTCCATTTGCATCTGGAAAAAGGTTCCTTCCTCAAAGGAAAAGTCAGAGATGCCCGCAATGGAAAACCTGTTGCCAATGCAGTTTTTTCCATTGGTGAAAGCCAGGTGTCGATGATTGTCAAAGAGGTTCAAACTGACAAGGAAGGTAAATTCAAAATTGGTCCCCTCCTGCCGGGGAAATACGGATTTTCCCTGGTAGCTGAAGGGTATGTCTCTTTAAGTGGCCAAAACTACTGGATTAGTGAAAAAAACCCCCTTGCTCTTTTCGATCTGTCCAGGGGATTAACTCTCAAAGGTCAGATAGTTGACCAAAAAGGAATTCCGGTGGAGGGGGCAATAGTTGAGATATGGGGAATGGATCGGTATGGAAGACTTCTTTCGCCTTTGGCCTTGAGTTCTCCTAATCTGATCAACGAGGGGGAATTGGGAATTATCTCTCGCAAGGTAACTATCGGAATGCAAGCTAATGGTGCAACTATCACCAATAAAAACGGCAAATTTGTTCTCCGGGGTATTCCTCCCGGTTGGCTTGCACTAAAAATCAGAGACAAACCCTATCTTCCCGGTCATCTGGCTTTGGGGCTCACTCAGGCAAACAATAATGATATTTATTATAAACTCAAACGTGGAAAAAGATTTACCGGCTATATCATCGACAGAATTTCAACTCCCCTTAAAGGCGTTGAAATCAGGGTTGAATCACCTTCCCTGCCCGAATACTCCTATACCACTTTTACAGATAAGGAAGGCAATTTTGAACTTGAAGGAGTCCCTGACCAGCTCGCCCTCACCTACATCCATCCCGGATATCTTCCCAAAACCGAAATAATCTCTCCCCAGTCGGAACATAAAGTCGTTTTGAAAAAAGGAACCGCAAGGCTAACTCTCAGATTGCAAGATCCCCATCAATTTCCTCTGAAAGAATGTCCGGTGGAACTGGTTTCCCAAAATGGTTCTGAAGGTTATTACGGCAAAACTGACAAAAACGGAGAAATTACTTTTTCCCAACTTGACGATAAAATCTACCTGGCAACAATTCTGCCTTCAAAATACCCCCGTTATCTGACAGATCCTCTGAAACCCGGTACTCATAACCTGGAAATTCCTTATGGTGGGGGATTTTCAGGTTTTGTCAGAGACATTGACACTAAAGCCGGCTTAAAAGCCGAAATCAAACTGGTTCATTCTTCGGGTGAGGAAAAAAGCCTGAAAACGGAAGTTGGAGAATTCGCCGTCCATAATCTTGCAACCGGTGTCTGGAAACTCCATCTATCTTCACCTGATTATATTTCCCTGAACCAAAATATAAAAATTGAAAGTGGAAACAAACCAGACTCAATCAGCAGCGGAGAAAAATTATTTGAACTTTCTGTCGGGGGAAAAATTAAAGGAATTGTTGTTGATGAAAAAGGATTTCCCGTCAAATTTGCCCGGGTGGTCTGTAATGACAACTACGTCAAATCCAATTTAAACGGAAAATTTGTTCTGGATAATATTACACCGGGTCAGCAAAAGCTCCAAGCCTGGAAAATGGGAAAAGGCTACGGAGAAAAAAAAGTTGAGATCGATAAAATGCTCACTACTTCCGGTGTAAAATTTAAAATAAATTCTGCACCGGGAAAAACCAGGATTGAATCAGGTTTGAAATTTGAGAAAATGCACTCTCTTGGCAAAATGATTATTGCAAATATCAAACCCCAGTCACCTTCAAGCTTTACGCAACTAGAAGTTGGGGATGAAGTTCTTTTTGTCAACGGTTTGTCCTCAGGACTGCCTCTCTTTTTTCTAAACTCTCAACTTAAGGGAAAAACAGGTGAGGTTTTATACCTGATTACAGGAAACTCTCTCGCAACTGCAAAACATATCTTTATTTTCCTGAAAAAATAGTTAATAATCTCAATAATTGATGTTATAATTCTGGGATTGAATCAAAGTTCTCATCCTCAGGATATGGAACCAATCAGTCAATCTCAAAACTTCAAACCGGGATTTTTTGTACAACCTATGGCAAAATTCGAAAAAGAAAAAAAAGAAAAACTGGAAGATCCACAGAAACTTTTCGATAATTTCAGTGTCTTCAAACTGATAAAACCTATGGCCGGCACTTTTCATGTGGTTGAACTAAGTCTCGAAGATACCAGCAGAATTCTCGACAAAAGCGATTCCTTTTCCAACTTTCATGATCAAAACTGGCTTAAAATCATGGGATATACTCTGCTTTATTCAATGAATCAAAAACCAAGACCTTTTTTTGGATATTGCGGAACCGATTTTCTGACTCTCATTTACAAAATCAATCCCGAGTTAAATCAGCCAACCGAATTAATCTCAAATCTTTCTTCCTTGGCTTCTTCTTTTTTGGGTTTGCAAATCAACAATACAGTCAACTTTTCAGGCAATCTTCTAGAATTTCCCGATCCTAAAATCCTCACAGCCTATCTTCTATGGAAACAAAACAACAACCGTAACCTCCTTATTCAATCCATGGCTCTGTATACCCTTATCTCCCAGGGAAAATCTTCTGAAGATGCCAAACAAACTATAATCGCTCTCGGAGACAACCAAACCAAATTATCCATGATTTCAGATCACAATCAAACCAAAATTCCCAACTGGCATCTGAACGGAATCTGTTCTTTCTGGGATAAATCCAACGACAAAATTCAATTGGCCGTCCACGAAAATCTTCCTTCAGGGCCTGATTTTCTAAACTTTCTTATTGAACTCTTCGATCAGGAATAAGGTAATACTCCATGCATTTTATCTGTGACAAATGCAAAACAAAATATCAAATACCTGATAAAAAAATTAAAGGGAAAATCCTCAAATTAAGATGCAAAAAGTGTGACAACACCATAGTCCTTAAAGATCCCACCGCTAAAAAGAAAGCCTCTCCTCCCCAAGATAAACCTGGAAAGGGTAAAAAATTGCTGCGCAAGGCATTCACCAAATCTTTGCGGCAGCAGAAACCGGAATTTAAAAAGCAAACAGGTGATTCATCTTCTTTTCGAGAAGACAAAACCCGTATCTCTCAAATTCCCGATTTCAAAAATGAAGATTATTCTCTACCTGAAGAATGGTACCTCGCTGATGAACGCGGACAATTTGGTCCAATGCCCCTTAACGAACTCATAGCCCGCATCAAAAGAGGAGAACCCGGAATAGATGCCGTCGTCTGGAAAGATGGATTTAACGACTGGGAACCCATAGAAGAAGTGCCCGAACTAAAATCTTACCGCAAACACGCTCCTCCTCCCCGCAAAAAAATAAAGTCCAAACCAACTTCAGCTATCGGTTCATCTTATTCAGCCCAGACAACCAATCCTTCAATTTCTCAATCACAACTGCAACCTGCTCTTTCTCAATCACAACTGCAACCTAATCTTAATTCCGGCTACAGAGCCATGGGAAGTCCTCAAGACACTATGGCCGCTGGAGCTTCCCAGCCTCCCAACAGTGCTCTTTTGCAGCAATTTCAAAAATCGAACCAGAACAAACTTGTAATTGCTCTGCTGGCCGGGTTTGGTGCAATTGCGGTTCTCGGTCTTCTTTATTTCGTTTACAACCTTGGTAAAGAAGGAAGCAAACAAACTCCTTCCGATAAGAAAATAGCGAACAAACTCAATAATTCTGCTGCTTCCAACGAAAACCAAAAAACAACCAAAAAACCTGTAACCACAAATAACAACAAAACTAAAGAAAAAGAAGATAAAGTAGTCTATATTCTTGCAACCGACCAGAATGAAAACAACGATGATGATAAAAACCACAAAAAATCATCAAATGGCAAATCGTCTAAAAGCAAACCTGCCTCCTCAAATACCAGTTACACTTCACGCAAATCTTCTTCTTCTTCCTCTTCTTCTCGTTCTCGTTCTCGTTCTCGTTCCAGAAGTGATTTAAAAAAGACAATGGCTACCAACAAAAGCCGCATTTCACGATGCTATGCCATAACTGTTCGCAAAGGCCAGAGCTCTCTGGTTGATCACAGTGTCAAAGTACATCTTAAAATCAAACCTTCTGGCAAGGTGTCTTCCATCTCTTTTTCCGGTGGCATACCACCAATCATGAAAAACTGTCTGGTTCGAAATCTGCGCAGTTTCAAATTCCCCAAAGGGTCAAAAAACGATAGTTTCACCTACACCATGCACTTCAGTAACTAGTTCCCGTCCCAGAATACAGCTCATCCCCCTGAATTCATAATTTAAGCTTATCTGCTTTATCCAGGTATCCTTTAATAAAAAGTAGATTTGGGGAGAAATATTTTCAGCCTTAGAAAGGTTTAGTTATTTCCCCTCCCAGAATGGGGGTATTATCCTTAAGACGGGACGAGAAATAACTAAACTTTTTTTAATTAATGCCGATTAACTTTGATCAGAAAAGTTGCAACTTGCAACTACAAACACGATAAAAGGTAAAAAAATTGAGTACTTCTTATATTTCTGAAAATTTTAATTTTATAGAAAATCTGTCCAACTTGATCTCAGATCCAGTAATTATTTTCGACAGCACCGGCGAGGCAATCTATAAAAACAAGGAAGCTTATCGCCTGTTCAAAGAATTAAACTCTCTATCCAAATTGCTTGATTATTACCAGAGTTCATTGAATTTAAAACAGATTCTTGATGATTGCAATACAAACAATGAAGTTGAATGGGATCTGCAAAATAGATACCGGGAAGAATATTCTTACCACTGTAGACTGAGTCCACTGGAATTAAACAACTTCATCGGTCATTTTCTGTTGATCCAACCAACTCCTTTTATCACTACCAGAGAGAATCTAAGAATCAAATATCACAGATTTGCTCAGATCGTGGAACAAGCCTCCAATATTATCATCGCTACCGATCTGAAAGGAAATATTATTTATGTGAATCCCAGTTTTGAAAAAACCACCGGATACACCTATGATGAAGTTCTGGGCAAAAATCCAAATATTCTGCAATCTGGACAACTTCCAACTGAATTTTATAAAAAATTATGGAATACAATCACCAGGGGAGAAACCTGGCACGGTTATCTGATCAATAAAAAAAAAGACGGACAGATCTATCACGAAGATGCTTCTATCTTTCCCCTTAAAAATGAACAGGGGGAAATCACCAACTATTGTGCTGTTAAAAGAGATATTACCATTGAAAAAGATCTGGAAAACCAACTTGCTCAAATAAGAAAGATGGAAACTGTCAGCAGGCTTGCCGGAGGACTTGCTCATGATTTCAACAATCTGCTTACAGCAATCAGCGGACATGCCCAGTTGTGCAAAATGGAACTGCCCTCAACTTCTTTATTGAAATATGATGTTGAAGCTATAATCCAGGCTGGCAACAGAGCAAAAAAACTGGTAACTCAACTTCTGGCCATTGGCAAAAAACAGATGATCAAACCTACTGTGGTCAATATGAACAAGATAATAAACGATCTTTATCCGATGCTGCACAAAATGCTCCCTGACAATATTACTCTTGTGAGACATTTATCACCTAATATTCCTTATATAGAAGGAGATCCTGGACAACTTGAACAAATCATGATCAATCTGGTGATGAATGCTCGTGATGCCCTTAACAAAATTAATTTTGAGAAAGAATCCAAGCTCACCATCATAAAAACCCGCCATTATCCAGCTGATTTTCCAGATTTTGAAGATAAATTTGTTAAATACAAAACACCCTACCTTGTCCTCTCCATTCAAGATAACGGTCCGGGAATCAACCTGCAAAACAAAGAAAAGATTTTTGAACCTTTTTTCTCTACCAAAGATGATCAATTCAGTGCCGGACTCGGTCTATCATCAGTTTTTGGAATCACCCTACAAAACAACGCCTTCATTGAAATCCAAACAGGAACTGAAACAGGAACCAACTTTGACATATTCTGGCCTGCCACCAATAAAACCCCTTCCCGGGAACATTTTATTATCTCCACTAATATCGATATAATTGGTAAAGAAACAATACTGTTCCTTGAAAATGAAGATCCAGTGATTGATTTTGCGTGTAATTCTTTGCGTTCTTTGAATTACAAAGTAATTAAAACTTCCTCACCAGAAGAAGCCGCTTTCATTTACAAAAACAATTTCAACAAAATAGATTTGTTGATCACAACGGAAAATTTCCAAGGAAATAAAGAACACAACAATGCAATTGATCTCCTCGAAAACTTATTTATCATCAATCCCAACTTAAATTATATCATTACCGGCAACAACAAATACCCTCACCATGAACTTTCCAAACTGAAAAAATTCAACTCCCAGATTAATTTTCTAAACAAACCTTATACCATCACTGAACTTGCAAAAAAAATCAGAAAAAATTGTAATAATCAAAAAAATATTCCTTCCCCTTGACGTCAAAAACAATGTGTTTATTTTATGTTTTAAAGAGGTTTAAGCCTTAATTTGTTTACTCTTTTTAGTGTTTTGACTTTGATGCATTGTGTCTGATATTTACAATTAAAAAGGAGGAAAAATATGTTCTACAATTACTATACTCTGCAAGATCATCTTTTAAACAGATTCAGAAACAGAATGCTCGAACTCTTTGATGAATCAGAAATCAGAGATTTTTCAAGTTGGCCACCAACCAATATTTATGATCAAGAAGAAGGTTTGAGAATGGAAACTGTTCTGCCGGGAGTCAAAGAAAAGAATGTTGAACTCAATGTACACCAGAATGTAATCTCTCTCTCTCTGGAGAAAGAGAACTCAATTATCCTGAAAACTCTCAACTTCATCGTCGTGAAAGGCCTGTAAGCAAATTCAGCAGAAGCTTTAAACTTCCTTACAAAATAGAAACAGACAAAATCGAAGCCAATTATAAAAAAGGCAGTCTCAAAGTCACCATTCCCAAATCTGAATCGGTAAAACCAAAGAAAATCAAGATTAATACTCAATAGTTCCCATCCCAGAAGTGGGGTTTTTGGCTGGTGAAGAAGTTTGCCTCAGATTCGCGGAGTAACTTCGCAGACATAGTTGACACTATTTCAAGAAGTTACGACAAAGCAGATGAGGTAAAATTCCGTCGCCAGACGATGACATCCATTTCTGGGACGGGAACTATATAGTTCCCATCCCAGAAGTGGGGTCATTGATTTTACACCAGAATTCCATTCAAAAACAAATCTATGATCGCATCTTTTCTTTTCTGATTGAAATCCTTTTCGTTGGAAATATTTCTACCAAGCAGCACCTCAGAAATGGGTTTGGCCAGAAAAATCACTATGGTCAAACCAAAGATAGAAATCAAAGTCTGGTTGGAATCAATTTTGCGGAAAACTCCTTTCCGGGCTCCTTCATTCAGGAAATCCTTGAATTCTTTCAGGGAGTTGTCTTTAGCAATAAGAGCTTCCAGAGTTGATTTGGTGATTTCAGGTTCATTAGCCAGAGCTATATGAAAGAGTTTGGCATAAACTGCCTTTTCCGAAAACACTTTAAGTTGAATATCGATCAAATTTTTGATCTGCTCGATATAGTCAGTTGAGTCTCCCCCCAGTAAATCGAATTCTGTCATGATTTTGAGATAGGTTTTTTCCAGAATTATTTTCAAGGCTTCAATAAATAAATTATCTTTGCTGGTAAAATAATAATAGAGCATAGCTTTGTTTACACCAGCACGACGGGCAATTGCTTCCATTTTTGCTCCATCTTTGCCACTTAAAGCAAACTCTTTAATTGCGGCATTTACACATTTTAACCTGGTAGACGTTTTTTTGTTCATAAATCATTTGCCTGTTCAGAAATGGGGTGTTTGACTAATACGTTAAACTTAATGGTTAATTATTGCCCTCCATCCTTTTCTGTCAAGATAAAATTGTTATTAAACTTGATTTTGAGAATACTATCAAATTTTGATTGTAAAAACAGGTATATGATTTATATTAATTAGAATGATTTTTTTTCTTTCTCCAATATTGCTGGTTATCCCTCTATGAAGTATTTTTTAACTTTTATAATTTCAATGACACTGCTTGCAAATTGCACTTTTGACAAAAGCGGCCTGTCTGAAAACATAAATAATTCAAACAACATAAATAACCTCAATTGTGGTAATAGCATAATTGAAAATGATGAAAGTTGTGACGACACCAACCTCAACCAAACCAGGTGCGTTGATTTAGGCTTCACGAGCGGTTATCCGGGTTGCAAATCAGATTGCACCTTCGATCTTTCCTTGTGTCGTGATTTTTGTGGTGAATGTCAACCAGGTTGGGGCAAATGCTTTAACAACAATATTTACCAGTGCATGGATGCCGGCGATGGTTGTGGGAATTGGCAATTATCTCGAAATTGCTCCCAAGATGGAAAATTCTGTCAACAAAACGATAATTCGGCCTTCTGTTCCTCATCCTGTACCAATCAATGCTCCCTTGACGATCCTTCCTTCTGCTCAGATGATAACACAGCCCTTGTAACCTGCAGTGAAATCAGCATAAACAGCATTAATTGCAACATCAATACCATAGATTACGAATGTGATACCAATCAAATCTGCACTGCAATTAACGAAGAAGCTCAGTGTATTGATTTTTGTCAAAATATTTGCACTGCAGGAGAAAAAAAGTGCAGCTCAAATAACAGCAGCAAGCTCACCTGCATTGAAGACCAAACTGGCTGTTCCTATTGGGAAGAATCTCCCTGCCCTCCTTCTACAGTCTGCAAAATTCAAGAAGAAACAGCCGTCTGTTCCTGTCAAATCTGTGAAACTGGAAACACCAGGTGTAATCTTGATCAAACCGAGGTTATGGAATGCCAGGAAACTTCCGAAAACTGCACCGACTGGGTTGCGACCGAAAACTGTGAAATAGAAGAATACTTCTATTGTGCCCCTCAATCATCTGAACAGGCAAATTGTCAAAAACTTGGAAACTATTGCGAATATCCGATTCCACTGTCTTCAACTGCTTTTCAATTTACAAGTTCAGATTTCACAACTGAATTTTCCAATGAGTTCAACTTTTCTCACCAGGAGAGTTGTGGTTCTAATCTCGGTGGCGCCAGTGATCTTTTTCTCAGTGCTTCCCTGTACCAGGGTCAGAGTATAAAAATCTCCAAAGGTTCAGGATTGGATATTGCCATCAGAATCATTGAATCCTGCTCAGAAAACACAATATGTCTGAAATCTTCTACTGAAAACGAACTTGTATTTACTCCCTTCCTATCGGGAAATTATACAATCGTCATCGACAATTTTGGAACACTTCCTGGAGATAACAGCCTTACCGTAAACATTGAACCAGCCAACAATATATGTAATTCTTTTGAATCTGAGCCCAATGATCTTCAAAATCCGGACTTTTTCAGTGGAAACCTCGGTGCCTGGTGCTCTCAAATAATTCCATCAAACGATGTTGACTGCTTTCAGGTTTTATTACCTGATACTGGAAATATCCTTACGATTTCCACAACTGATATTCTGCAGGCTGACTCTTGTCCTGGAGATACCGCCCTGCAACTCTTTGATGCCAACAACAATCTTATTGCCAACAATAATGATACTGATGATAACGAATGCTCCAAGCTTTCTCCGCTCCTGCAACCGCAATTGTTCAACCTCCCCGGGGACATTTATACTGTTTGTACAAGTCATTATGACAACAGTTCAACCATTCCTGAAGTAGCAACAAACATTAAAATCAACCAAAATCCAATTGAAATATTGGAAAACAACTTTGATAATTGTGATCTTACCGATTGGGAAAATTATTCAACACCAGCAAATATAGGAAGCTGGCAGTGTAACGGAATTGGCGATGTTACCATGAAAATCAGCCCTGATTCTTTTATCGTAGCCGATTATGTTCTTCGTACCCCTACCCTGGATTTTTCAGGTTTCAACCATGTTTTTATATATTTTGAACAAAGAATGGAAAACAACAACACCGGAGGACAAACAAGTGCCAATCTCAAAGTTGAAGATGGTACCCAGACAACTGTCCCCTATTCCAGCTTTTCTACAATTACATCTTTTACTCCCGTCGTGGTCGATCTCAGCGAACAGGCAGGCAAAAATCAGGTCAATCTTTCATTTGTTTTTTCAGTGCCTTCGATTACAACTTCTGGTCATTGGGAAATCAACAATCTCCATATTATCGGTTATTGATCTGCATCCATGACAAAGTCCAAACAAAAAAAATTGCTTTTATTATTTAAATATTGATTTTTTTCGCATATACTTGAAATCCATTGTTTCAAAAAACCAGAATTTGGATATGGGTACTGATAAGCCATATTCGGGAACTATTCTATACTCCAGAATTTATGGAGAACACTATGCAAATAAAATTTTATGGCACCAGAGGTTCTATTCCAGTTTCCAGTCCCAATACCCTGGAATACGGAGGCAACACCACCTGTGTACGCATCTCCTCTGATTGTCTTCCTCCAGGTCTGGTTATCAGTATTGATGCAGGCAGTGGTTTTGTTCCTTTAAGTTGGGATGCACTATCCGAAAAAACTTTAAAAGAATTTCTCATTCTCTTTACCCACTACCATTACGATCATACTCAGGGGCTGTTTTTGTCCCCGGTTCTTTTTAAAAAAGATCTGGATCTTAAATTATGTGGACCTGTAGATCAAAACATAGGCCCCAAACAAATGCTGCATGAACTCATGCGTCCTCCTTATTTTCCTGTGCATCACCGGCTTGTGGAAAGCCACATCACTTACCAGAATTTTGAATTTCCTCAGACCATGGTTATTATCTTCCACCCTGAAGGAGGATATAACATCACAACAATCGAAGCTTACGAACGAATTATCAATAAAAACAATCCAATTCCCATCAACCAGGGCCAATATCCTCTGGAAGAATGCATGGTCATCACCATGCACAAATCAAAACATCCGGAACAGACGGTTTCCTACAGAATCGAAGAAAAACCCACTGGAAAATCCTTTATTTTTCTGACTGATCATGAAAATGAAGATGGTATTCCCCTTTCTTTCCGCCAACACCTTGCCAATGCTGATCTTCTGGTAATGGATTCACAGTACAGCAGGGAAAAATACGATACTTTTACAGCAGGTTATGGTCATGGCACCCCGGATTATTGTGTCAAGGTCGCCCAGCAAGTGGGAGCAAAAAAATTGGGACTTACCCACCACGACCCCACTTCATCCGACCAGGATGTAAAAAAAATTCTGCTGGAAGCTGAAAACCATAAAACCGACAATAACCTGGAAATTTTTGCCTGCTCTGATTATCTCACTGTAAATTTATAATTTATTCTGAAACGGGGGAATCTTCTTCAGGGGATTTGCGATTGGGGAGATTGTCATCTGTAATGTTAGCATTTTTAACATCAACCTTGGTTTTCTTCTTTTTCAATTTAACCACTTGCGGGTTTTCCAATTCATCCAGGCGCTTGGCCAATTTCATGAGGCGAGAACGCAACCTCAGGTTGATAATTATAAGGATAATCATAATCAGAAAAGAAAAGATCAAGCCTGCCAAAGCTAAAAAACGAGCAAAGGGATCGTTCTTGGCTGGAACAAAGCGGGGAACTGAAATCACTCCTTTTACCAAGCTTTCTTCTGATCTATCCTGTTTTTTCTCAAGGTTTTCTGGAGCTTCCTTCTTTTTGACTTTGTTTGCACTTTTTTTTTCTTTTTTATTTTTAATGACTTTCTGAATGGGGTTCAGTTTTTTGTTATCATCTTTACTTAAATAACACTGCAGTTTTTCGGTTTCACCATTTTTCTTTACCAGCCTAAACAATAGAGTTTTTTTCTTTTTGAAATCATTTTTACAAAGGTAAAGATCTACTGAATAGAGATTTATAAGGTTATAAAAAGGTTTTACCTTGCCCCGGCCGTTTCTTCTGCGATGGAAATATCCCTTCAAACTCGGATTTTCCGGTTTTGTGAACTCCAATCTTTTTCCTTCAGGTGGTAAAGGAAGCCTGACTCGAACCGGTCTTGCTCCACATACAGATTGTTTGTCCAATTCATTTTCCACCTTGTCAAATCTGCAATTGAAATCAAAATTACCCGGTAATAAAAGAAAAAGTGTAAGTAATGCTGTCATAATATCTGCTTTTCAGGTTCATAAGGTTTTGATTTGTTAATTTCCATATAATTTTTGACTGAATCATCTGCTTTTTTCTTCTTTTTTCCCGATTTGGACAATTTATTTCTGAAATGGTCGAGAATACCGGGAACGGTAAAAAACAAAATAGCTACAGCCGCTGAAGCAAAAATTACCAGAAAGATAATTCCGCCGTTCAAACCCCTGGCATCCACAATAACACCAACAATTGGCATTACAAGGGCTATCAGCAATCTTTTTACGCAACTTTCCAAACTCAAAAGAGTTGCCCGGTAATGGGACTGTCTGATTTGACTGTTCAACAAAAATTTAGTGTAGGGAGAATAGAATCCTTGGATTCCCAGATTGGCCAGAACCAGAATTCCCAGAATAACTCCACTTTCAAAGGTAAAGAAAAGATAACTTAAAATCATGATCAGGGGAATAAACCACATAACAAAAAATGAACCGGCCTTTTTGACAAGACGAGAACTGTATTGTGCTGAAATGGCTGCAACTACAGCTCCTGCAGAAGACAAAAGACCAATCTTCCAGTAATCAAATCCGTTTTTCTTTAATACAGGCTGCAAAAGAACATCTGAGGAACGAATCATGATATATAGAGTAGCCGAATAGAAAATTGTCCACCAGATCGCTTTTTTGTTTCTCAACACCTTCAAGCCCCGTTGAATATTAATTACCGAACTGTTCCTGCGTTCTTCCGGGGAAAAGGCCTTTCCTGGCACCACAGTCTTTTTCATCAATCTGGTGGTTAAAAAAGCCATGAAAATAATCAAGGAAGTTGCCGGGAAGAGAGCAGACAAACTATGATGGGCAATGAAACCGCCCAGCAAAGCACTGATAGCTATTCCTGTATGTTTGGAAAAAGAGGCGGTTCCTTCAAGTTGAATATACAGTTTTTCCTGCTTGTTTTCCTTGAGGGAATCATAAAGAAAGGCGGAATCGGCTCCGTTGGTCAAGGTGAGACCAAAAGCAAATACAGCCTCAATCAAAGCAAAGGTGACAAAATCATTAGCAAAATAATAACCCATGGCCGCCATGGACATCAGCAAAGTACCATATCCCATCATGGATCTGCGTCCATATTTGTCAGCCCATAAACCTGTAGGTATTTCAAAAAGAATTACTGTAGCTGAAAAAATGGAATGGAGAATACCAATATGAGCAAAATCCAATCCTCTTTCCAAATAGAAAAAGACCAGAAAAACCTTGAAAAGAAAGGCACTGCTCAACCCCCTGAACAAATAATATAACCTGACAGTTTTGGACATTAGTTTTTCTTACAATTCCTGCAATGTGATTAACTGAAAAATACGATCATTTTATTTCTGAAAAAGTTCAGTGCCAATACTACCTGAAAAGCCTCAATGTGCAAAATTATCCAGGATTTATTTCCAGCAGGTTGGGAAAGAATAAATCTCATCTCAACCATGGGTAAAATCAGAATTGAGATATTTTTTATTTTTTCTTACTTCTTCCGAAACGAGAATAAATACGGCAGCTGCAGCTGACAATCTGGAAGATTTGAATTTTGAATCCAGATCATCCAGAACGATTTTATAACTCCGGGTCATTCCCAACTTGACCAGTTGTTTGGCCGCTTTGATTCGAAGGCAATCATGCCGAAGGGCTTTTTGCAAAACAGGAACAGCTTTTTTCTCTCCCAAAGCTGCCAACCCCTCAGCAGCTGCAAACTCAAAAATTTGTTTTTCCAAAGCTTCCAGCAATAGATCTTTTACCTGTTTTTCTCCACTCAGAGCCAAAACCGAAGCGGCCCTGATACGATCTCCATAACGGGAGCTTGTTTTTGTCAAATCCAGAAGATATCTTCTGGCTGGAGGAAAATCTATGTACAAAGCTGAAGTAGCTGCATGAAAACGGGTAGGCCGGTAACCAATTAATTGTTTGAGATGGGGTTGGGATTTTCTGTCACCCAATCTGCCCAAAGCAAAAGCCGAAAGAGACGAAATTGATGAGCGATTTGACTTGAGTCCTCTGCGTAGAAATCTCAAGGCTTTTTTACTTCCGTGGCGAGCCAGAATTACCGCTGCTCTTCTTCTGATCAGTTCATTTCCCTTCTTCATAACTTCCTGTAGTTTTTGCAAAGCCTGGGAATTGTTTTTTAACAACAGAAGTTCTAGAACCTGTAGTTGCAGATCCGTCTCTATTTTTTCCGTTAACACTTCTTCCAGAATAGAAACAGATTTATCATAATAATAAACCAATCCACTTTTGGGTTCATCCAGTTTTTCCGGCTTCTTTACCAAAGAAATCTGTAGATTGTTACTCAAGGAAAAAGTCGTGAATTCATGAAAGTAAACAGATTTTGTTTTGGATTCAGATAAAGCATGTGAATTAAACAAGTTGAATATAACTAACAAAGAAATCACACCAAGGGAATAGATTTGATAATGAGCTTTGATATTTCGAAAAGTACCGATAACTGCCGTAGTACTTAGATGTTTAACCGCAGCCGAATATAACTTTTTCCCAGGCCGATAATCGTGTTTGCATCCCTCAGAGCAAAAAGGGATAATCTTGTCTTCCACGATTATAAAATGGGAAGTGGTCAATTCATCAAATCTTTTGAGACAGACGGGACATTTATTCATGGGAACACTACTGTTCTGCTCCATCCAAATTGGGCAATCTTTTTATTAATATGATCAAGCAAAATATTTCTACGCGTCATAACAGCTTTGATCTCTTTGTCTGAAAGTATTTTCCAGGGAGGATTCTTGATTTTTGCCAATTCCTGTTTAAGAGATTTAGTGGTAAACTTCTGAATTTTCCTGATCATTTCCAGTGAAAAACGACGTACCTGATTCAGATAAAAACGCGCATTACCTATATCTTCATAATCGGGGTAAAAGGAATAAGTGTTATCCATAAAGTAAAACTTTTTTCTTGATTTATCAGTAAAGGTATTATTTCCTGAAAATCGATCCGGATTATTGATCATATAGTCAAATATTATCATATTACTGATTTGAGCTGCATAAGCAAAATTTTTACGATTGAGCCTGCCCCAGGGTGATACCCAACCTATCCATCGTTTACGCCATTTGAGAGATTCCAGTTTCACAGGTATTATCACCTTGATCCAGGTTGAAACCTCACCATCAATTGTACCATCTTTATTATATTTTATTTCCCTGACTATTCTTTTGCGCAGATATCTGTTTTTTACCACTAATTTGCTAAAAAGCTCCTTTTTGGTGATCGTCCTCCAAGTTGCTGGAGCTACGCAATCAAGCCCTAATAATTTATTGATTACATAAGCGGCTATTTCAAAACGAGGGACTGTCTGTTCATGGTATTGTTCGGGTTTGAAAGCGGCTTTGCTTCCATCAGCAAAAACCAGCCTCAGAGAAATTGTTGAACCTCCCTTGTTAAAAGATATTTTTTTTATTTTTGCAGTCTGAATATGTTTTTGGTGAATCTGGTCTTTTTTCCCCATCCAAATTCCTGGTTTGTTTTTTAACTGAGCCCGCATTTGGGGACTGGAAGCAAGGGTGAGGGGAACATTCCAAGGATCTTTGGTTTTGCCGGGAGAAAGCAATAAAATTTTCAAAGTAATCAGAAAAAATAAATTCATAATCATATTACCTTGTAGCATGTTGGATTACATGTATCATATTATGCTACACTTTAGTTTTACCAGAAAGATCCTGACTTGACAATTTTTTTTAAAATTTCTTCACTTTTTTAAATAGTTCCCTTCCCAGAATGGAGGTTTTTGACTGAATGAGAAGTTTGCCTCAGATGCGCGAAGTAACTTCGCCGATATAGCCACTACTATTTCAAGAAGTTACGACAAAGCAGATCAATTCAATTGACCTGCTTCAGATGATGACCTTACATTCTGAAACGAGAACTCCAAGTTGATACTATTTCAAGAAGTTGCGACAAAGCAGATGAGGTAAAATTCCGCTTTCAGACGATGACCTTCCTTTTTGGGTTGGGAACTAAATAGTTTTAATTTTCTGTTTTTTATTATAAAATGCTTTTGTTGTGAAACTGTAACGATTGATATTTTTCAATTTCTTCCCCAATCAGTACTTTTACTTTTGTCGGTGTATATATCATGAGAAAACCCGTTTTTATTTCAAGTGTGATTTTTTTGCTTTCTCTGGGATGCTCCTTTGATCCAACAGGTCTTGCCTATCTTGAAGATTCATCTGTCAATAACCTGCCTGATGCTGATACAGATATCCAAACAGATACAGATGGCTCCAGTGAAGACATTCAGGATATTAACGATATCAACGATGCCGATGAGGACGGAGATATTTCCTGCACAGCAGAAGATACAGCCTGTCTGGATTTCAATCAACTTCAACTTTGCAAAAGCAATGGAGATTTAATAACTGTCAATTGTGAATTCGGCTGCAATGATCAGGTTACCCCCAATACCTGCCTTAACTTTGTCCCGTCCAACGACCTCGATCTCAGCATCCTGCTCAATCAGGATCTGGAAACCACAACCTTCGATCTCAATGCTTCCTTCAATACCGATAATGGCGAAATCCTCGTGGATGATCTTCCCTTTCGGGCTGCAGGCGAGGGGATGGATCTAGCAACCGGAATCCATTTTGAAATTCATGAAATGGCTGACGAAACACAGGCGGGTACTTTTTCTTTCAATATTCTCAAAATAAAAGAAGGAGCTGTTGTTGATGTATACGGTTCAAAAAGCATCATTATCAGAGCAAATTCTCTCTTCCTCAAAGGGATTATCGACCTCTCTGCCTCTTCTCATAAATGCGAAGCCAACAACAACCGTTGTGCCGGACCGGGAGGCTTTTCGGGAGGCCCAGCCAACACTGCCGGAAATGGTCCCGGTAAAGGTTACCGAGGAGAAAAAAGCTGGGGCATCGGTGATGAAACAGGCGGAGGGGGCGCCGGCTATCTCAGTGCCGGAGGCTCCGGCGGTGGTTCCGACGGAGGAGAGGGCGGCAACGTCTATGGCAATGATTTCTGTGAACCTTTGACAGGCGGCTCCGGCGGTGGCGGCGGTGGTCATATCAATGGTGCCGGCAATACAGACACTAGTCAAGGCAGAGGCGGTGGCGGCGGTGGAGCTGTCCAGATCACCATCAAGAATTATCTTGAAATAGGTAATGCCACCGGAGATCCTTGTGGCATCAATGCTAACGCTGCCGGAGGAAGCGGCAATGACCACTATCTCAACAGCGGCGGCGGTGGTGGCGGTTCCGGAGGTGCTGTAATTCTGGAATCCCCCAGAATTAGAATATATAACAATGTCATTATTACTGCCAACGGCGGTGGCGGCGGTGCAGGCAGGGAAAACCAGACCGGATCTGCCGGCCTTTTTTCTCAAGATCCTGCTCCGGGTGCAGATTGCGGAGATTGCAACCGAGGTGGAGACGGAGCAGCAACTTTGGCTCCAACTCCAGGAAATGGTGACAACAACGAAGGTGGAGACGGCACCGGCGGCGGCGGTGGTAGCATGGGAAGAATTATAGTTTATGACTGCATCGACTTCATGTCCAACGGTGTTTTTTCTCCCACACCCATCATGGGAGGTTGCCGACCTACTCCCTGAACATCTTTTCTTTTCAGGTTTATCGGTTAACAGGTTTAAATTATGGAACCAAAACAAATTACAGAACAACTAGTCCAATTCTTTTTCCAACATCCCATCAAAGAATCAATTACATCTTCTTTCAATTATTTGTCAGATCTGCTTGAAATTGAAGGAATAGCCGCCCTTGTCCACCTTGAACAGGATGATGTTTACATACTTATCTCATCCAACCAGTTCAGAAATTCTCGGGGTGTGGTCATAAAACCACCTGTAAGCTTTCCCATCAATGAAAAAACAAAAATTGTCACCAAAGCTAAAAAGGTAAAAGTTCTTGCTCAAATGGCAGAAATGGATATTGAAGCGGAAAAGGCTTCCGCCAGTTATCTCACCCGTAATTTTCCCAGCAGCAACAATGAACTTATTCTTCTCCTTTTCGGTGAAACTCAATCCCTGCAAAAAATCAATCTTCACTTTTTAACCAGGCTTTACACTGTTCTGATGAGAGACTCCTTTTATCTCAGGGCCCTTAATGAAAGAACCAAAAGGATTAAAAGATCCTCCCTGAAAAACATCGAAAAAAGCAAAACCATCAAAACTTATCGGGAATTTTTTGAAAGCAGCTCCGATGGAATCATCATAGTCAACGAAGATAACAAAATCCTTTATATGAATCACGCCGGAGAGTCTATTACCGGCTATTCAAGTGAAGGACTCAAAATGGCGAATTTTAAAAAAATCGTTGCCAAAAACCACAAAGAATTCATAAAGCAAGGGTTTAAAAATATTCCGGAACAATTCAACTTGAATATTCTGACGACATCCAGAGAAATTGTCTGCCTGGGTGTAAATAAATCCCAATTGCTGGCAAAATCCGGTCTGACTGTTTTGATTTTCAGAGACATAACAGAAACTAGAGAAATGCAAGAGAGATTGAGTTCAACTTCAGATCTCCTGATCAGGCTTGTGGACAACAGTGTTATTGCCATCATCGCTGCCCACCTCGGAGGCAATATTATCTTATTCAACCCTGCGGCCAAGAAACTTTTTGGTTATTCCCCGGCAAGTGTTATCGACAAAATGCCCTTGGAAAATCTCTTCACCAACAGCAAGACCTTGGAAAAAATCAATAACATGATGGTAGATGTTAAAATTGGAGGGGAAAACAGAATTGACTTATCAAGAGAGTCTGTTTTATCCAGTGACGACAAGGAAGTTCCCGTTAATATGAGCGCCTTCGTTATCTCAGGTGAATATGATCAAAATGATAACGTAGTCTTTTTTCTGAGTGATCTGAGAGAACAGATCAAAATGGAAAAACAAATAGATGAATACAAAGAAAAACTGGCTGAAAAAGAAAAGCTGGCTCTCATTTCCACCCTGGCCGGAACCACTGCCCACGAATTAAACCAGCCCTTGATGTCAATCAGAGGTTATTCTGAATTGCTCAAAAAACCGGATTTGCCAAAAGAAAAATTGGAAAAAGCTGTAAACCATATTATTAACGAATCAGACCGAATGGCTAAGAT
>JAQICJ010000227.1 GCA_027858615.1 Deltaproteobacteria bacterium
TTTGTAGATTGTGAAGACCAGGATTGTTTTAATAATCAGGTTTGCAATGAAACCGTAGAAATTTGCGACAATGGCATTGATGATGACGCCGATGGTTATGTAGACTGTGCTGATATAGACTGCAGTGATGATTGTGAATTCTTGGAAATTTGCGACAATGGCATTGATGACGACGGCGATGAATTTGTAGATTGTGAAGACCAGGATTGCTTCAATCATCAGGCATGCAATGAAACCGTAGAAATCTGTGATAACGAAATCGACGACGATGGTGACGATATGGTGGATTGCGATGATCAAGATTGTCAGGATTCAGAACATTGCCTTACAGTTGATGAGATTTGTGACAATGCCATTGATGACGACGGCGATGGTTATATAGACTGTGTCGATCCAGATTGTTATGATGCTTCCACTTGCGGAACTTCTGCTGAAATCTGCGACAACGGAAACGATGACGATGGCGATGGCTATGTGGATTGTACAGATGCAGATTGTTTTGATTCTCCTGCCTGTATGCCTGAAGTAGAATACAATTGCAATGACTCAATAGATAATGATAGCGATGGTCTGACTGATTGTATTGATCCAGATTGTTTTCAGGATCCTGCCTGTACTAATTCTGAAGACTGTACCAATGGCATTGATGACGATGGCGATGGAGCTATGGACTGTGATGATCAGGATTGTATCAACCATCCTGCCTGTGCTACCCAGGATGAATGTGATCCGGTTGATAACTCCGGCTGCAGTTCAATTAATGAAGCTTGCTACATAGATCCTGCATCTATTGACGGATATTGTTTCTCACCCATTGGGACTGCCGCAATATTTGAAGTCTGCGATACTACTACCGATTGTGAGCCCGGTTTGGCTTGTTTTAACAGCAGGGATGGCAGATCTTGTCGCCGAATCTGTCATTTGGGCAGCAATGTTGATTGTGAGGCCAATCAGACTTGCAATAATATCGGAGATCCCGATATTGGAGTTTGCTGGTAGTTGTACCCCTGTTTCCCATCTTCCTTTAAAAAGAATTATTCAATTTCCCTCTCAATTCAAAAAATAAATCCCCAGAAATAAAATAAGAGTCGAAAAGAAAAGTCCGAACAAAATTAGATAAGTAGCAGGAAAGGGAAGAATATCATTGTATTCTTCGTCATTGTTGTTTGAAGCATCTGTTTTTTCGGAGCTTTTGTGAGAAATTGATGAAAGTCTGGGTATGTTGATAGTAATGGTATCAGAATCTAGAGATTTCTTTAATCTTTTAATTATTGTCGCATAGTCGGGTCTTTTGTCAGGATTTTTGTTTAACATCTGAGCAACAATTTTGGTCAGAGAACGGGAAAAATCTTTACCTTTGAGAGGAGGTGGTTCGGAATTGAGTTGACGACCAAGAACTTCGCCGGCACTGATATCTTCGTTTTCTTCTCTGAAAGGGGGATAACCTTTGAGTGCGTGAAAAAGAGAGCAACCCAGGGAATAGATATCTGAACGCATATCCGGTTTTTCACCGCTGATTATTTCTGGGGCAATATAATCGGGAGTGCCAATAATTACTCCATCAGCTGTGAGGTTGGACTCAAGTTCAAGAACGCTGGCCAGACCAAAATCGCCAATTTTAGCCCTGTTTTTCCCTGCCAGAAAAATATTGGCAGGTTTGATATCTCGGTGGATAATATTGTTGTCAAGGGCTGTTTCCAACCCCTGACATACATCGATAAATATTGGCAGAGCTTTGGAAACCTGCAGTCTTCCCGTTTCTGAAGTATCAATTACAGAAAGAAGATCTAGTTCTTTCATATATTCCATGACCAGGTAAGGAACTCCTTCTTCGTCCCCGACAGTATAAACAGACACTACCGCGGGATGGGAAAGCTTGGCCATGGCTTGGGCTTCTCTGAGGAAACGTTGCCTCAATTCATTGTCATACTTGAATTTGGATTTTAGAATTTTAACTGCAACGTTCCTGTTCAAGGAGGGATCTTCTGCAAGATAAACGTGGCCGGTTGCACCTGAACCGATAACTTCTCTTATCTTGTAGGCTCCAATCCATCCAGGGAGGTTTTTTTCTGTACTCATCTGAGTCCTTTTGTCCACTGGTGTATCCGTTCCGCTCAGAGTGAAAGAGGAGAGGATGGTTTTTAAAAATCGATGGTATATTTACAGGCATGATCTCCATCAAGCCGGCAGCCGGCAGAAAAATCGTGTGACAACCTGGCTTGGGGAGCATAGTCTTTAGCCATTTGCTGGAGTATACCCCAGTCGAAAGGGCAAGGGTAGGGATTGGCTGCAATGATTTCGGTACGGAGTTCATTTTTGGACTTCTGTCCGAACATAGCTCCAACCTGATTGCGATGAATTATGGTATAGCCAAGATCGAAAGCTTTGACTGCATAATGAAAATTATCTACATAGGGAGGCATGACAGTAGTCTGAACCAGTTTTTTTCCAAGATCGAATAGATAGTCATCACCTTTGATTTTAAGCATTCTTTTGAAGAAACGCAGGAAAAGAACTTGGGGATACCATTGATCAGGTTCGATTCTCCGCATTCCAACCTGACGCAGTATCCGGTTATGGGTTTTGATATCAGGGGATACCTTGAGAATTGAGATTACATATTTTCCGATAATTTGTGGTTCCTGAGTAATTGTATTCATCTTATACCAATATAATAAAATTATCGAAGATGAGGCAACAAAAAATAAAAAAAAATGATCTGGCGGAGAAGAAATTGAAAATAGTTGCTGAAATTATCAATTTAAGCTAATAATCAAAATTATGAAAGTAATTAAATATCCCATTCTGTTTATAATCTTTTTAATCATCAGTTGTTCCAAACCTGCCACCAAAACTCCAAGGGATGTCCTTCATCTTTATAAAAAAGCGATCAAAAACAATGATCCTCGATTAGCTTACAGTTTACTCGATAAAGAGACTCAGACCAAAATTCCCTTTTCCTTTTTTAAAAAAAGATGGGAGAAATACAAGAAAGAGCTGGTTTATCAGGCTGCTTTACTTGATAAATCATCAGTAAAACAGCGAGTTTCAATCAATTTTGAAAACAATACCAGAATAGAAATGGTAACTGAAAAGGATAAATGGAAAGTAAAAGAATCCCCAGGTTTATCTCCCTCCCCGGCTACACCCCAACAATTGATAGCAGGAATGGTCAAGTCTCTGGAAAGATTAGATATGTCAACCTATATTTCTTACCTTTCCCCTGCTTATCGCCAAAAATACATGGCGGATATCCGCAAAAAGCTGGAATACCTCAAAAAAGCCCAGGAAAGACTTGAAAACCGCAAACAGGAAGTAGGGGAAGAAATCGAAGTAAACCTGAATCCCAAGATCAGTATTATTCTGCGTAAACAGGGCAAAGTCTGGCGAGTTGAAAGTTGGCAATATAAAAACAAATAAAATCCCTAACCCCCTTGGGGATTCCCTGAAAAACAGAAAAGTGTAAGCAAGAAATTTTCCTGAAAATAGAAGCTAAGGGGCTAACGGAATTACATAGATAGTTCCCTTTTGGGAATAGATAATTTTTTAATTGGGGGAAATTACTTCGATTTCCCAGGTGAGATAGAGATCTTTGGGAAGTTCAGTCAGGTAGCGTGAAGTTCTGCGGAAGGTTTTACCTCTGTCTGAAGAGCCGGACAGGATTGGTTGCAGCAAATACAGCTCGTCTTTGGCTCTGGTTACGGCAACATGGAAAATGCGTCTTTCTTCCTCGAGGGATTTTTTATCTTTTTGACTGTAAATCAGAGGAAAACCGCCTTCATAAAGCGAAGTCAGGAAGACAATTCTCCACTCGAGGCCTTTTGCTTGATGGATGGTTGAAAGAATTACTCCGTCTTCATCGGGTTTATCTTTTTCAGCTATTTTTTCCCCGATAGGACCGGTTTTCAGACCCAGATCGCTGAGAAGTTTGTTTAAATCAGTGTATTGGCCAGAAAGGGAGACAAATTCTTTCAACTCGTCCAGGCGATCTTTGGAATTTTCAAATTTTGCCAACAGCACAGGTTTGTATTGTTGGAGGATATTGGTCATTATCTGTTGAATTCGGTTTCCGAGCTTCTGTTGAATTTGGAAAAAGTCACCCAAAAGTTTGATTTTGTGTTTGATTTTGCCGGAAAAAATTGAATGCAATTTAGGGTGGCTCAGAATATGGGTATCGCTCTGGGTATTGTTGCGAGCATATTTGATGACCTTTTCAGCGGTAGCGTAACCGAGTCCGGAAGTGAGTCGAAATAGTCTGCGAACTGCGATGGTATCGAGGGGATTGAGTTGAACCCTGATATAGGAAATAAAATCCTTGAAATGGGCTTGTTCAAAGATGCGTCTGCCTCCGTTGACTCCAAAGGGAATACCTCGCCTGCTCAGTTCAAGTTCGATTTCCAGACCTTGTTTGTTGGTTCGAAAAAGGACGGCTATTTCCCTGAGGGGAATCCCGCTTTCCACATGCAGTTCCCATAATCTTTGAGCGATAAATTGAGCTTCTTGATGTTTGTCCCTGGCTTTGACCAGGACAGGTATTTCGCCATTTCCCCGGTGAGATGACAGCTTTTTGGGAATGATTTCATCGGAATTCAAAATGGAAAAATTGGCCAGATTGAGGATGGGCTGGGTGGAGCGGTAGTTGGTTTCGAGTTTGACAGTGCGAGCTTTGGAAAAACGCTTGGAGAAAGTGGATATATTTTGAGGATAGGCACCTCTGAAAGAGTATATTGACTGGGCATCGTCGCCAACGACAGTTATGTTTTGATGCTTCTGAGCCATCAGATCCAGAATATCTGCCTGGAGACGGTTAGTGTCCTGGTATTCGTCAACCAGCACATAATCAAAACTTGAAATCATCTCCTCGGCGGATTCGGGATAGTCGGTGAGGATAATTTTCCACAGAGCCAGCAGATCATCAAAATCCACCACCTGTTGCCGGATCTTTTCCTGGGAGAAATCAGCAAAAAGATCGATAATCAGATCTTTAGCTGGAATAAAATCCTTTTCTTTTTCTTCGATTATCTGGGCCAGGGATTGCTGACGGGCGATGGCCATGGAAAAAAGTTTGTGAAGTTTGCGGGCTGTAAGTGGTGGAGAAACATTGCGCCGGTGGAGAATACCGGCCAACAGATCGATAGTGTCTTCCCGATCGAGGATGGAAAAGTCTGAACTGAGATTGAGACATTTTCCATATTTGCGCAGAAGTTTGTGCCCGGTGTGATGGAAAGTTCCAGCCCAGATTTCATAGGAAATTGGACCTAGAAACTGATTGAGTCGTGCAACTAGTTCTCTACCGGCTTTCTGGGTGAAGGTACAGACCATAATTCTTGAAGGTTGAGCCCCGCTGGCGATGAGATGGCCAACTCTGCGAATCAAGGTTCTGGTTTTCCCAGTGCCTGCTCCAGCTACGATAAGCAGCGGAACTCCTTCGCTTTTAACAGCTTTAAGTTGTTGAGGATCAAGATCTTTGTAAAGATCATCCTGGTTGGAAGGAGTGTTGGAGACAAGTTTGTATTTCAAGGTTACCTCTTGTCTGTTGCAAAAAGTTGAATTAATAAAAAGGATTTTGTTTTATGAACTTCACCCTTTGACAATGTGGGGTTGGAAATGGGGGATGGGAACTAGTTATCTTCGGTAATTAAAAGATCATCAATATACCAGCCGGCATAGCTACTAACAGAGGAGTCGCTGTGAAAAGCAAATCTGATTTCAACAACATTTCCGATGTAACTGCTGAGATCAACAGTGTACATGGACCAACTATTATAAGAGCCACACCAGATATTATCTGTAGTATCGTCATAGCCGGGGTTGATTTCACTGTTGAGAACAAAGTTCCAAGTGCTGCCGCCATCGGTGCTTACTTCGATGCGACCGCCATCATAACTGTTTTCCGAATCGAGCCAACTGTAAAATGTCATGATGGGGGCGTTGGAAGTAGTGAGATCAATGGAGGGTAATTGTACATTGTTAGTATTGAAATCCATGTCGTTGAGATAATTGCCATTAAGGGAACTGGAAAGAACTATGCTGCCACTGTAGGCAGAAGAGGGACCATCAGAGCCCGGTGAACCTAATTCCCAGTTGCCGTTGATTGTCCAACCTGAAGGAGTGGAACCTCCTTCGAAATCTTCGAGGATATAATGAAGGAAACCACTGCAATTGGAGGAATCGATGTTGCAATTGGAATCGCAGATCAGATTGCCTTCTTCAAATCCGAAACTGTTGCAAGTTTTGGCTTTGAAATCTGAGCCGTCGCACTCTTCTTCACATTCAGCTGTGCCGTCGCCACAAACAGGGCCGGTTCCGGTACAACCGCTGAAATCAAATTCGCACCAGTCTGTACAATTGAGGGTGCCACCATCGTAGCAAAGATCGGTACAACTGAGTCCATCGAGGTTGCTGGTGTCACATTTTTCGAAGCCATTGACAGTATTGTCGCCACAGTCGGGGCAGCAATCGGAGGTGCTGAGGCGGCAGGTTTCGCCTTTGTTTATTTCACATTCACCATCGCCGACGATAAATTCACGCAAACATTCGGAATCACAACCGTCGCCGTTTACTTTGTTGCCGTCTTCACATTCTTCTCCAACTTCCCAAATGCTGTTGCCACAGGTGGCTACGCTGTCTTCATCCATGCAACCGGCGGAACAACCATCAAAGAATTCGTTGTTGCCGTCATCACATTCTTCTCCGTCATCAAGAATTTCATCACCGCATTCAGGGCAGCAATCAGAGGGACAGAACTGGCAATTTTCGCCTTGTTCTTCATCGCAGTCGCCGTTGCCGCAGTTGAATTCAATCTGACAATTACCGTTGCAGCCGTCACTGCTGAGAGTATTGCCGTCGTCACATTCTTCGGTGAGTGGATCAAAGTGACCGTCACCGCAGCCGTCTGTTACTTCACAGTCTGTGGAGCAGCCATCGCCGTCCTCGGTGTTGCCGTCGTCGCACTCTTCTGGGTATTCGAGAACTCCGTTGCCACAAGTTTGTTGGCCTTCAAGCATGCAATCGGAATCGCAACCGTCGCCGGAATTGATATTGTCGTCGTCACATTCTTCTATAACCACATAACCGTTTTCATTCAGGGAAAGATCGATGAGGCCGTTGCCGCAGCCGATTTCTACCAGGCAATTGCGGGAGCAGCCGTCATCATTGGCCAGGTTGCCGTCATCGCATTCTTCGGTGCCTTCAATGAGGCCGTTGCCACAAAATTGGGTTATTTTACAATCGTCTGTGCAATATGGGTTGTTTGCATATTTTTCCATGGCAGGATCACATTGTTCGCCGAAATCGATAATTCCGTTTCCACAAAGATTCTCTTTAGATTCATCATCACAGGCCGTAATGAAACCTGTAAAAGAAATCAGGATCAAGGTAAGGAAAAATTTGTAAAAAGTATTCATGTTTTACACCTCAAGCATAATGAAAGATATTCAAATTTTGCGCCTTAATTCGTAGCACAGCAATTGAATGATAGAACAATTTAATTGATATATTAGTTCCCATTCCAAAAAGGAAGGTTACAGCATGAGAACGTAATTTTGCTTCATCTGCTTTGTCGTAACTTTTTGAAATAGTGTCAACTATATCTGCGAAGTTATTCCGTGTTTCTGAAGCAAACTTCTGACTCAGTCAATAATCTCCATTCTGGGATGGGAACTAGCTAGTTCCCGTTTCGAACGGGTATCGGCTTTTATATTAGAAAGTATCATTCTTGTAAATAATGTAAATAAAATGATGTAAAAGAAGCAGAAAACCGAAAAAAACTGCAAGTAAAAGCATAGAATAATAAGGTAAAAATGACAATAGTATTATAGAAATAAATCAGGACTTGTCCATTTAGAGAAAGAAAATAAGCAGACTTTGGTTTGAAATAAACGGGAAATCAAAGTGTAAGGAAGTCTTTGATGCGATCGAGTCTAAGGGTTTTGATTTTGTTGTCTCGATGATCTCTTATCTCAATGTAGTTTTTTCTGTTGAGGCAAAAACCATGCTTGAGAGTTGCAGGATAGGTAAGTTCCCTGTTGTTTTTTATATAGATGATTTCAACATCGGATTTGGTTACAACCCCGAGTTTCAGAAATGCAAATCGAGGCGGTATGTTTTGCAGGGGAGTTGAGCTTTGAGTGAGATAGCGAAGATTTCCAATTTCAGCCAGATATCCGAAGTTGGTTTCCTTGATGATGGCAAGTTGTTCCAAAAAAAAGTTGAACAACTTGTTTGTTGTTTCAACATCGGAACCCGCCCGATGGAAATTTTTGGTTTTTAGATTGAGAGAATGACTGAGATTGTAAAGGCTGTAGGATTCCTGTTCTTCAAGGGCGTATTTTGCCAGTGCTATATTGTCCAAAATGGGAAGGGGGCTGATTTTTAGATTGTGTCTTGCCGCCTCCGTGGAAATAATGGCTTCGTCAAATTTGTGGTTGTGAGCAATCAGAACTGTATTTTCCCAATTTTTTACCAACTCGGGCAATATTTCCTTGATTGAGGGAGAATTTTTGACCATTTTATTGGTTATGCCATGAATTTCGATAGTTTCCTGAGGAATTTCGATATGGGGATTGACCAAAAAGCTGTTACTTTCGATAATTTTGCCTTGACAGGTTTTAGCGTAAGCAATTTCAACAATACGCGAACCGAGCCATTTACCGCAGGTTTCGGTGTCAACTATTGTGAAGCATAAATCTTGGGCCAGAATTTCCTTTTGGGGAGTATGGTCTTTGACCAGAGCCGGGATTTTATTTTTTGTTTTTATTCTTCTGTAAGGCATAAAATTATTTTTGGAAAGTTTATTGAACCCTGTTGCCAAATGTTGGGAAATCAAGAATTACTGTGAGATATTATTATGGAAAAACCGACAAAGATCAATAAGTTTTTAGGGGAAGTGATATTTTGTGAACTTTTTGACAGAGGATGACATTTTCCATTTTGGGTTGGGAACTATTTATCCGTTTTAACTAGTTCAAGGGTGGGATGATACAGAATAACCGTGTGTCCAATCAATCCCACAAGAATTGAATTGGATTTACTGGCAAGTTCTTGAGCCATTTCGTTTTTTGCTTTCGGTTCGTGAATTCTCACTTTGATCAACTGGTGGTCAATAATGGCCTGAATGATTGCATCTACAGTTTCAGGAGTTATGCCTTTGGCTCCGATCTGTACTAATGGATTGAGATGATGGGCTTCTCCCCTGAGTTTTTTTATTTCTTTTCGGGACAATTCTGGAAGCTCCGATTTAAGATAAAGCTCTTTGAGTTTGTTGCTGTCCTGCTTAATCTCCTTGACTGCCTTGCGGTTGGTGAAAGGAGATTTGTGTACCTTGCGCAGAGGATGTCTTTTGGGAGTTATTTTTTGATTTTTGGGAGTTTTAATTTTGGTGGGTTTCATAATCTATCCTTGTTTTAAAGATTCCAGGTTTCCGTTATTAAACGAAAAAAAATCAGGGTTTTGAATCTTGGAGTTTTTGATCCAAAACTCAGCGTATTAGGAATAGTAAAAATAGCCAGAATGTCAAACTTGGGATGGGAACTACTTAGTTCCCATCCCAGAAGTGGGTTTTTTGACTGGTGAAGAAGTTTGCCTCAGATGCGCGGAATAACTGCGAAGATATAGCCGCAACTATTTCAAGAAGTTATGACAAAACAGATGAGGTAAAATTCCATCGCCAGACGATTACATCCATTTTTGGGATGGGAACTACTTATCCCTGATTTCTGATAAAGTTGACTCCATTCAAGAAAAATTCCAACCCGGCTCCTGTTTCAGGAAGATATTTCCGGGTCCAGTGGGGATGGTTGGTTTTATGAGTAAAAGCTTCCGGGTGAGGCATCAATCCGAAAATTTTGCCGGTGGGATCACACAATGAAGCTGCACCTCCGGGAGAACCGTTGGGATTGTGAGGATATTCCATGGTGGGTTTTCCCGATTCAGGATGACAATAGGCGAGGGGAACAAGATTGTTGTTTTGGATTTCAATTTCAACTTCCCGGTTGGCATAAACAATTCTGCCTTCTCCGTGGCGCACAGGAAGGTCGAGTATATCCATGTTTCTGGTGAAAATACAGGGGGAGTCCGGATTGGCAACCAGTTTTACCCATCTGTCCTCAAAACGTCCGTTCTGGTTGTGAGTGAGAGTTACAGTGCGTTTACCGTTGGGTTTGGGCAGCAATCCCAGTTTTACCAGAAGCTGGAATCCATTGCAGATTCCCATGATAACACCGTTGTGTTCTATTACCCGAAGCAATTGTTTGAGCAGTTCTCCCCCTTTTCCGTATTTGAATCTGTGGGCTGCGGCTTGGGCTGAACCAAGATGATCTCCGTCCAAAAATCCACCAGGGAGGAGGATGAAATTATAGTTGTCAATTTGACAATCACCTGCCATTAATTCCCAGATGTTGGCTTCGACTACCAGATCCGCGCCGGCCTTTTCCAGAGCATGGCGGGATTCCTTTTCACAATTGGTTCCGTTGCCTGTGATAACCAGAGCTTTGACTTTCATGTTTATTCCTCGATAAGTTGTTGTAATTGCAGAGGTTGGTGCCAGGAAGTGAAGATCTCATCCATTGAAATGGTGTAATTTTGATTGTTTAATCCGCTGATTTTAAAATTTTTCTCCCTGGTTATTTGACCGACCAGAGAGCACATTTCGGCAGGAAGTATTTTTTCAAATTCTTCCTTGTTATCCGGAGAAACAGTGATGACAAAACGACCGGCAGATTCACTGAACAGAAGTTCCAGATCATTGGTAATTTCATCTGTATACAGAATTTTTTTCAAATCAACCGAAATGCCGGTTCTTCCTGCAAAAGCGGTTTCTCCCAGGGCAACGGCCAGACCGCCATCAGAACAATCATGACAGGAAGCTACCAGTTGTTTGTCCATGGTCTGGTAGATTTTTTTGTAAAGTTCGATAAATTTTGCAGGGCTTACCTTAGGAACAGAGGTGTCATCAAGTTTTAATTCTTCGAGTAATTCGCTTTTACCCAGTTCCCGATGGGTTGTGCCGGCAATATAAACCAGGTCTCCCTGATTTTTGGCATCCATGGAAACTGCTTTTCGAGCATCTTCAATTTTACCTGCCAGGCTGACCAGCAGGGTGGGAGGTACTGAAATAACCTGTTCTCCGATTCTGGCATCGTTTTTCATGCTGTCCTTGCCGGAAATAAGGGGGATATTATAAGTGATACAGACATCGGAGAGAGCTTTGTTGGCTCTGACCAGGGCAGCCAGTTTTTTTTCATGTTCTTCGGCCCCGGGCAGGGGATCGGGCCAGCAGAAGTTATCCAGAGCGGCAAAGGTATCGGGATTGCCCCCGGATGCTACAGCATTGCGGACAGCTTCATCAGTGGCACAGGCAGCCATGTGGTAAGCGTCGATATCGGAGTAGCGGGGAACAATGCCGTGACTGATTACCACTGCTTCCATGGAGTCAAGTAGAGGTCTGAATACTCCCGCATCTGAAGGACCGTCGCAATTTTTGCCCATCAGGGGTTTGATTACGCTTCCTCCTTTTACTTCATGATCATATTGACGAACCCAGTATTCTTTAGAGGCCACATTCAATCTGGAAAAAATCCGCAGTACAAGTTCTTCCAGAGGAGGAGCCTGGTCCAGACTGGCTTTTTCCAAAGGCGGGGGAGAATAATTGGCAGTAAGATTCATGATCGGAACTCCGTTGTGGAGGAATTCCATATTGAGATCGGCTATTCTCCGGTCCTCGTAAAAGATTTCAAAAAAACCACTGTCGGTGAATTCTCCGAGGCAGGTTGATTCAACATTCATTTTTCGGGACAGTTGCATGAATTCGTCCAATTTATCAGGAAGAACTGCCAAAGTCATTCTTTCTTGAGATTCACTCACCAGAATTTCCCAGGGATCGACGCCATTGTATTTAAGGGGAGGCAGGGCCAGATCAATTTTTGCTCCGCCGGTGAATTCTGCCATTTCTCCCACTGAAGAAGACAAGCCTCCGGCGCCGTTATCGGTTATAGAACTATATAGATTGAGTTCGCGGGCTTTAATCAGAAAATCGTACATGCGGCGCTGGGTGATGGGATCGCCAATTTGTACAGCCGATGCCGGTGAATCTTCGTTCAGTTCTTCCGAAGAAAAAGTGGCTCCGTGGATACCGTCTACTCCAATTCTTCCTCCGGTCATCACAATTTTGTCTCCAGGTTGATGGAATTTTTCATAACCTTCACGCTGGTGCAGTTCAAGGGGAAGAATTCCTCCGGTTCCGCAATAAACAAGAGGCTTCCCGAGATATCGTTTATCAAAAACAACACTGCCATTGATTGTGGGAATTCCACTCTGGTTGCCTCCATGTTCGATTCCTTCTCTTACTCCCTCCAGAATCCGTCTGGGATGGAGCAGACCCGGTGGAATTTCATCGTTGTCAGTAAAGGGGGAAGCCAGGCAGAAGACATCAGTGTTGAATAGAAGTTCGGCTCCCATTCCGGTTCCAAAGGGATCGCGGTTTACTCCGACAATGCCTGTAAGAGCTCCACCATATGGATCAAGGGCAGATGGAGAATTGTGGGTTTCAACTTTGAAGACGAATCCCCATTTGTCGTTGAATTTAATTACCCCAGCATTGTCTTTGAAAACACTGAGACAAAAATCGTCATTTCTGTTTTTTGTGACGATGCGAGTGGTTTTTTTGATGTAACTGTTGAATAATCCTTGTATGTTTTCCTTGATTCCATTTTCTATGTATTCGATGTTGGCGCTGAAAATTTTGTGTTTGCAGTGCTCTGACCAGCTTTGGGCCAGACATTCTATTTCAACATCAGTAATCTGGGAGGGAAGAGCCAGATTTTTTCTTCTCTCCTGGATTTTTTCCGAAGAAAAGTGATTGTGAATGGTTTTTATTTCTTTGAGCGAGAGGGCCCAGACATTATTTTTGCTGAGTTTTTTCAAACTTAGATCATCAATATCAAGGTTATAGGTATCAACTTTGATTTGGGGGGGCAAAGTGACAACAGGAGGATTGGCAATAGTGGCATTTTTAAGTTTGAAATCTTTGTGTGAAGCGACTCTTATTCTCTGGATGAGGGTATTGGCAAAGAATTCTTCAGCCAGATTGAAAACTTCAAAGTTGGTTAATTCACCTTGCAGGCGCAATTGCACACCGGAAAAAATGCGTGGAGTTTCATTTGGGGACAAGTTGAGAAAGAGAGATAGAGCCTCTGTGGCTGTTCGTCCTTCATTATCGGTGACTCCGGGCTTGAAATCAATCTCGCAAATCCAGTCAAATTCAGAATCAAGATGGGAGTTGACAGAAAATGATTCAATCACAGGATCACAGAGGGCTGATTTGCAGAATTCATCCAGTTTTTTTGCTTCAAGTTTGTCAACTATTGTGTAAACTTTAAAGACGTTTATTTTTTTTACCTTAATGAATCCCGAAGATCTGATTTTATTCAGATATTTTTTTCCCTGAGGATCATTTTTAATCTGGGATGGACCGACTTCTATTCTGGTATTCATCTGGATAACTCCCTTGGTTTCCGAACCGGACAAGAACATCAGTTTGGATTACAAACATGAGTCTATGACTGGACAATCAGGTACCGGATTGGAAATTACAAAAATAAATCAAGTCAATTGGGTTCTGAATATTTTACTTGTTGAGAAGTGTCAAACTGTTTATTAAAAAAATAACCTAAGGTTTTATTCCGATATTTACCTCGGGAAAACGCAAATCATCTTTGCGCTGTTTTTTCCTGGAATAAGGTTTTACGATGTCAGCCAATTACATAAGTCAAGAAATCCTGCTAGTCATGAAAAAGAACTCCTTTTCTCAGGAAATCATAAAATTGGTTTCCAGCGCCGGTTTTTCTGTTTGTCGCAACCACGATTATTACACAGTCACCGATCTCCTCAGAAACAAGTTTTTCATTGTGGCTATTTTCGATATTGACACTCCCGATCGGAATCAGGGTTTGAAAATGCTGAGCCAGTGCAAGCAACTTTCCCCTCGTACCAATACAATCATACTTACTACCCGGGAATGTGGAATCAACCATGTCATCAAGGCCAATGATCTTGGTTGTTACAATTTTATCGATTACAAAAATATGGTGGGCAACTATCTCCTGGAGCGTATAAAATTGCTTGCCCAAAAAGTAAGTTATCAAGAAGAGCGTGATGTTCTGTTGCAGCAGATGGGGAGGATCCATAAAAAATTTTTCAAGGAGATGCTGCATCTTCATATTAAGACAATGGACGCTGAAGAGCATCTCAGGGCTATTTCTGGAATTCCTGACGAAGAGCTTCCTCCCATCAGTATCTTAATTGTGGATAATCAGAAAAATCTTTACAATATTCTCACCAGCAAGTTGACTAAAAAACAGGGGTGGAATTTCGATCATGTAACTTTGGCCAGCTCAGCTCTCGAATATGCTTCCGATGGCAAGTACCACATGTTCCTCATCAATATCTCACTGCCTGATCTGCCCGGTTCCATTGTGGCCAATACAATTCAAGATGAAACCCCTGACGTCAGAGCTCTAATCTACGAATATGATCCTGAAATAGAATCTCGCTTGTCAATATTTGAAGCTTCAGGTGGCAAAAGAAGTTTCATCAGCATTGATTCGTCAAATCGAGCTTTCAGACCAAGAGATGCCAAACCGGTGAGACAGGTCGAAAACCCGGTTCAGGTGGAATCTGAAAATGATTTAATCGGCAAAATCCGTCAGGTCAGGCAGGAACTGGCTCTCAAAGAACGCAAAAAACACTACAAAAAAACATTCAAGGTACAGCATTATGACTTTATCAGAGAGTTCAAAAACTTGAGTGAACGTCTCCAAAGGGCTTTCGAGCTTGATCCCGACAAACAACTCCACTAAAATAAATGATGTTTTCATGTATTTTCAATTTTTATCAAACTTATCCCAAATTTGTGAGGTCAATATATGTCTCTGATGAAGCAATATTTTTCTTTGATGTTACTATTATCCATGTTCTCTTTTTGTTCGAGAAGCAAAGATAAAGAGCAGGAAAAGAAGATTAATGCAAATAATCAAGTAAACAAAACCTCTGATTCTTCCTCCGAAGTAAAATCGGATAAAAAAAACAAATCAGATGAAAATTCTGACAAAAAGGAGTCTCTGTTAAAGGATAAAGAGCTTCCCAGTAATGTAAAAAAGATGTTGAAAACTTGCAAAAAAGGCAGTCCTTCAGCTTGCATGACTTTGTCCAAATTTTTTCGCAGGGGTTGGGGAGTTGATAAAAATCTTGAACTGGCGGCAAAATTTCAAAAAGAAGCCTATTCCCGATATCAAAAAATTATTCCAATCTGGAAAAATAATTGTGAGCAGGGTCAAGGTAAGTTTTGCCTTGATCTGGGAATGGCCTTGAGAGATGGTCTGGGTGTAAAAATAGACAAAGATAAGGCAATGGAGTTTTTCAAAAAGGCTTTTTCCATATCCAAAAAGAAATGTGAAGAAAAAGATGCAGAAGCTTGCAATAATTGTGGCCGGATTATGCAGATGGGAGTGCTTGCAGGCAGAGGCAGAAAGGAAAAACCTAAGGGGGCGGAAGTAAAGAAAGCTTTGAAATATTACAAACAAGCTTGTGAATACAAAAGTTCTCGAGCCTGTTATTCAGTGGGCAAGCTGTATAGAGATGGAATTGGAATCTCAAAAAGCAGAGAAAAAGCTTTGGAGTTTTTCAACAAGGCCTGTGAACTGGATAAGGCCAAAAAGAGGAAGAATCCTTTCAGTTGCCGAGTTCTGCAAAAGATGAAAGAACGAAAATAGCATTAAACCGGGTCCAGGTTTTCCCCATTGGAGATTTTATTTTGAAATTATCTTTATTTATTACATTCATTTTTTTGTTTGCGGCCTGTTCTCCCGATGATGATTCTTCCAATAACGTCAATAATTCCAACAATATTAACAATGTTAATAATGTCAACAATGTTAATAACACCACCAACAATACCAATAATACTACCAACAATACTAATAATACCACCAACAATACTAATAATACCAATAATACTAATAATACCAATAATACCAATAATACTAATACTCCTGTTGTTCAGATCGTTTCCCCCAATGATGGTGATTTTGTAGACAATCCGGTGCTGTTTGTGATTGGTGCCCAATGGGTTGATACAGTTCAGATTCTGGCAGAAGACTGGCCTCTTTCCGATCCCTGGGATCCTGCCCAGGGTCTGGAACTTGAATATACTTTTCAGGGAACTGGTACTTTAAGAACTATCAATCTTAAGGGTTTCGACAGTGCTGGCAACGAAGTTGCTCAGGATTCCATCACGATTACTGTCAACGAAGATGAATTCGATCCCGGAGTTTACGTCGGTCAGATGTACAACACCTATTATTATTTTCCCAGGGAGGAAGATTTTGCTGGAACCGATGATACCACCCTTTATGACAGTTCCTGCAATCCCGTAGCTGTTGTTCCTGCCGATTTTTCAGATACAGTTTGTATTCAGGGGAGCGGGATTCTGGATACAGGCACTGTTATCAGCTATGCTTCCACCTGCAATTGTGGCAGAGTTTGTCCAACCGGTGGCACTATCTGTTACATGCTTCTCGATCAGGCTCAATATCCTTGGGGAATGGGCAGTTTCAGCAATCCCATCGAACCTTTGCGCAGTTGGGCTGTAGACAACAGCATTATTTCAGCTGGCTCCATCATCTACGCTGAACAGTGGGATGGTGTCAGTATTCCCGCTATTGATGGAATTGGCGGTTTTGTTCATGATGGTTGTTTCAGGGCTGATGATACCGGCGGCTGGATTAACGATTATCATTATGATTTCTTTGCCGGAACTCATGATATGTGGCAGCATCTCGAAACAGTTTATCCCACTTATTCCTATTTTGATGTTTATGTGGGCACACCCAAGTGTGCTTATCTCATTCCCTAGAATTACTGGGATTTGTCCTGAGGTGCAGAGTTTTTGCCGGGTTCTTCCTTTCCATTATTTTCACTATCTTCATCTACTGAATCTGCAAACCAGAGGGCAATGTGTTTTATATCTCCTACTGCACAATAAAGGGCGGGAACAATTGCCAGGGTAATGAAAGTTGCAAAAAGGATACCGAAACCAAGGGAAAGAGCCATGGGGATAAGAAAACGAGCAGCTCGGTCAGTTTCGAATATCATGGGAAAGAGACCGCCAAAGGTGGTAATTGTAGTCAGAAAGATAGGGCGGAAGCGCTCAACTGCAGCTCTGGAAGCTGCCTGCAAGTGGTTGTAGCCCTTGGCTTTTTCCCGATTGGCAAAATCTATCATGACCAGGGAGTCATTTACCACAACTCCGGAAAGTGCCACAATTCCATAAATTGAAGGGATGGAAAGGGTGTAACCCATAAGCTGGTGGCCGATAAATGCCCCGACCACACCGAAGGGAATGGCCAGCATGACAACCATCGGTTGCAGGTAACTGCGGAAGAGAATTGCAAGTAGAAGGTAGATTATCATCAGGGCGATGGAGTAGGTATGTTTGAGACTGCCAAGGCTCTCCCTGATATCAGCCCGGTGGCCTTCGATTGAATAGGTGAGGCCTTCGTGTTTGGCCAATAATTTGGGCAGGTAATGAGCTTTCAGATCATTCAGGATAATGCCGGCTTCACTTCTCGGGGTTACTGTTGCCGAAACGGTAACTACCCGGCGTCCATTTCTTCTTTTGATCACGGTATAGGCTCGACCTTCCTTAATTTTAGCAACGTAACTCAGGGGAACGTAACCTCCGGTGGGAGTTTTTATCATCAAGTTCTCCAGGGTGGAAATTTGTTCCCTGTCCTCTCTGGGCATGCGTACCATGATTTTGATTTCGTTTCTTCCCCGAACCTGTCTGACAACTTCAGAGCCGTAAAAGGAACCGCGCAACTGGCGTCCGATGTCGGTGGAGCTTAATCCCAGCATGGCACCTTGTTCCAGGAGTTTGATATCATATTGTATCTTCCCCGGTTGAAATCCGTCGTCAATATCTTTGACCTTGGGATAGGTGTTAATCAGGGCCGCCAGTTCTTCAGAAGATTTTTTCAATACATCCATGTCGCGATGGCTCAATTCCAAAGTGAGAGAACGTCCTCTACCCCCGGGGCCGCCAAAATCCGATGCAAAACGTAAAATCTCGGCTTCCGGGATAGCACCGACTTTCTGGCGCCACTTTCTGGTGAATTGTTCCGTGGTCATGATTTCATTGCGAATGTCAGGAGGGGCGAGGTGAACCCGCATTCTGCCCGAATGACTTCCTTCCCTCCCGATATCGGTGCTGATGTTTTTGACCAACTCCGGATGTCCACTTTCTTTGTGTACCTCCTGAGCGGCTTTCAAAAGTATTCTCATCAATTTTTCTGTTTTTTCCACTGGGGTGCCGTAGGGAAGAATCAGAACAGCCTGGGAAAAATCGGACTGGATCTTGGGAAAAAGGTGGAAGCCCATTCGTCCTGAAAAGGCGTAGGAAAGAGAAAGAATCAGCGCGACCAAGGCAATGGCGACGATAATGTATCTGAATTTCAGGGAAAAACGAAGAAAACTGCCGTACCAGGATTGAACCCAATTTTTAAACCAGATGCTGAATTTGTTCTGGGCTTTTTCCAGCCAGCCCATCATCCAGTTGCGTTTTTTTGATTCATTGCGGTGGCCAAGATGGGAAGGAAGAATAAACAGAGATTCCAGCAGGGAAACTATAAAAACTATGGAAGCCAGAATAGGCAGAGCAGTCCAAATTTTGCCCATCCTGCCCGGGATAAAAATAATGGGAAGGAAGGTCACAATATTGGTGATAATGCTGAATGTCACCGGCATGGCGACATCCTTGGCGCCTTTGATGGCGGCTCTTATCCACTTGTATCCTTGCTGGCGATAGGTATATACCTGCTCGCCCACAACAATGGCATCGTCGACAACTATCCCCAGAGCTACAATGAACGCAAACATGGTAATCATGTTGAGGGAAAGTCCAAACCAGGGCATGATAATAAAGGCGGTCATAAAGGATACGGGGATTCCCATTGCTACCCAGAAAGCCAGACGTGGTTCCAGGAAAAGACCCAGGATGACCAGAACCAGGAAAAGACCCATGGCTCCGTTTTTAAGGAGGATCCCCATGCGCTGGCGGTATCTTTCGGCGCGATTACGATTGATAGCTGTTTTCAGACCTGGAGGGAGGGAAGGTTTTATCTTTCTGATGGTGCTTTTAACTGCTGCAGCTACTTTGATGGGAGTTTGTTCTCCTTCGCGGAAAATCTCCAGTTTTACAGCGGGATGTCCTTCAAAGCGTGATATTCTGTCAGTTTCTCGAAAAGTGTCTTTGATTGTGGCGATATCTCCAAGCAGAACAGGGGAGCCCTCGGGAGTTTTTATAATAGGAAGTGTTGCAAATTGCTTGCCGTAATCCTTGCGTTCTCTTACCCTGATTAGAATTTCCCCCTGATCGCTTTTGATGCCACCGCCGGGAATGTCCAGGGCGAGTTTTCTGATGATATCTGCAACTTCAGGGATAGAAAGATTATAACGTCGGAGTATTTCCTGCTTGATTTCAATGGAGATTTCCAGGGGTGGAATGCCCTCAATGTCAACGAGGGTGATGTCAGGATGCTGGATCAACTCATCTCTGACGTATTCGGCCAGGTTGTGGAGAACATGATTGTCTGTGGGACCGTAGAGAATAAGACCCAGTACGGGTCTGCGTCGGGAAACCACACTGACTCTGGGGATTTCAATATCCTCAGGGAAGGTGATGATTCGATCCACAGCCGACTTGACTTCATTGGCCACGTTCTGGGGATCCCGCTCCACACTCACCTCCATGGAAACTTTGCCACTGCCTTCGCTGGCAGTGGAATATACCTCTGTAATTCCGTCCACGGAAATGATGGCGTTTTCAATGGCGATGATAATGCCTCTTTCCACTTCATCAGGGCTGGCTCCGGGGTAAGCAACATGGACGTGGACAATATCGATTTCAAAATGGGGAAAAACTTCCTGTTTGATGCTGCGCATGGAGAGATATCCCCCAACCAGCAGAATCAACATTATCAAGTTGGCAGCCACACTGTGACCAGCCATCCAGGAGATGGGACCCTTTTTCTTCTTCCTGTTTTTCTTTTTTTCAGGGTTCACCTTTTTTTTGCTCATTTTTTACCTGATCACCTTTTTTTTTGCCCGGCTATTTTTTCTGTTTTTGTAGCCCTTTCCTTTGTTTTTTCCGTTTTGGAGATCAATTTCCCTGATTCGAAGGTCCATTTCGTTAACTGGAGTTGCCATATTTGTGGTAATCAGTTTTTCGCCGGAACTGACCCCCTTTTTTAAGAGGAAATAGTCCCTTCCAACCCAGTAAGGAGAGATCCTTCTTATATCCAGCTTTTTGTTTTTGAAAATCCATATGTTGGGACCTCTTTTGTATTGTCTTGAGATTTTGAAAACATTCTTGATTTCCGGGCCCAGTATTTTGACTCTGATCATGGAATTGATCAAAAGAGGATAGCGTTGTTTTGGTGGTTTTTGCAGGTGAAGAGGATCCTCTACTTTGATGAGCAGGTGGACAAGTTTGCTTTTGTCTTCAACATTGACCATTAAATTATCTACTACCCCTTTGCGAACAACAGATTTTCCCCAGCTTTTGGGATCCTTGATTAGAACAGGAGAGCCTGTCCGGCTGTTGAAACCGGGAACCTCAAGATGTTTCAAAACCTCTCTGCCCACCAGAACATCTATCCAGAAATAATCTGTTCCCACCAGAGTACCACATTTGGTACCCGGGGAAATTTTGGCCCCAATATCCACATTTTTCGATTGCAAAATAGCATTAAAGGGAGTGGATAATTTTGTGCGCTTGATGTTGAGATAAGCCTGACCCATGGAAGCCTTGACCGCATCCAGGGAAGCTTTGGTGGCTGCCAGTTGAGGTTTGCGCAGGATCAAATCCTTGTCTCCACCTTTCATATCTTCAGCCAGTGATTTATATTCCTGTTCGGCTACCTTGCTTTTACCCAATTCCATTTTCAACTCGGATTTCATTTTTTTCAACTGATTCTGTTGAACTTGGTAATTGTAGAAAAACTCTGAGGAATCAAGTTTGAGGATTAATTCGTCTTTTTTGAAAATTCCCCCTGGTTTGAAATTTTCATGGACCCATTTTATTCGGCCTCTCACCAGTGAAGAAATTTCTACTTCCCTTGATGGAATGACTGTGCCCAAAACTGATACTCTTACTCTATCTTTGTTGGGTTTCAGGATTTTTACCGTCACCAGTGGGGCAATTCTTTTCTTTTTTTTTCGTTTGGCTTTTGGTTTGTTTGAAAGCCAGTAAGAAGCGGTGTAGAGGGCACTGCCCAGCAGGATTGCAATTACCACCAGTTGAATGATTTTTCCCATTATTGAACCCAGAGCTTTATTGTTCATCTTTATTTGCCTCTTGTTTAGAATTTGAAGCAGGGAAGCCTCCGGCCAGAGATTTAAGGAGTCCAATTCTGATTTGGATGAGATCGCTTTTTGCATTGATAAAATTAAGCTGCAGATTTTGAAAGCCAATTTTTGTGGACAGATAGATAGAAAATTCTAAAACGCCCTTATGGTAGCGGTATTTCAACCGTTCAAGCACTTTTTCCGATAAATCAATCTGCTTTTTCAAGTTAACAATATAGTTTTTCTGCAATTTTTCCCTTTGGAGATAGGTTTCAATATCAATGACGGCTTTGAGGGCAACGTTTTGGTAATTTGCCAGTTTTTCTTCCAGAATTGCCTTTTCCTTGAGTTGTTCGGCTTTAAGATTGCCGGCGTCGAAAAGGGGAGCTGTAAGATTGCCCAGCAGATTGACCAGCCAATTTTTGAAAACATCTTTTATTTTGTTGGTGTTGGAAGATAATTCGGCAGTTATGGATAATCTCGGAAAGCGGTTGGCAAGAGCTGAAGCCACCCGAGCGTTCTGAGCCATGATTTCCAGCCAGGCAGCTCTGAGGTCGGGACGATTTTTGATAACCTCAAGGGGAATACCGGTTTTTGGCAGTTGGGGAAGTTGAGGTAGTTTGTCAGGAAGTTCGGCTTTTAGATTATTTGGCAAAATCCCGATATAGAGTGCCAGTCTGTTTTTCTGGATAATAATTTCATCCAGCTTTTTCAGTAATTCTGATTTGAGAGATTGCACAGTTTTACTCTGCTGCAAAATTTCAGTGCTGTTGTCTGCGCCTTGTTTATAGTGTAATATGAGTGACTTGAGATAGGATTCATTGAGTTTAACTTGGGATTGGAGGAGAACAACCTGTTCTTGCAAAGAGGCCAATTGATACCAGACAGAGACTATTTCTCCGCTCAGAGTAAGCGCGCTGGCTTTGACCAGGTGACGGGCTGCCTTGACATTATGGGCGGCAGCTTGACGCAGGTAACTGTTTTTGCCCCACAGATCAACTTCATAACTTGCATTGAATGCCAGAGAGAAAGTTTGAAAAGATGAACCGCTATTATTTCCCAAATCATAGTTGTAACCAGGCCCACCTTTGATGGAACCCGAAACTTCGGGATAAAGACTGACTCCGCTTTTCAGGGCCAGCGCACGAGCCTGCAGCAATTTAGCCCGGGCAGCTTTCAAAGTGGGACTGTATTTGAATGCTCTTTCTACCAAAGTCCAGAGCGTCTGATCTGGAAAATGTTTCCACCATTTTTGTTTTATTTCTTTGTTACCGGACAGGGAAAAAGATTCAGGCAATTCCAGTTCAGGTTCAACCTTGGGCACTTTAACCAGAGGAGAACAACCAATAATCTGAATCCAAAAAAATGCCGGCATAAACCATAAAAATTTAGCCATAATAACGCCTTAAAAAAAAGATCACCCGGAGATATATTAATATTCACCACCAAAGTCAATCAATCAATTCCCTAACCCCCTTCCGGAATATCCTCAATTTTCAGTTGAATCAAAGCAAAAAATCAGGGAAATTATTAACTAAGAACTTGAAATAAAAGACATATTCATTGAGTATTCTATTGTAGTAAAAGTTCAAAATTAAACTACCCTTTTTTTGAAATCCAGTAAATAAATCTGAAATAATAATAAAAATAAAAGAAAAAAACACCCAAATCAAGCAATAAACTTTATGAAACTAGTTGTTATGTCAGTATAATAAGTAAAAAACAGAAATCCAGTATAGGTACAATTCTACAACTATATAGAACTACTTGGTATTTTTGAGTTTGAATTTGTTTTTGTTTTTTATGTCCAGATCGTTGATAAGTTTCATTTTCTTTGAATTATCCAGTGTTTTGTAGGAGATTTTGGTGTTTTTCAACTTTTTGCTTAATTGTTTGGCACCTTCAGGACTGATATAGGTGCGGGAAAGATCGAGATATTCAAGATTTTCAAGTTGTCCCAGGAATTTGATTCCTTTGTCGGTGATACTATTCTGATTGAGGTAAAGCCATTTTAAATCTGTTAATTCAACAAGATATTGGAGCCCTTTTCCAGATATATTACAGTCAGTCAAACCGAGATTTTGCAACTTGCTTATATTTTTGATGGTTTTTAATCCCTTGTCTCCGATTTTATTATGGTTGAGGTACAAACTTCTTAATTTTTTACTATTTTTCAGATGGTCTAATCCGTCATTTGTTATTTTTGTGTGGGAAAGATTCAAATAAACCAGATTCTCGGCGGCAACAAGATATGCAAGTCCTTTGTCGCTGATTCCTGTTCCCCGGAGATTAAGCCACCTGAGGGAGGTAATGGACGCCAATTTTTTGAAGGCTTCATCATTTATTGAAGTTTGTCCAAGATCGAGATGTTTTAGTTTTTGAAGAGACAGGAGATATCGTGTTGCATTTTGAGTAAGCGGAGTTCTTTGCAAATCAAGACTGATTAGATTGGCTAGCTTGTTGATACCCTTGAGTGCATCATCTTTTATCCCTGTGCCAACGAAAGACAAATAGCCAAGTTGTTTGAGATTATACAAAGGGGCAGTTTTAACTTCTGCGAGATTAGTATCTTCAATGACAAGTTTTTGTAAAGATGCAAGGTTGCCAAGATATTCAATACCGGCATTATTCAAATTTCCATTTTCAATAACCAGAGATTTAAGATTTTTGATATTTTTAAGGAAAGAAAATATTTGTTGGGTAATTTTGACTTTATATAGTTCCACTTTTTGCAGATTTTTCATTTCAGATGCATTTTTAAGGTAATAGAGGGGTATTTTGTCGCCATATCTCATTTTTTTCTGAGAGGTGAATTTCTTCGTTATAACACACCAGTAGAGATCCTTTTTGCCTTGTTTGCGACATTCTTCTTTCAGTTTTTTCCCGACTTTGTCTATTGAGTTGATTTTATGGCGGGGGATTTTATGAAGGTGTTTATTTCCACTTTGAGAAGAAAAGACCGGAGTGTGAGAAGATGAAACAGTGTTTCCTCCTGCTTTGGTTTCCACGGGATTTTGATCATTGGTTCGACTAGTGGTGCCGGGAGTACTCTCCATTTTGTTTTCTCCGGTACAGCCGAAAACTAAAAATATAAGAAGGAAGGATGCAAGTTTGAGTTGAAATCTGAAGAACATAGTATGACCTTTGTTTCATCGGTTTTGTTATATTTTTACCAATAGGTTGATGTTAATGATTTTATAGTAAAAACAGGCAATTGCAACTTTTCTCTTTTTAAATGCCCTAATCCTTATTAAGGGAAAATTCTTAAATGGAACTAAATTTAAAAACTGAAGGAATACTTGCTCCTTTGTTGGGGTTGGGATAAGTTGACGCCTGATGAAAATTCAGGACCAGTTTTCGTCTAAAAATTTAAATTAATTTGAAAGGAGTTTATGCAACACCAGGAAAAACTTAAGAATTTAGCGTCCGAGGTAAAAGAAAAGGCCAGGGCTAAAGAGCCGGTTACTTTTCGCAAAAAATCAGTTTCCCACACAGTGCCTGATCCAAAGGATCCCCGTTTCAAAAAGAAAAAGATCGATTTAAGTAGTTTTGACCAGATTCTGGAAATAGATCCGGAAAAGAAAATCTGCCGGGCAGAATCCGGGATAACTTTTTATGATCTGGTGCAGGCCACCTTGAAACACAATCTTATTCCCATGACAGTTCCGGAATTAAAGACAATCACTATTGGTGGAGCTGTTTCCGGATGCAGCGTTGAGTCGATGTCATTCAAATATGGTGGTTTTCATGATTCCTGCCTGGAGTACGAAGTTGTCACAGGTACCGGTGAAGTGATGCACTGTTCTCCCGAAAAGAACAATCATCTGTTCGAGGCCATGCACAATTCATTTGGAACTTTGGCTATTCTGACTTCTTTGACCTTCAAGCTTATTCCTGCCAAATCCTTTGTAAAGATGGAATATGTCAGCAAAGACAATGTTGGTGATTATTGGCAATTCCTCAAAGAACGCATTGATGAACGTGATTATGATTTTATTGACGGGATTGTTTATGATAAAAACACCTTCGTTGTTTGTCTAGGGAACATGGTTGATACAGCGCCGGCCCTTTCTTCGTACAGTGGTGAAAATATTTTCCACAGAAGCGTTGTGAATTTACAAACCGATTATATGACCCTGGCTGAGTATTTCTTTCGCTATGATGCTGATTGCCACTGGCTCACCAATGCAATTCCCCCGCTGACCTGGAAGCCCATTCGCAAAACTCTGGGGAAATATTTCCTCGGTTCAACCAATCTGATCAAGTGGTCCAAACGTTTGCGCCATGCTTTAAAAATGAAAAAGCGTCCTGATGTGGTTGTAGATGTTTTTATCCCCCATGAAAATTTTGAAAAATTTTACGAGTGGTATGAAAAAGAATTTGATTTTTATCCACTCTGGATTGTTCCTTATCGTTACAACCAGCCTTATCCTTTTGTTGATGATGATTTTGCCAAAGGCATGAGCAGTGAGAATTTAATCATTGATTTTGCCATTTACGGCAAAGCAAACAATCAACCGGATATTGATTACTCAGAAATTCTCGAGGACAAAGTATACGAACTCAATGGCATTAAAACCTTGATTTCACGCAATCATTATTCTCCGGAACGTTTTTGGAAAATATACAGTAAAGAAAGGTATTCAGCAGCAAAATCACAGCTCGATCCAGATGGACTTTTTGCAGATATTTACACAAAATTCCACAATAGAACTTCCTGATATCTTCTGGCAAGTATCCTCCTCAGCCATTTTTTGAGATAAAACTATATAAAATTCAAGAATTTAACTAGTTCCCGTCCCAGAATGGGGGTTATTGACTGAATGAGAAGTTTGCCTCAGATGCGCCCAGTAACTTCGCAGACATAGTTGACACTATTTCAAGAAGTTATGACAAAGCAGATTAATTCAAATTCCGAGCCGCAGACTGTGAACTTTCATTCTGAAACGGGAACTATCTATCAAGTGCAAAGTTCCTCAAAGTTGCAGTGTTTGCAAAATGCACCGTGATTCAACTTGGGGAAGTTTTCTTTGGGAAGGGGGATATTATTTGGGATATCTTTGCAGTAGGCATACATTTCTTCGGTTTGTTGCCCGATTTTATGGGTGAAATCTTCAATTCTATCAGGGGAGGGCGTCAGCATTTTTTCTTTATAGCTGGGAAAAGTATAGGCTGCCACTGCCTCGATCCGGGCAGGAGGGATTTCAAGACAATTCTGCGCCGCTGCGCAATAGGCCAAAAGTTGATTATTGTGTTCTTCGCTTCTTTCTTTCCCGGTTTTCCAGTCGATAATCGTGAGTTTGTCCTGATCTTGGTATAAACAATCCATTTTGGCGTAAATTTTAAGATTCCCAAGCCTGGATTCTCCATAACCTCCGGGTTCAACAATAAAATTATCATTTTTGTAAACTATTTCTTTAAGTTCTTCAAACCGCGAACTGTTCAGAAAATTCTGGGTGGCTGCCTGCACTTTTGGAGAAAAATTCTCAAGTTCGATACCTGAACAGAAATTTTTGTGTAATTCAATAAAATATTGCTT
>JAQICJ010000039.1 GCA_027858615.1 Deltaproteobacteria bacterium
GCTGCCTTCTTGGGAATTGATCTCTATTTTTTCCTTTTTTAGTTTTTCTTTTTGTTCTCTTTTGTTTTGGCGTCGGATAAATTTTAGGCTGTATTTGGGCCAAACCGATTCGCGGGTTATGACCAGCAGATAATCATACAAAATTCTGTCGATGATAGATTCAATATCAAAATTAATAACAATGGGATTGGTGGGATCATGGTATTTTGGTACTTTGCATTTTGGATTTTTGGTGATCAGTAAAATATCATTGACAAACATGTAGCGAATAACCATTGAGATGAGGTCTTTGATGTTTTCTTTGAAAAGAGTTGCTTCCAGAGCAAAATCTTCCTGGTAAACATCAAGATCGAGGTGGGTGATATCTTTCAGGGGACAATTATGGCCTTTTAAAATGACCAAATACAATTTCATTATAGATGATTGGATAATACGGAAAATGAGAAGACGCGGTAATTTAGAAAAAAGCATGATATAAATCCTTCCATATTTATAGATAGCGAAATTTATGACCTAATTCAAAATATTTTTTTAAAGTTTCTGGTAAGTTCCTCCCTATATACTATGATATCAGAAGGGAGGACCATATAGTGACCCTCAAAAAAAATAATTCAAAATAATCAAAAAAATTACCACAAGGTCATTATTTGGTCCTGGTGGTCAATAAAATTGTAAATATGAGTGTTTATTATGTCTTATCCCAATCAAAAGTTTCTCAAGATGTATCGGCAGCATTTGATTATGCATACTGCCCGGTGGCCTGAAGAGTGCAGACAAGATTACAAAAGGGCATGTGAGGTGCTTATGGCAACTCCTGAACATCTTCCGCCCAAGGTTATTGCAGCTCATTTGTTTTAGCCATGATGAGTGCAGCCTCGAACAGTTTGCAGAAACCATGGATGTATTTTTGCGCCTGACAGAAAGTGGAGCTTGGGGAGTAGAGCCTAATTTCATCAAATTTTTTGAAAATTATCCCGGTTCCCTTCCTGATTTTTTGCAGTTTTCCCAAAAGCACGGGCATGAAATGCTGGCAGATTATTATGAAAATTATTATCAATCCAATTACATGGAAATCAGAAAAACCGAAGAGGGGGATGATTTTAAAATTTGGAAAGCGCAGTATTTTGGTCGTAAAGTCAAACCACCTGTATCAGATTTGGATTTGGAGCTTATGTTTTACCTTATTATATTAGCCCTTTAGAGAATATTCAAAATTGAAACTAACGGAGATTGATGATGTTTAGAGATATTCCCGAACTTTTAGCAAAAATTGCCATGGGTAAAGACTCCGTGCTTGAAGTGAAAGTGCCGGCTCCTCCCGTACTATTTTTATATTCAACTTGCAAGATTTGTTCAAATTGTGCTTGTCAAAATGTTCAGAGATTTTATTATGATTAGAAATTTATATGTTTTTTTAACCCTGGTTTTCATCTTTTTTATAATTCACACTTTGAGATCACCAATATGAACAATGCCTATACTCTGAAAACACAGATTTTTTCTTTAATGTTATTAACTCTCTCTTGTAGCAACACAGGCACCAAAACGCCCTCCTCCGAGGGTAGCAAGGAAACACCACCCCCGGTCAAAGCCAAGGCAATCGCCTCAGATACTGCCAAGGGACGTATGGTGGTGCGCATTTCCAAAAAGGACACCCAAAAAACCAAAGGCTTCAAAGTGGCAGGCAAACGTATCCAATTGAAGCGTTGGGGAGTCTCCCTAAAACCCACACCAGAATTTTTGAAGAAGTTTAAAAAACGACCTTTGCCACACATAAGCGGCAAAGACAACAAAAGCGGTCAGGCGTCTCTGGAGGCGTACTCTTTTGATTTTTCCTATGACCGGCAACATAATATTTTTGTTCAACTGCGAAAAGTTCAGGGGACAATGCCATCTTTGAGCGAAGAGCTAAAAGATGCCGGACCCCTTGGTAAAAAGGTTAGCATCAAAGGAAAAAAAGGCGGACTCCAATTTGCCATTGGATACAAAAACGTTCGTGGAGCAGGACACTGTGCACGAGGTCGTTGTATGCACATGCTGGTAAGCGAACTGAACGGTATTGCCCTGCTTCCTCTAAAAGGGGACTTTTATATCAAGTGCCATGTCTCCATAATAAAGGAGAATAATCCTAATGCCCCAAGGTTTATCAAGCTTTTTGACATCTGTCGCAGTTTAAAGCCCCTGAACCCTTAACCAAGTGGTTCAATTAAATCTGACAATCTGGTTCAAAAGTATTTGACAATCAACAAGTGGCTGGGGTGGTTGTTTGGGTTTGGAAAAGGAGGGAAGTCTAGAATGTGGATTCAATGTTTCAATTAAATTGTGAAAGGTTAAGGGATATTGTTGAGATGTAGTTGCTTTTGTCAAGAATCAGCAGAATTTGATTTATATGGTCATAAGCAAGATCAATGATTTTTCTGTTAAGAGGAAGTTCAAGTATTGTTTTTTCTTTTTGTAAATCAAATACTTTTAACTTGGGATAGTTGTTAACAAAGAATAGGTATCTTCCGGTAGGATCTACAGTAACCGCATAGTTGTAAACATCTTCTCCGGAGAGAATAGAGCGTATTTTTAAAGTTCCGTCGCTTTTGAGTTTCAGGATGTTGAACTGAAGAGGATTATCGCTGAAAGATAAAAAGTTTCCCTTTTTGTTGAGATAAAATATTTTTTTATAAGAGCTTTTGTGAACGTCTTTATAGATCCAGGTATTGCTAAAATTATTTCTATCCAGGAGAGTAATTCCTTCTGGATTTTGATAAGCCAGGAAATGTTTGCCCAAGCATGCCGGAAAACCATAATTGTAAATGTTATTCAGATATTCGAATGAGTCATCTTGGTACTTTTGACGGGGAATTATTTTTTCTCTGATAAGTTTATTATTTTTTAGATTGATCAAGCTTATTTTGAATTCCAAATAAAATCCATTCCATCTAAACCAGATTTTTTTGTCAAGCAAATCTTCATAAATATTAAAATCATAGCGGCGAGCATAACTGACTAAATCTCCTTCTGTTTCATGCCTGTTAATGTGTCTTGATGATTCGCCGTAATCTACCTGCTTAGAGTATTCAATCCAGATTTTTGAGGCAATTTGAATTTCTTTGTTTTTCCCTGCAGGGATTTTACGGGTGAATTGCAAAATAAATTTAGTTCTTATGGATGTTTTTATTTTGGAGTGAATATATTGGTTGGATGTAAATGGAAAAATATTAATTTGAAATCGGTTAAGATGGACAATAGAGTGAGCTTTCAAAAAGTCTTTATTATTTAGGTAAAAGATAGAATTTATTGGATCCGTTCCGGGTGAGAACTCTGGCAAATCGTATTTTGACAATGTGGGATAGCTGGGGCAGTAGTTGTTAAGATCGTTGTAATCTGTAGGCAAATTTGGGTCAAAAATGTTTTTTGCAAGTTCCTGATCATCAAAAATGCTGAAATATTTTAATTTTCTCCGTATTTTTTGTTTTCGTTTCTTTTGTTTTGACATAGAAAAACCTCCACAGGTAAAGGATTCGGAGTTTTTTGTTGTTTTATTGAATCCAATTTTTCAGGGTAATTTGAAAGGGAAGAGGTATTTTCCTTTTTGTGGATTTACCTGGTAAGAAACCAGCTTTTCCGGTTGGTTGTTTTGTTTTTGGCGATGTGGATGCAATTTGTACAGATAGCTGCCTTCTTGGG
>JAQICJ010000049.1 GCA_027858615.1 Deltaproteobacteria bacterium
ACTACGGAAGCAAATCCCGAAAACAATACAATAAAACCAAGAAAACTGCTTCCAAACCCAAAACCATGAAACCAGAAAAAGTTGCCAAACAACCTGACAACGACAAGGCTCTCAAAAAGAAAGTTATTTCCAGATATAACCACATCAGACTTAAATATAACCGTTTTAAAAACGCCAACGGTCAAATCCTGGCTCAACAATGGCAAAACCTGCGCTCTTTTCTGGTTTACAAAAAAGGTACCCCCGATTATTACAAAATCCTGAACCGCAAACTCAATCACTTTAATTCACTTATGAAAAAACACAAAAAATGAATAAGTTGAAGCCAAATTTCTTTTCCGCTCCAATTCTTTCCAATCAGAAAATCGGCAAAAATTATTTCTGCCTCAAAGTAAAAACCCCTCAAAACATTGACCAGGTCGAACCCGGTCAATTTGCCATGCTCCGGGGTAAATGGAACTATGATCCCCTCCTTCCCCGTCCCCTTTCCATCGCCAGAGCTGAGAAATTCCAACTGGATTTTATTTATGAGGTCAGAGGAAGAGGCACCCATTTGTTGTCTTTAATGCAGCCACCTCGGGAAATTGAAATATTGGCTCCCCTGGGCAACAGCTTTCCTCCTCCCGAAAACTCACTACCTCTGCTTTTAGCAGGAGGAATTGGTTTTCCTCCCCTTTATTTTTATCAGCAAAAGTATGGGGGCAAGCTACTTGCCGGATTTCAAACAAACCCCGAACTTGATCTTTTTTCTGATAAAATAATAGCAACTGATGATGGCAGCCTTGGGTTCAAGGGAAATGTACTGCAACTACTTGAATCTTGCACTGAAATTAATAATTACAGCACAATTATGGCCTGTGGTCCCAGAATTATGCTAAAACAGCTCAAAAACAGGTGTAGTCCGTTGCAATGCAATCTTTTTCTGAGCCTTGAAGAAAAAATGGCCTGTGGCACCGGCCTGTGCCATGGTTGTGCTGTCAAATCCCGGCAGAATGACTATTTTAAAATCTGTACCGATGGTCCAATCTTTAAAAGTTCAGACGTCAACCTGGAAGAATAATCAATGGCTCTAAAACTTAACACCAGTTTGGCCGGTCAAACCTTGAAAAATCCCCTGATGACAGCATCAGGCACTTCCGGCCACTCAACTCTATTATCCAATTATTTTCCTCTGGAAAAACTAGGAGCCTTTGTTACCAAAGGTGTTTCCAGCAATGCAAAAATCGGCAACAAACCTCCCCGTATCTGCGAAACCCCATCTGGTTTGATCAACTGTATTGGACTGGAAAACCCGGGAATTAAATTTTTTATAGACAACTACCTTCCCCAATTTCCCAGTGAAACTCTGCCACTGATTGTTAATTTTTTTGGAAATTCCGTTGATACTTATATCAAGGCAGCTGCATCTCTTGGACAAATAGAAGAAATCTTTGCCCTTGAACTCAACATCTCCTGTCCCAATGTACAAAAGGGAGGTATTTTATTTGGCTCCGACCCAATAGCAGCTGGAGATCTGGTTGAAAAATGCATTAAAGCAACACAGGGGAAACCTGTTTTTGTAAAATTATCCCCGGCATTCTCCAATTTTCTTGAAACTGCCAATCAAGTTATGCAGGCTGGAGCAGCAGGTCTTACTTGTTTTAACACCTATCCGGCTACAGATATAGATATCCAGTCGAAGTCATTCAAGCTTTCCTTGGGCAAAGGTGGTTTGAGTGGGCCAGCCATTCTCCCCCTGTCTTTGCTGAAACTTCATGAAATTCACACCCATTTCCCCGAGGTTGAATTGATCGCCAGCGGCGGAGTCAACACTGCAGAAGATATTATCAAGTATATTCTGGCAGGTGCTAATGCTGTCCAACTGGGCACATCTATCCTGATCAACCCGACTTCACCAATAGTATTGCTGGATAGTCTGAAAAATCTTTGTCTCAAAATGGGAATTAATAATCTTATGAACCTTAAAGGAAAGGTAAAAGGCTAAGGTAATGGAAAATACACTCTCAGATTTAATCATTACAATTGACGGGCCTTCGGGCTCGGGCAAATCTTCTATTTCCCAAAATGTGGCAAAAAAAATAAAAGGTCGAAGACTGGACACTGGAGGAATCTACCGCACAGTAGCTTATTATCTGGTGGCCAAGGGAGAATCCCTGGATGATCATGCCCATTTGTCCCTTCTGACCAGAGATCTTGATATTAAAATAAATAACGGCACCCAATTCTTATTGAATGGAGAGGATGTCTCCACCCAAATAAGATCTCCCAAAGCCGGCCAGGCAGCATCAATAATTGCGGCAGTCCCTGAAGTTCGTGCCAATCTTCTGCAATTACAGCGCAAACTTGCTCATCCGGGACCTACAGTATGTGAAGGGCGTGATATGGGAACAGTTGTTTTTCCCGATGCTCCTGTTAAATTCTTTTTAACTGCTTCGCCCGAAGAACGAGCCAAAAGAAGATTCCTGCAGTTGCAGGAAGAAGATCTCGATTCGGCCATTGACTTCAAAACCATCCTGAAAGAACAGAAAAAAAGAGATCACCGAGATTCTACCCGCAAAACAGCTCCCCTTAAACAACCTGAAGATGCAATTTTAGTAGACTCAACCAATATGATAAAAACTGAAGTTGTTAATTTCATGATAGAAGCAATCATGGTAAAAT
>JAQICJ010000071.1 GCA_027858615.1 Deltaproteobacteria bacterium
TCCCAACAGAATCAAAGAACTTTTAAATCCAGATGTTTTAAAATTTATTCAAAAAAACAATCTTTATTCACAGGGAAGTTTTCAAAACCTTAAATGGGCTCTGATTGGAAGGGGTAAAGTAGGAACTGCTCTTATCAATAATCTGAAACAAAAAGAACAACTCCCTCTTTATATTGTTGATCCCTTAATCAAACAAAACCGTCTGCAGTACACAATTCCCCAATATGAATCTATTGCAACACTTCCTAAAAATAAATACTCTCCTGATATTATTGTTTTCGCAACTCCGGATAATCTTGATCTCACATCACAACTTCAACTTCTCACCAGGAAGCATTCCAACCTGCCTTTTTTGGTTCATACGGGCGGAATGAAATCTTCTCAACAAAGATTTCCCAACTGGCCCATTGAAAAATCCAGTCTTTTGCATCCCCTCAAATCTATATCTTCTTCAAAAACCAATTTATTTGAATCGTTCTGGGGAATATCAACTCTCAACAGCACAAATAAAATTTTCAGAAATTTTATTGAGTTGCTGGAAGGACAAACAGTTGAAATTCCTGAAGGCAAAGAGGCACTCTACCACTGCTGTTGTTCACTTGCAGCCAATGGAACAGCCATAAATCTGGCAAAAACTGAAGATTTATTTCACAAGCACTTGGATTTTCCTCAAAATAAAAGTGAGTCAACAATTATGCAATTGGGTGAAAGTGCCCTTTCCAATTTAAAAAACGCCGGTATTATTAAAGGGATAACTGGACCAATAGCTAGACAAGACTGGCAAACAATCGAACAACATTTGGAAGCATTAAAAAAATATTCACCGGAAACAATACAAATCTATTTGAATATGTTATTATCCTTCAGTAATTTGTTAAATGTTGATCTACCCGAATCCATAAAGGATTTGTTTCATTAGTTTCTATCCCAGAATGGACGTTTTTGACTGGGAACTACTTAAGTTCAATATTTCCCTCTGTATTTGGGAATAATTTACCTGGAGTAAAGCAGAATCTTCGTATATTTTGCCATTAACTCTCTATTTTCAAAAACCCGTTATTCGGCCTAGCAGTTCTTCTCTTTTTTTTGTTAAAAAAACTTTATTTAATTGTTTTTTTTTAATAAAATTGAGAGGAAGCTTTATCGGAATTAATCTGGATAAAGAAAGAGGCAAAGGATAAATATGCTCAAATTAATAATTGAAGATGATCAAAATCAGGTAAAGGTTGTCAGGCTGCTTAGAGATGATATCACCATTGGTCGCAAAGAGGGCAACACCATTCGCCTTACCGAAAGAAATGTTTCCCGAAATCATGCTCGTTTAACCAAAAAAGATGATGGCGATATTATCATTGAAGATCTCAACAGTTACAATGGAGTTAAAGTAAGCAGCAAAAAAATCACCAAACCCACTAAAATAGAAGAAGGAGATCCTGTTCTCATCGGTGATTATAAAATATTGCTTAAAGTAGAAGACAAAAAAAACAAGCCGGATCCTTTCGAAGAAATGGCTACTATTCCTGTTGACAGGGTTGAAGAAGAAGAATTGGAATCAGCCCAGCAATCTGTACAAAATAAACCTGTAAAAGATAAACCATCCAAGCAGGTTACCCAAAAACTCAAAAGTCCTCTCAAAATCGAAAAATCTGCAGATGTTCCAGATGTTCCGGAAAAAACAAGCGAAAAACCTACAGAACCAATAACCAATCAAAAAGATGAGGCCAAAATAATTCCAAAGGACAAGCAGGGAGCTTTTGTAGTATTAACCTCGAGTTACAGCGGTTCCCGTTATAACTTTACCAAAACGCCTTATATCCTTGGTCGTAATCCAGAAACCGATATTTTCATTGATAATCAATCACTTTCCTCACTGCACGCCGAAGTCAGTTTTGATAGCACTACATACACAATCAAGGATCTCGGCAGAAAAAACGGCATCAGAATCAATGGAGCGTCGTACGTAAAAATGACTCTCCGTAAGGGCGATATTGTCGATCTTGGCCATGTCAGGTTTCGTTTTGTCGCACCTGGAGAGCACTATCAATTTTCCAAACAGGAATCCAGTGAGTTTGAAAATAAAAGTAATACCAAGCTTATCGTAATCTCAATCATACTGGTTGCTTTTTTTGGTGTTGGTGCTTTTTATATTGCAAACAATTTCTTTGGAAAATCAAAAAGTCCCAAAGACTCAAATAAAACTGCCAAAAATAAAACTGCCAAAACTGACTCGGATGATTTTCAAAAATTAGACAAGGAATTATCCACCTTACAGAAAGCAAAGAAGTGGAAACAACTAATTGCACTTGCAAACAAATCCTCCTCTTCTTCCTTCGAAAAAGATCAAGTGGAGAAAATTTCCCAATATAAGAAGGTGGCTGACAACGAACTGGAAAATCAAAAGTTTCTCAAGGATTCAAAAAACTTTGTCAAAAACCAGGATTGGAACAATGCCTATAAATTTGCTGGCAAAATTTCCCCTGATTCAGTTTATGAAAATGATAAACAAAAGGTAGTTAGCCAAATACATGCCGATTTTTTCAAGAAAGCTGTAAATGACAGCAAGAAAGCTGTAAAAGAAAATAAATGCACCATCATTTCTGGCTATATTACTCAGTCCACCTCTTTAGAATTAAGTTCTGAAAAAACTTCTCAATTGCAGAATTTTGCTAAAGTTTGCAAAAAATCCACACTAAAGGCTTCCAAAATAAAAGATAGGACTAATAAACACTCATCCTCTTACTCAAATGCCAAAAAGAAAGATAATAAAAAATCCAACCATTCATCTTCCGGTTCATCTCATTCATCTTCCAAAAAGAAAGATGACAAAAAAAATAATAGTTCTTCCTCAAGCGACAACTCAAATTCCAACACCAGTGCAGCCACACTTCTTACTCAGGCAAAACAGGCATATATGGCTGGCAACTGCAGCCGAGCTGTCAGTAAAGCAAAACAGGCTTACCGGATGAACCGCAGTTCTAGAGCACCCCGCTATGTAGGACTTTGTGGTTGCAAACAAAAGAGGAAAAGTTGGGCGAAATGGGCTATTAACCGTAGCAGTGGAGGAACTCGCAAACTTATCTATAAATTCTGTAAGAAAAACGGTCTTTCTCTCTAACTAGTTCCCATCCCAGAAGTGGGGTTTTTGACTGGTGAAGAAGTTTGCTTCATATGTGCGGAGTAACTTCGCCGACATAGTTGATACTATTTCAAGAAGTTATGACAAAGCAGATGAGGCGAAATTCCGTCGCCAGACGATGACATCCATTTTTGGGATGGGAACTATATAGCAGGTGATAAATAAAATCCCTCATGATTTCTTTACGTAAAACAAAAATAGTTACAACTCTGGGGCCTGCAGTTGCTTCAAAAGAAGCTGTTACCAGGTTAATTCTTGCCGGCATGAACGTAGCCAGAATCAACTTTTCCCACGGCGATCATCAGCAACATAGTTTTTTCTTTGAACTGGTCAAAGAATGTGCGACAGAATTAAATCGCAGTGTTGCAGTCCTGGGCGATCTGAGTGGTCCAAAAATCAGAACTGGAAATATGGAAAAACCACTTATGTTGGAAGCAGGTTTTGACGTCACTATTTCTTCAGAAGATGGTAATGGTGACATCAAAATCAACAATGCCATTGTTTTATCAGATCTGAAGCCTGGAAATTTAATTTTACTTGATGATGGTTATATCGAACTTGAAGTCGTTTCTGAATCTTCAACTCTGGTTAAATGCAGAATTATTTCAGGTGGATTACTCAAATCCCACAAAGGGGTTAATTTCCCGGATCTTACCCTTTCAATTCCGGTTGTAACAGAAAAAGATAAAAAGGATGCCTGGTTTGGCAAAGATTTAGGACTTGATTATTTTGCTCTTTCTTTTGTGCAAAATGCTAACGACATCAAAATTATCAAAGAAATTGCCGGACGTACTCCGGTTATAGCTAAAATTGAAAGACCACAGGCTGTTGCGAATCTTGATTCCATCATAAAAGTGGCTGATGGTTTCATGGTTGCCAGAGGAGATCTTGGAGTTGAGATAGGTCCTCAGAATGTTCCAGCTGTCCAGAAATTAATGATAAGAAAAGCCAGACAATATAGTAAGCCAGTCATTACTGCCACCCAAATTCTTGAATCCATGATTAACAACCCGGCTCCCACCAGAGCTGAGGTTTCAGATATTGCCAATGGCGTTCTTGACGGCACTTCGGCTCTCATGCTTTCCGGTGAAACTGCAGTGGGGAAATATCCCTTTAAAGCTGTTGAAATGCTTGCCTCTGTTATCGAAGAGGTCGAAAACAATAATTTTTTCAAGATAAACTCTCCCGAATTTGCTCCTCACAACAGTTTTTCCGGTGCTTTAAGTCAAACAGCAGTAGAAATTGCTTCCAGACTTAAACTTAAATTAATAGTTGTTTTTTCACAAACAGGGCAAACAGCCAAACAAATATCCCGCTACAGACCCGGGAGAAATATTGTCGCCTTCACCTCCCAACTTGAAACACTCAACCAGTTATCCCTGCACTGGGGCATTATTCCCATCTATTTCAAAATAGAGAATTTCAAGGATCTCCAATTTACAAAATTAACCCAAATCCTTCTCGAGAAAAAACTGGTCAAACCCCATGATAAAATTGTAATTACTTTTGGTTCCCAAAATAATAAACCCGGACGCACTGACGCCATCAAACTTCATACCATACCTGCCAACTCTTAACCCCCCTGAAATTTCCCCTGTATATTAGAATTATTACAAAGAAAAGAACAGTGTATAATTACGCCGACTATTTGGATTCAAGTCTTTCAAAAATATCATAACGATATGAATTGCCGTATTGTTTCCATTTCTCATCGTCGGACTTAACCTTGATGTTAATCGTTTTATATCCTTTTTTTTCTATTTTTATCTTGTATATTTTTGGTGGTTTTTCAAATTGGGCTGGAAAAGTGCTGCGCCCTTTGTATTCACCATCGATATGAACTCTGGCTTTTTTAGGTCTGGTTTGAACCAGTATAACTCTTTTCAAATCGACCAATTGCTTGTGAAGCTTATCTGGTTTTTTTAATTTGGTTATGTATTCAATGTGTTTCTTGTATTTCTCTTTGGTAATAACAATTGTGTAAGACAACCCTTTTTTCAGGCAAAAAGTGGCGGGAGTCTTGTGTTTCTTTTTATCTTGATTGATCTTGATATCAGCCCCTGCTGGAACGGTAGTTATTTTATATTCAAATGTGCCTTCTTTGCAATTCATATCAGGAGCTTCTGTCAGAACATCCTCCTGTTTTTCAGAGGTTTTATCGTTTTTAACTGTACTGCCATCTTTGACTTCACTACCATCGTTAACTGCACTTCCGTCTTTAACTGCACTTCCGTCTTTAACTGCAGAGGCGTCTTTAACTACACTGCTCCTGGAATCGTCCTTTTGATTGTTAATTGAAGTTCCATCTTCTGTTTTTGTAATCTTTTCTTTATTTGATTCACCTGTATTTTGTTTGATTTTCTTGGAAACAAAAGGAGTAGCCTTATCGTTTTGCTGAGTAGTTTTGTAAATTTTAAGGTAATAATAAACAGCTCCAGCAATGCAAACAATCAAAATGAACATCAAGAAAATCAATCCTTTGTTAGAACTGTTTTCCTCTTCAATTTCGTCGACAATATCTTCAACATTTCCGTTGTGTTCAGAGATGTCTTTTACTTCTTCATTTTCATGCTGGTCTTGCTCAAGCTCTTTTTCTTTGTTGTCTTCAATACTTTTGAGCAATTCTTCCTTGGCTTCACTGGCCAAATCGTTATCTGATGCTGCTTTCTCGACTTCAGCATTATCAGTTTTTTCGACATTGTCCTGTTCTTTGGAAATATCTTCAGGTTGATCATTTTCCTTTAATTGATCAGAATCTTCATCAAGGGGAATCAGCGGATGAATTTTGCTTGGAATTGGAGTTTTATCAGAATCTGAATCGGTCTCAACAGGTTCGGTTTTAGCTTCACTTGTTGGAACAGGTACGGCTTTTTTGTTTTTATCAGTGTTGAATAAATCAGGTAAATCCGGGAGAGCTGGCTCATCGTCAAATAATTCTTCAGCCTCACCCCTATCCTCCTGCACAGATTTTTCTTCAGAAGATATTCCACGCAATTTCTGTAAAACTTGAGCTGAAGCGACCTTTGTTTTTTCTTCCTGATTTCCTGGAGAAGTAACAGCATCGTTTTCTAGATCGAGGTTTTCCTGAACATCTGCGTCCTCTTGAGCTTTCAACTGAAGAATCTGTCTGAGGGCTTCCTGAGAATTATCGTCAAGATTGTCATAACGCAATCCCATTCCTGCAGGAACCTTTTTGCGGGCTGGATCGTGATCCCGAGTCCATACTACCGTACCTTCGCCTTTAAGCAGAGATTTGCCATTTCTGAGTTTAAAATCAAAATCTATGGGAGTACCTACAGAAAGCGGTTTTTTAGTCCTGACAAACATGCCTCCCTGACTTACATATACTCCGTATCTGTCAACAAACTCCTGAAGGTTATCAGCTTTGAATTTAATTGTTAACTTTATTGGAGTTGCCATATTTTCTCCGTATTGTGCAATAATCTGAAAAATATCCAGATTTGAATTAGAACCTGATTTTTATGTCGGGATTCTGAAAAAACTGAATCAGAAATTCAATTCTGCCTGAACCGACTGAATCTTGAAAACGATTGTATGAAAAGATCTGAAAACATCCAGATATATCCATGGAATATATTAACAAAAATCAAATAAAAGAAAAGATTACTTTTGATTGTTTATGAGGATTACCTGAAAAAAATAAACCTGACCAAATAAAACATAGTAGTTATCACAAACTACTGATTTCCATTTATAAATGTGGTTTATCGGCTGAATATTTCCTTTTTGAAAAGGAATTACTTAGGAAGAACACCTTGCCATTTTTCACCAAGATAACCGCCCAAAGCAGCAATTGAGGTATATACAGGGAACATTATCAACAATTGGAAAACCATATAACTGCCTCCGGCTCCAAAGAAAAATACATTTCTCAAAACCAGGAAAACTACTACAAAAACTCCTGCAGTTAGAGATTCTTTGATTGTGATTCCAGGTGATAATCTGGCGGAAACCAAGCCACCAATGAAGAAAGCCAACATTTCAAAAATAAACAAACCCCAAAAAGCAAAACTGAGCATCTGCATTCTTTTATTTTCTTTTTTAATTGACCTCAGTTGCTTGACGAGGTTACTCAAGGGTAATCTGATGTTGTTCCGGTATTTATCTGCCAACATTATGGGTTTCATCTTGTCTGAGTGTGCCAATAATTTTGGCACCACCGGCAAACCCTCTTCCGTATAAAATAAAAACCAGGGATTTTTGATGGAGGCGTAATAAATACCGTCTTTTCTAACTAAAGAACGCCCTGATTCAAAACGGATTTCAATATCTTTAAATCCATTGTTGGTGCATCTTGGTGGAACAATTGAAACACTGTCCTGGTTGGGCACATTAAATCTTGTTATTTCTATTCCCAGAATTTTCAATCTTTCTGGCTTAACCGTGGAGATTGCATTTTGTTTGACTGGAACAGTTTTTCCACAAATTTTTACACTGGAAGCCTTGTTGCCCAGAAATTTTCTTTGCCCCATGGTTCTGATGCCAATAGTAATTGATTCATCGGAAGGAGCAAGAATACCATCCGGTGAAAGTTCTGTAATAGCGGGATCTTCAAGTCTTTCCCTTTTACCAGGTCTCATGAATTCCATATCAAATCCCAGATGCTTAATGGCAAAAATGGAAATTGTTGAGAGAATGAAAATAATAAAAGCCCCGACCAATACCCATTTGAGCCCAAAATTTGCTCCAATGGTCTCAGCCATTACCTCTCGTTCATCACCCATGGGAAGGACTTTCCCGCATTCACTGCAGAAAGGTATATGTCCTGAATTATTGTTTCCACAATATGGGCACTTGATTTTACTCATAGTCTTCTCCTGGTACCTCTATACCGACTGGTATCTCTATACCGAAATGTAACAAATTTGTCTCAAGCATAACATAAATGTGGCCGGGTTGGCTTGATGATTGATAATGCTACACTTGGTTCATAAGGGTGAGTTCTATTGAATCTGTATTTCTCAACCAATATATAGCTAATAAGGACAACTATAACAAAAACCAATGATAAATCCAGATTTGAAAACTTAAAGTTTTAAATTCGGCAATGCTTGTCTCTTTAATATTTGATATTATTGACAAATTTGCTTTTCTAAAAATTATTAATCTTTTAATTCAAC
>JAQICJ010000120.1 GCA_027858615.1 Deltaproteobacteria bacterium
CCATAAAAAGATAAAAAATAATAAAAAAGTTTTGTACCAACTTGACAGTTTTGATTTTGAAAAAGCCCAGTTTAAAGGTTATGCAGCTCCTATCCGTTTGCAGGTTGTTTTTGATGAAAAGGGAAAAATAATGCAGGTGGGAATCAAGGATCACAAGGAAACCAAAAGTTTTATCGACAGAGTTGAAAAAGTCTGGTTACCACAACTTTCCGGACTTGACCCTGATAAAAAAATACTTGGAAAAGAAGGCATTGATGCTCTGACTGAATGTACAAAAAGTACCGAGGCCATAAAAAAATCAGTGGATACACTTCGCAACCTGTTTCTTGATAAATTCAACAAGAAATAGTCTGTTTCTGTAAATTAAGACTAGAGATGTTTGACTCAATATGAGGTTTGCCTCAGATGCACCCAGTAACTTCGCAGACATTCCAAGTTGACACTGAATTCTTGTCAAGCCGATTTTACAAGGTGGTTGTTAAATTTTACAAAATAAGGTATCAAGCACAGGGAGGAAAAAATGAAATTATTCAACACATTTTTTATCATTCTAATTTCGCTGGCCGTTTTTGCTTGCAGCAACAAAAATAAAGATCAAGAAAAACCAGTTTCTGCAACCGATAAAACCGACAACAACGGTAAATATGCCCCAAATAAAGCTAAAGACAATAAAACCAAAGAGGATAAAAATATAACAAAACCCTCTGAACCGAAAAAAAAGGTAAATCTCAAGAAACCCGACAGAGATCACCGTCCCAAAATACATTCTCTTGGTAAAATTTCTCAGAAAACAATAAAACTGATTAAAAAAGTTTCGACCCAGGAAATCGATAAAATAAAGTGGCTTACTGCTTCTTTTGATTTCGATAATTTTGCCGTAACCACCGGACAAGCTCCTTTTGAAATGACTATTTACAATGTATCAAAGGGCAGCAAAACAGGCACTAATAATAAAGTCTACGGGCCTCCGGTTTTCAACCTTACTAAGGGAATAGTTGCTGTAAACAAAGGGAAAACCATTGAAATCATCAATCCTGACAGTGGTGAAGTTCTAAAAAAACTCGGTGATAGCGATAATCATGAGTCCAAAGAGAACTCCAATGATACTTCCAATGACAAACAAGAAAAAGTCCAGGTCGGCAATCTTGCCTTTTTCAACCAGTTGGCCTGGAGTCCCCAGGGTAAATATCTGGCAGCTTGTCAAAACAACATTTCCGGTGCAAACAGAAAAATCATCATCTGGAAATCAGCAGACTGGAAATTGCTCAACACCCGAGATATCAATCTTGCTGTTGATGGCGGTTTCAAACTTGGTTTCTTTGATCCCAAAGTAACAGGACTTTTTACCATCAATGCCTTTACCAGCTCCCTGCTGCAATTTTCCCAATTCAAGGTCGAAAACGGTTCGGATGAAGAAGCTTCCATTTCTTTTAAACTTGATTGCAAAAACTGTATTGATGAACTTGTAATCAAGCCCAATCATCTGATAGTACTCGCCGGTAATGAAAATAAAAACTTTCTGGCTGTTTTCGACAAGTATTCCGGGAAAAAACTGGCAACACATGAATTTGCCAAAGAAAACAAAGATGATGTACTGTGCAACATAAATCAAGCCGGTTCAAAAATACTAACTGGTCAATGCAAAAGAATTGTTACAGGCAAGGACAAATTTGATAATGATCTTGTTAAATATAAACCTTACAGATTTTTTCTGATCAACGGGATTAAATCTGACACCAGAGAGGTTCATAAGGTCGAAAACATGGCTCTGCATCCTGACGGAAAGCATTATGCCATCAAAAGAGATAATCAAATCTTCCTCTACAAATTTGGAGAGAAAAAACCTCTGGCCAACATTAAGAGCAATGCAGTACTATCTATCGGCTTCAGCAAATCTGGGAAAAAGCTCTGGTTGGTTACTCAGAAAAACATAAATATTTATAGTCTTATCTGAAAACTCTAAATCCAGACTTTTTTTACTGCTTTTCAATTCCAATCCAACTGGAAATATATCCTGTTTTTAGTTGAAGTTTCAATCTTATGAGGTTATGGTCGTCAGCTAAAGTGCAAGTCTGAGCTTGAGGTTTGTTCTGTAATAAATTTTTGCTGTCGGCTAGACATCAGCTTGCAGACAATTGGCCATTTGTATTACCCGGTTTCAAACCGGAAACCGCGTATATTATTATTTGTAAAAAGAGTTGAGGAAAATCCGGTTTAATCTGATTGTCGGAGAACAAAATGATATTTAGCAAAAAACATATAAGTTTCAATAAAATCCATAAATTTCTCGGGAAATTACTCCTTGTCAGTTGCTCAACTGCTCTTCTTATCCCTGCCCTGGCCTCAGCTCAGGGATTTGGTGGCATGAATCCAGGTATGGGTGGCCAAAAAGGACCCGGAAAAAAAGAAAAAGATATGGTTATCAAAAAAGCTGAAGGAGAAAAAGGGGGGAAAACTCCAGAAATCCACAAGGATAACTATCTTGATAGACCCCCTTCCATGCAGTTTTTCAGTCTTGACGGCTATTTTCGATTGAGAAACGATTATATGTATCGTTATGATCTCGGTTATCGAAATTATTCTGGAATAGCTTCACCTCACCGCAGCCCCTTGCTTGGTTACCTCACTGATTGCAGTCAATCTGACGCTTCAGGCAACTGCAAAGGTCACAATGTTACTTCCACCAATATGAGATTACGCCTTAATCCGGTTTTGGGGCCCACGGCGTATGTGGCTATTGTAAGACATGGTGGTGGTGGGGGGGCGGAATGGCCGACGAGGGTGTG
>JAQICJ010000197.1 GCA_027858615.1 Deltaproteobacteria bacterium
TCAGGTAGCAGGTCTCCCCAAAAGAGGACGATGAGATCACCTTTGAGACCATGAGGCTTGGCTATTTTACCCAGTTTTTTCATGGCGGTTTTCCCCATATTTAGTAATTTAGCAACAGAATTTGGATATTATTAGTGGGTTGATCTTTGGATACAACAATCCCTGTGAAAACAAAAGCTTTGTTCGCTTTAACAAAGTTTTCGGGAATTAATTTTGCTGTTCTTTTTTGTAGCCTTTGATCAATTTGTTTACTGTAGTTGATGGTTTGGCTCCAACATTGGTCCAATAATCGTATCTTTCAAGATCAACTTTTAATTTTTTAGGCTGGGAAACGGGATCATAATAGCCGATACTTTCGGAAATGCGTCCATCTCTGGGATGCCTTTCATCGGCAACTACTATTCGGTAAAAAGGTTTTTTCTTTGCTCCAGCTCGAGAAAGTCTAATTTTTGTTGTCATGTAAATACCTCCAGGCTTCCTTAAAATATCAAACAGGTGGGAAGCTGAAGTGCTTTATAGACGAAGATTTTTTAAAAATCAAGTGGTAAGTCAAATTATCTTTTTTCAAACAGCAAAAATCTTTATACCGGCAGCTTTGGTCAAACTGCTTATTAGTTCCCTTTTGAAACTAATTTCCGATAGCTCTTTACAGGATTAAACTCTTTTACTATCTTATTGCGAATAAATCAGTTTTTCGTTCCATATCGGCAAAACTTGCTTATTTAGTTCCCATCCCAAAAAGGAAGGTCATCGTCTGGAAACGGAAATTGAATTGATCTGCTTTGTCATAACTTCTTGAAATAGTATCAACTATGTCGGCGAAGTTATTCCGCGCATCTCAATCCAATTTCTTCACCAGCCCAAAACCCCCATTCTGGGATGGGAACTATTTAGTTTCAAGTAGATTAAATCTTATTTTCAGGATCTGAAATCTTGAAACTGATATCCATAATTACACAGGTTCATTATATGTTTTATGTTTTAGTTTTTATGTCACTTTTTGCTACCAGCACTGCAGATGATCTCCTGAAAAAAGATCCCTTTGCCCGAGCTGAATGGTGCAAAAACATTAACCTGCCTGAATCACAGGAAAAAATAGAAAAAGAACTTTTTACTCCAATCAGTTACAATAAAATAGAAATTGTAAGAACTTATCTGGAAATTAAGGGCAAAAAGCTGCCATCGCCTTCCGGTTGGTTTTCACCACCGCGAGATCATATCGGCATTAATGAAACCCGCAAAAATAAAGAAATATCACAAACTGTACTGGATTTGCTTTTAGGTGTTCCTGCTTATTCTGAGCAGAATAAACGCAGCATTTTCAACTCTTTCATTAAAAAAGGCTGTATAATTCGCAAATTAATTACGGAAAAATCCGTCAAATCGGTTTCTATTCTGTTCCAAGCTGCATTTGACAAAGTTACTCTTATTTTTCGAGACGAAATTACCAAAGGATTGCAGAATATGGGGCCCATTATTGTTTTCAATCTGCTTCCCTGGTCGCAAAAAGAGTACAACCGCAAACAGCAAAGAGATAAATATCTAAAAGCACGTTATGCCAAGTATATTCTAGGTAGTTCACCGGCTGGAAATCCCAGACTGGCGCTGCAAAGTGCCCCGATTACCATGAAGTTTGAACTGATGAAATTATATGCAAACCATTTTTATGCTCAAGCAATTGAACCTTTGTTATTTTACTCAAATCACAAAGATAAAAAACTGAGGGAAATCTCCAGAAAATCATTATTGCAATACTTCGAAGACAAAGGCAAAGGAACAAAAATTGGAGTAGTCAAACTGCCGGGAGGTATTGAGAAAAAAACAATTATTGCCTTTAATTCCAGGCGACAGGCCTATCACGCAGTTAAAAAAATTCTTGAACAAGTTTCTCGTGGTGACTATGATCGTACTTCCAAAGGAAGGGGCTTGGCCCTTCAACTCTTCAAAAAATGGGATAAAAATCGCAATGAGCAGTGGATCAAACTTTTTGCCGAGGGTTATAAAAAATTCTTGAATGGCGATTATTACAAAGCTGCTGAAATTTACAGGGAAGTCCTGAACAACGATCCCGATATAAAC
>JAQICJ010000202.1 GCA_027858615.1 Deltaproteobacteria bacterium
TTGCCAATGGTTTTTCGGCATTTTTTCTCTCCCGCTCGAATCGTTTTTTCAATGCCTGCTGTTTGGCAAGCACTTTACGACCAGCGCTACTGTCTCTCAGCACTTTCTGAGGATTGAACCAAGCTATGGATTGAGCAAGAGCCGGAAAAGTTAAGGTTGATACCAATAAGAATAAAATTACTGTAAGTTCTTTTTTCATTTCAAAAACTCCATAGTTTTCGCAAACTGTATTAATTCATAAAAACGACTAATTTGATTATTTTTAATATACCCAAAGCAGGTTTTTGGCTATAGATTGTGACCAGAACAGACCCGCGACCAACGATTAAACTAATCTTTTTCAGGGTGTTTTAGACTAACTCTGAAAAAATATATTCAAAAGTTAAAAGTTAATTCTTGAAACTCCAGAATAAGACTAAAAACCCTCTTCGAGTTTATTAATCACTTTACTGGTAATATCAACCTGTTTTGACCCATAAAGCACAACACCTCTGAATTGGGATACAACCAGATCAAGCTGCAATTCCTCGGCTATGGAAGCTGCAACTTCTTTAACTTTATTAATTATACTCGAAGCGAAATTTTCGTTGAGTTCTTCAATTTCCGTTTTAAACTGCTGCCGTACCATAGAACATTTATGAGACAATTGCCTTTTTTTCTGTTGGAGTCGGGCAATTTCTTCTGGCTTGGCATCCTTTTCCTTTTTGATTTTTTCAAGTTTCAGCACTGTGTTTTTGAGGGGGTTTTCACAATTTTCCTGCCATTGTTTTTCACGACTGACAATCTGTTTGTTCATTTTTCTTTTATGAGAACGTCCCCAAACAGATTTTCCCTTAATTGTCTTCAGATTTACAATTCCCACTCGATGGGATTTCAAACCTTTGGTACATCCGGTAGCCATTGCAAAAAACAAAAAACAAAAAATGATAACCTTCATTAATCTAACCCTTTAAAAACTGTTGCCGATGTTGAATTCGAAGACGATTGGATCTTCTCCATCTCTCGGATTGAAAGGAAGTCCCCACTCAAACCTGAGGATACCAAGGAATGTATACCAGCGAATTCCGAATCCCCAGGAAGATCTCATATTAGTAAGAGAATAATTTTCATCGTCATCGTAAGCATTACCCGCATCGATGAAGACCACTCCCTTGATCATCATTGCCTTGAGAATCTCAAACTCAAGCTCCCAGTTAAAAATGAGACTTTTGTTCCCTCCTTTTTTAAAGGAAAAAAGAGCAGCATTTGGATCTGGAGATATGGGCACCTTTATGCGTGGCCCGATGGAATAGGGACGAAACCCCCTGATAGTGTTGATTCCACCAAGAAAATACCTTTCAAAAATTGGAACTCCTGATTTAAGTGGAGAGGTAATATATCCAATTTGACTGTTCATTTTAAGAACAAAGGGACCGTAAATGGGATAGTAAAAACGAGCGTTGGCACGATATTTGGTAAAAACATTCTGGGAAGCTATTTCTGGGCGAGCTACTTCAACAGAAGCATTGGCCAACCATCCTTTGGTGGGGAAAAGGCGATTATTGCGATGGTCCCAACTCACAAGCCCCCTTACGGAGGAAGTAATCCCGTCATCAAACAGATTGGCGACATAGGCAGTAGATGGAATATGGGAACCATAGGAAGAAGTACCGAACAACCCACCTGAATTGGAAGTATCGACTGCAACATCTTCTAGTTTGTAGGTCAGCAAAACCCGCCAGAAAGGAGTCAGTGAATAACCCCAAGTCAAGGCGCCACCATAGGTTTCTCGGTTAAAACTTTCAAAAGCATAAATGGAATTGTACAACCTGAAACTGAAATACCAGTCAGTATCGAAAAAATGAGGTTCGGTGAACTGGAGAGTAAAATATTGCCTCAGGCTGGAAAGTGCAGCTCTCAACATCATAGTTTGACCACGACCTAGAAAATTACGCTGGGTAATTTGAGCCTGAGCAATAAAATTTTCGACTGTACTGAAACCTGCACCGATGTTGAAAGTTCCGGTGGATCTTTCCTGGATCTTGACAATAACTCTGATCTTGTCGGTGTCTGATCCCTTTTTCTGCTTGATTTCCACTTTTTTAAAATAACCAAGTCGGGTTATTCTTTTTTTAGAAATATCGAGCCTGGTTACTGAAAAAAGATCACCCTCATTGATGATCATTTCCCTGCGGATTACCTTGTCTCTGGTGGAAGTATTTCCTTGTATTTCAATTCTTTCGATATAAACTTTTTTTCCGGGCTTGATTATGAATTTGACTGATATTTCACGTTTGACATCATTGATGGGACTTTGAGGAATAACATTTGCATAGGCATAACCAAGATCGCGATAATAAGTAGTAATTCGCTTGAGATCCATGGCCATTTGCCCTCTGTTGAACCAACTGTCACCTTTGGACTTCACCATGGCATGATGGGCTTCCAGCAACTTCTGTTTGGCCTCTTTATCTCCGGCTTTATACCTTTTCATCAATTCTTTGTCAGGAGAAAGTAAAGTTCCGCCGAAACTGATTTCTTTGATTTTGTAACGGGGTCCTTCCAGAATTGGGATGTGAATATAAACCTTGTTTTGAGCACTAGAAAATTGAATTCGCGATGGACCTACTTTTGCCCTGACATATCCATGATTGAAATAGAGACTCTTAATTTTAAGAATATCCACATCAAGGGCATTTTTGTCAAAAACACCATCAGTGTCATTCAAAAATGAAAATATTCCTGGAACTCTGGTGCTGATACCTGATCTTAATTTTTCGGATGGAAAACGTTTGTTGCCACTGAAAGACACTCCCCCCACCTTAACCCGAGGACCTTCTTCAATATAATAATGGATGTCTACTTTATTGTTTTTGACCCTTTTAATTTTGTGTTTGATATTGATGAGATAAAACCCATCTTTTTGATAACGCTGCTTAATTTTGATGACATTGTCTTTTACGGCTGATTCATCAAGAATGGTATTGGGCTTGATAGTAACTACTTTGTTTACTTCTTCCAGCCCGAGCTTGCTGTTGCCATGGACAATGATTGATCTGATGGTGCGTTTTTCAACAACCTTTATATGGAGAATTACACCTTTTTTTGTTTTTTCTTTGCGAAATTCGATATCATTAAATTTTTTGAGTCGCCACAGTGTTTTTATGTCCTGGGCAACCACCTTGGAGGAATAAAGGTAGCCTGCTTTGGACTTGATGATATTTTTGATGGCATTGGATTCGGTGGCCTTATTGCCTTCTATTTTGATAGTCAGTATTTTTGGTCGTCTATTTACTTTATTTTGGGGGAGATCGCCCATAATATCGGCTTTAACTCCGCTGGGAGCAAAAAAACCGGATACAAGAACAATCAGAAACCAAAATACAATTTTTTGTTTAATCACGTGATTCATCACCCCTTATCTCTCCATCAGCCATTGTAACTTTTCTGGCAAAAAGAGATGCCAGTTTTATATTGTGGGTAACAACCAGCATAGTCATATCTAATTTTTTGTTTAATTCAAATAATAAATCATTGATTTTACCGCTGGTTTTACTGTCAAGGTTACCAGTGGGCTCATCTGCAAGCAGCAAAGAAGGCTCCATTACTATAGCTCTGGCAATTGCAACTCGTTGTTGTTCACCCCCGGATAATTGTCCGGGTTTGTGGGTCATTCTGTCTTTCAACCCTACAAGTTCAAGTGCATCCTTGGACAACTTGCTTGCTTTGTCTCTGGATTCACGTTGAATCAGAGCCGGAATCATGACGTTTTCCACAGCATTGAAAGCGGGCAACAGATGGTGAAACTGAAAAACAAAGCCAATTTCTTTGGCTCTGTATGCAGCCAGTTGGTTGCTGTTGAATTTAGTAATATCCTTCCCTTTAAAAAATATACTGCCTTTAGTGGGAGAATCTAATCCACCAACCAGATGGAGAAGTGTACTTTTGCCGGCACCGGAAGCACCTACAACACCGAGCATCTCGCCTTCATCGACTTTGATGCTTACCGACTTCAAAATTTTCAAATTTTTTTCGCCGTGTCTGAAATATTTTTTCAGTTCTTTAACATTTAGTAATTCAGCCATTTATAAACTCTATGCAAGGTAATTTAATTTCCGGGATGTTAGCATGAAACCAGACGAGTAAAACTATACAAGTGGCTTCCGGAAAACCGATTGTTATCTCACCCTCCCCTGTTTGTAAACCCGGGAATCATAAATCAAGGTGAAAATCCTGTCTATCTGTTAGGAAATACAGGTTTACTGCTACAAATTACCCGTTCGTTAATTCAAAAAAAACAACGAAAAAGTAATGGTTAAGGCAAATTAATGTAATATCCAGATTAAGGCAAAGGTTTTTTGGAAAAACCGCAAGTTGCAAAAGTTAGCGGAAAAAGATCAAGAAAATCCGTGGGACTTGATTAAACTTCAAAGACAATTGTTGGAAAACAAAGTTTAAAAAGTTTAAATTGAAAAATAATCCAACCAAATTACATTATTCTATCGACTGTTGCCGAGCGTTGCAAAAATAAGCTTCAAATGCAACTTTTATCTGAGATAAACAAGACTTGGACCAAGTTTATTCCAACTAAACTTTTTTACTTTTAATTTCTGTAAAGAGTATGAATCACTCCACACTTTCCAAATAAAATTATCGAATGCAATTATAAACCTGAAATATTCTGTTTTGTAGAATTTTTACGAACAATGTCCACCAAAGCTGCTCTCACCAACTGAAACAATTCAAGCCTCGGCCAGTAATCAGGATTAAGAAATGCAAACTTTTCCTTTCCAGATACAGATGAGTTTACAAGCTCATCTTTTTGTGAAAATATGTTAAACTGATTACAACATTTGGAAGAAATTCCAATATTTTTATCAGTTGTATCTGGATTTAAATTTTTCGGAGGCTCTATTTTGTCCTTCCTTTTTCTCTCAAAAAATTTTCTGGTGCTTCTTTTCCTGGTTAACGAAAGTTTGGGAACAGGCTCTGTTCAGGAGAAGACTTCAAGTACCCAAACTACTGATAAAGCTCAAACAACCAGCAAAAAAGTCCAGTCCCCCCCCCCACATCCTCACAACAGTAAATACAGGAAACACAGTTACAATATAACCAAAAAGGTAAAAACA
>JAQICJ010000231.1 GCA_027858615.1 Deltaproteobacteria bacterium
AAACAACAACGCAAACAACACTAATAACGTAAACAATACTAACAATACTAACAATACTAACAATACTAACAATACTAACAATATCAATAATGATCCGGGCACCTGCAGTGTTGAGGATTTGCCTTATCAAAATGAATGTAATCCCGGATATAAATGCACCATAACAGATCTTACCAATACTGTGGAATGTATCAATTCAGGCCAGATTACAGAATATGATATTTGTGTTCCTGTTGACGGGCCGGATCATCAGGATGGTTGCATGATTGGTTCATTCTGTTACAAATATGATTCTGATCCTCCTGAAGCCAACGGGATATGCAGAGAATTCTGTTTTGAAATATATACCACGTGTGGTAATGGAAAAATGTGTTCAATCGAACTTGATCTGGGTAATAATGACAAAGCTTATCTTTGTGAAGATGTAGAAGAATGCAACTACTATTATAATGAAGAATGGGGATATACAGCTACCGAAGGCTGTGGAGCCAATGAATATTGTTACATGTTCCAGGGAACAGAAGAAATGGTCAGTTGTATAGATGCAAACAAAGCAGGTGTTAAGCTCAGGGGAGAATCATGTACAGATTCTACAGATTGTGCTCCCGGACACACTTGTTTCGGACCCTACGGACAGGAAACCTGTCATTATATTTGTAATCCTGATCCCCCACCTGAACAGGAATACAGTGAATGTGGAGTGGAAGATTGTATTATTCTTTCTGCAGAAGATCCATTTGGTTTATGTATGTAAGTAAAAAAATACAGTGATTTGAACAAGTTCAGTTTACTCAGAGGTATAACAATGTTGAAAAAATCTATTTTTGTCATCTTTATTTTAGTATTTTCTATTCCCAGTGCTTGGGCAAAACAGTCCTGGGATCTTGCAGTATCTCAAGAAGGTCAGGATAATTACATAACAGCGATGGATGCTGTTGGTACCGATTTGGCCTGGTTTATCGGTGCAACCTCAAATAGTGGAAATACTCAATTGGTTGGATATCGCAGTACAGATGGAGCTTCATTTTCCCAGATCATGTTGCCTCAGGCAAGTAGCCAAGGGGGGATGGTAATGTTTACTGCCATCAGATTTGTGGATCAGAATAATGGTTTCTTGGCAGGAATGGAAATGTCCATGCCTTTTAAAAGTGACTTTGATTTTGCTGAAAATATTGTCTGGAAAACAACCAATGGGGGTATGAATTGGGAAATTCTCGATGATTCCTTCGACGAAATGCTTGTTAAAATGGTTAAAGATAATAACGGTGCTCTTTATGGAATAACTTCTGCTGATGTTTATTTTTCAAATGGAAACAGTGCTTTTACTCAGGGAACTTTGCCGGCTTTACCTCAAGATGCAAGCTTGAATAATCTGCAGATGCTCGATGGTTCCATTGGTTTTTTGGTTGGCGGAACCGGTCCTGACAGCGATAATCCTTCCAGATCCTATGGAAACGGATTTGTTTTCAAAACAACAGATGGCGGCTCCAATTGGACAGTACTCCATGATAATTTCCCCATGCAAGTTACAGCCGTATTTTTTATCAATGAAGACAGAGGCTGGATCAGCGGCAATGATGCTGAGCAGGCTTATATTTATTATACCGATGACGGGGGACAAAACTGGACTCAGCAAAGTTTACCCTGGCACGAATCATTTGTAGTTGAATTTGAAGTGCCCTTCAAATTTACCGAGACGATAGACTCAGCTCCTGCAACTCACATCAGCGATATCAAATTTTTCGACTGCAATCGCGGAGTTGCTCTGGGAACAGTATGTATTTCCAACTGTGAGCCCGATGCTGAAGAAAATCCTACAGCTGTAACCATGTTTTACCGTACCTATGATGCTGGAGCCACCTGGGAGCTTGATCAACATTATGAGGAAGCCATGAACGGCTGGGGTCAGATGATGGCTGAAAGCAAATTTATGTCCTCAATGATTACCATGGCTTTTCCATCACCCAACCATGGTTATATTGGCGGTCAGCATCTCATGGCTCTGGTTTATGATGCTGACGAACCTGAAGAAGAACCGGCACTCGGAATTCCCGATTGTTCCGGTGGAAGCAATAACAACAATAATACCAACAACACTAATAACACCAATAACGGTACAGGCGAAACTTCTACCACCGATGATGATGGTTGTGGTTGTACTCACCCCGGAAAATCCTCCGGAAAAATTCCCTTTTCCTCCTCCTTCTTTTTAATCTTCGGCCTCTTTTTCTTAATCAAATTGATAAAACATTAACAGAAAAGTTTTTGTGAATCGTTGAAAAGTTGTTTCAACTTTCTTGCGGTATTTTTACAATTGAGTTGAAATTAAGGAGTTGATGATGAAATTTTCAATACTGGTTTCCCTATTTCTTATATATAGTTGTGCAGGATCAAAAAATGTCAAAGATTCGGGGGAATCAGAATATTGATTTAATGACTTTTATGTTTTTTTTTAAAAAAACGTATTCAGGGTGTTTATTTAACTTCTCTCTTTTGAAAAATTGAAATAAAGTCAATATCAGGAGGTATATTATGAAACGTACTATTGTTTTATCCTTTTTTGTTTTTGCTTTTATGGGGATTTTCACTCCTTTGGCAGAAGCTCAACCCTTAAGAATAAAATTATCAAGGAGGCAACGTTTACATAGACGCTGGAGTAACAGTGTTTCAACCAGTTATCTTACAGCAGCACATTACAATTCCTGCTGGTCCCAATCGCAAAATTCTGTAGCACCGACTCCGGCAATGGTTAATCTAAGATATCAGAGTTGTTTGAGAAGAAGAAAATTCAGGCGGCGAAAAGGTAGTTACCGGAGAATAAGGAAACGCTGTCGCAGAATTGCGTATACTCAGGTAGTTCCTACGGAAATGCAGCAAAGGAATGCTTATATAGGTTGTTTGCGTCGAACTCGTTATAATCTGATTAAAAATTATTTGTTGACTGTAAGTTGTGATCATTTTCGAGGTGTTTCCCGTCGTCGTTGTAAAAAACGGCTTTATCGGAAAATTGCCAATTATGGCTATACCAATCCCGCCCATCTAAATTATCTGGATAATCTATACCGCAACCGCTATCGCAGTTTCAAGACCCGCTATCCTCGCCACAGCTTTGTCAGAAAATATAACAAGCGACATCACCAGGTTCGTCGCTCCAGAGCCATCAATCGTCGTAGAGCTACTAAATATCGTAGAGCTACTAAACATCGTAGAGCTACTAAATATCGTAGAGCTACTAAACATCGTAGAGCTACTAAACATCGTAAAGCTACTAAATATCGTAGAGCTACTAAACATCGTAAAGCCATCAAGCGTCGCAAGGCTGTTAAGCGTCGCAAGGCTGTTAAGCGTCGTAAAACTGTTAAGCGTCGCAAGGCTGTTAAGCGTCGCAAGGCTGTTAAGCGTCGCAAGGCTGCTAAGCGTCGCAAGGCTGCTAAGCGTCGCAAGAAAAACAAGCGCCGTTCCCGAAAACATTAAACTGTCAGTTTAATTGTCAGTTTTCCTGTTTTATTTCCAATCTTTAATATTTCTTTATTCCACAGGGGAAATCTTCTGGGTTTTTGCTTTCTGAGCAGTCCCTTTGATAAACAGTTGTGGGAGATGTTTGACAGCCTGTTCCCAAAACGCCATTACTTACGGTTCAATTCTCAAATTGAAAAATCCCCGGGCTGGTGCCAAAGAAAAAAATATTGATTGAAGTTGTTTTATTTTTTGGGGGAAAATGATTGTTTGTGGTTGATAAAAATATTTTTGCGAAGAATTCCATATTTATTAAAACAAATTTTCAATGAAAGCAGAATAGTAAAAACCACTGAACTTATGGTGCTTACTACCATAGCAATCACAATCACAATCTGATATTTAATAGCGGTTTCAGGATCAGCACCTCCGAGAATTACTCCTGTCATCATGCCGGGTAGAGCGACAATGCCCATGGTTGCCATGGATGCAAGGGTGGGTTTGAGAGCAAGTTCAACACTTTTCTGAAAACGGGGAAGCAGAGCCTTGAATTGAGATGCACCCAGACTCAAAGTATAGAGGTAATTTTTGTCATTTTGACGCAAATTGTTGTAAAAAGTGCTGATCCCGATAATATTACCTCTCAGGCAATTTCCCAGCACCATTCCACCCAAAACAATGAGATATTTTGCCTCCATGATGCTGTCAGTGGGAATTACCAGTGAATTAAGATATAAAACCACCAGAAAAGTGGAAAGAAAAAATGAAGTAAAAGCAGGGACAAACAGGAAGGATATTTTTATGGCTGCATTGCGGATGGAAGAAAAAACAGCAACCAGAATCATTATTGTCAGCCAGGAAAAATTGATCAGAGGATTATCCCACTTGAAAAGATATTTGAGAAAAATACCGATCAAAACAAGTTGGACTGTCATACGGAAAGTGGAATAAACAAGTTGTTTGATCAATTTAAATTCAAAAAAAAGGCTGAGTCCCAAAGGAACCAGAAGCAGAGCAAACGCTAATCCAATGGCAACAAGAGATATATTTATCGTTTCCATTTCTTTTTCTCCAGATCGAAAATTTTTACTTCGTCACCCTTTGTCCAGATTGGATCATGAGAGACAATGAGGCAGGTAATATCTTTTTGTTTGCTGAAATAGTTTACCGTTTTCAAACTCAAATTTTTATCCAAGGCCGAGGTAATCTCATCAAGAAGATAGAGTTCTCGTTGCAATAAGATTGAAATAATAATACCTGTCCGCTGTTTTTCCCCTCCGGAAAGGTCTTGAAAATTTTGGTTGAGCAGTTTCTTATTAAGTTCAAAATAAGCAAAAAGTTCCAAAATTCGATTCTGGGAAAAATCAAGGTGAGAATTATTTTTGAGGTTTGAAACATAGTTGATCAGAACAGAAACTTTTTCCCCAGCCAAACTTATACTCTGATCCAGATAGGCAATTTTACTTCTTATCTGCCAGGCCAATTTTGGGGTTATCGGCTTTTTTTCAAAAAGAACTCTGCCCTGGCAGGGTTGGATAAATCCAGGTATCAAATTAAGCAGGGAACTTTTCCCGGATCCTGATTTGCCCCAGATAACCACCTTTTCATTTTTGGGAATATTAAAAGACAGGTTTTTAACAATCTGCTTATCTTGATAACAGATGCTTATATTTTCAAATTCAATCATAGGATTATTTTCCTCAATAAAAACGTCCATATCATAAAAAGGATGATCTCCACAGTTATATCCCCTTGAATTGCATTTTCTGGTTGGTGATATCTTGTTAGGTCAGGCTTGCTTATTCTTCGCTGACAATCCAGACTTTAAGATTGGCGATAATTCCCTGGGTTAATCTGATATCGATATTTTGAACCCCAATTTCTTTGATGGGTTTATTAAGTAGGAGTTGGGTTTTCTCAATTTGCAGATTGTTTTTGGCCAGGGCATCGACAATTTCTTTTTTGGTTACAGAACCATAAAGTTTTTCATTCTCTCCAACTTTTTTGGGAATGGTAATAGTAATATCTTCGAGTTTTTCTTTGAAATCCTCTGAAGTCTTGATTTGCTTGGCTCTTTTTAATTCGATAACTCTTTTTTCATGTTCAAGTCTGGCTTTGTTTTTTGAGGTTGCTTTAATGGCGATCCCTTTAGGGATGAGATAATTTCTGCCATAACCTGCTTTAACTTTGACTATTTCTCCGGATTCTCCCAGATTTGGTACTTCTTCGGTAAGAATTACTTCCATGTTAGCCATTTTATTTCTCCTTTCAGGTAGATGTGATCTTTGACCTGCATTTTATTTGGATTTAGCGGTGAATGGAATAAGGGCAACCATTCTGGCTTTTTTAATTTCCCTGGTCAAAAATCTCTGATGAGTAGAACAGGTACCTGAAATTCTGCTGGGAATTATTTTGCCGCGGTCTGTAATGAAATCTTTGAGAACTCTAGGATTTTTGTAGTCCAGAGTAAGATTGTCGTTGGCACAGAATGCACAATATTTTCTTTTTCTATATCTTCTGTTTCTTCTTCCCATTTTTTACTCCTTAGTATCTTCAGGTTTATCTTCAGTCTCGGTTGAATCGGTTTCGGGTTCACTGTCTGCTTTTTCTTCAGTTACTTCCTCGGCTTCTTTTTCCTCGGTTTCCTTTGAATCTTCTTCAGTTACTTTCTTGATTACAACCTCTCCGTCTTTTTCACTTACTTCAAGTTCATCAACATCAGCCTCTTCAATGTTGCCATCGAGAGTTTCAATATCAAACTCGGAAGAACGTGCTTCCGGATCTACAGTGTCATCAATTTTGATGGTCATGTAGCGGATAACTTTTTCAATCATTCTCATCAGTTTTTCAACTTCAGGAATTAGATCGAAAAGTCCAAGAATTCGAAGATAAAGATAAATGCCCTCATTGTTCTTCTTGATTTCATAGGCAAGTTTGCGTTTTCCCCATTTTTCAAATTTGATGATTTGCCCATTTTTACGTTCAATCAGATCATGCATTCTCTGTACGATAATTTTGATATCGGCTGGAGTACAATCTGGTTTGAGAATCATGATAAACTCATATTCCCGTTCTTTTCCAATTTCGTCTCTATAAGATTTTGTAATCGGCAATGTTTTTCTCCCTTCGGTTTGGCAAGTTTGCACAAGCCCCGTTTTTCCGGATTTTCAACATTGATATCAGCAATAGCTCTGAAAAAAAATCCGGTTTAGTTATTGGTAAAGGTGTCAAATTTTAGTTGAAACCAGGTTGCTATTATTCCAAGTGTTTGTAAAATTTGACAAACTAAAATAATGGAGCAGGGAGGCCTTTTATTTTCGCCTCTCAAGCGCCTGAAAAATAGTAAATGAATTGAAGCAAATCAAGATCTTTTTTGACTTTTATCAAAAAAAACTGTAATTAGTTTTACTTGTGATGGATATAGCCGTTGTTTTTTGTGTTCAGTTATCGGCAAAAAAGTTGTTTCAGTCCTTTCTCAAGCAGTCTGAAAAATGCTAAATACAAGTAATAACAATCCTCTGCAGTTTTATGAACTTTGGTTTTCAAATCAGAAAAATAAATTGAAAACTGGTTTTAACTGTTTGAGAAAATTAAAAAAAAAATTAATTCAAGAGAGAATAATTATGGAAAAAGATTATAATTTTGCAAAAATTGAGAACAAATGGCGCAGTAAATGGCAAAAATCTGAAATATTTAAATCCAGATCAGATCGAAAACAAAAAAAATTCTCTGTTCTGGAAATGTTTCCCTATCCCTCGGGAAAGCTTCATATGGGCCATGTCCGCAATTATTCCATAGGTGATGTAATTGCCCGCACCCGCAGAGCAATGGGATTTAACGTTTTATATCCCATGGGGTGGGACGCTTTTGGTCTTCCTGCTGAAAATGCAGCTATCAACGCTAATGTTCATCCGGCTGAGTGGACTTACAAAAATATCGATCAGATGAGATCTCAACTTAAGGCTTTGGGATATTCTTACGACTGGTCTCGGGAAATAGCTACCTGCCATCCTCAATATTTTCGCTGGGAACAACAGGTTTTTCAGGAAATGTATGACAGGGGACTGGCCTACAGGGACAGCTCTTTCGTAAACTGGTGTGACAGTTGCAATACGGTTCTGGCCAACGAGCAGGTTGAAAATGGACAATGCTGGCGTTGTTCTTCCGAAGTAAGACAGAAGGAACTGGTTCAATGGTTTTTCAAAATTACAGATTATACAGAGGAATTGTTGCAGGATCTCGAACATCTTGAGGGAGGCTGGCCCGATAAAGTCCTTACTATGCAGCGCAACTGGATTGGCAAAAGCCATGGAGCCTTGATCAAGTTTAAACTGGAAAAATCTCTGGCTGACTGGGAAGAGATCGAAGTATTTACCACCCGACCGGATACTCTCTTCGGAGTAACTTTCATGAGTATAGCTCCTGAGCATCCACTGGCTCTAAAGTTGGCGGCGGGTACCAGCCAGGAAGAAAAAGTTACAGCCTTTGTCAACAAAGTGCGTAATGAAGATAAGATCCAGAGGACCAGTGATGATTATGAAAAAGAAGGTGTATTCACCGGAAAATATGTAATTAATCCAGTTAATAATAAAAAAATTCCTGTTTATATCGGCAATTTTGTTTTGATGGATTATGGAACCGGTGCAGTAATGGCAGTACCTGCTCATGATCAGAGGGATTTTTACTTTGCCAGAAAGTATGAACTGCCCATTGAAGTAGTAATTAAAGGGGAAGATACACCGCTCGAAGGTTCCAAACTGGAAGAGGCTTATGTTGAATCGGGAGTAATGGTTAATTCCGGCAAATTTGACGGCTTGAACAATGAAGAAGGAAAAGAGGCGGTAATCAAACATCTGGTAGAATTGAACAAAGGTGATCATACAGTCAATTACCGTTTACGTGATTGGGGAATTTCGCGGCAACGCTACTGGGGTTCACCCATACCCATGATCTATTGTGACAAATGTGGAGTAGTCAAAGTGCCCCTTGCAGATCTCCCGGTAACTTTGCCCGATGATGTTAACTGGGAAGATCACAAATCAGGCTCCCCCCTGGCCAGCCATCCTGCCTGGAAAAACACCCAGTGTCCCCAATGTGGAAGTCCAGCCCGACGGGATACCGATACCATGGACACATTTGTGGAATCTTCCTGGTATTTCCTGCGTTATACCTCCCCCCGTTATCAGGAATCCATTTTCAACAAGGAAGATGCCGAATATTGGATGGGAGTAGACCAATATATCGGGGGAGTAGAACATGCAGTCATGCATCTGCTTTATGCACGATTTTTCACCAAGGTGCTGCGTGATCTGGGTTATATCGATCTGGACGAACCCTTTAAAAGGTTGCTCACCCAAGGAATGGTAACCATGGAAACTTACAAATGTCCTGATCATGGTTGGCTTTTTCCCGATCAGGTTACCGATAACAACAAGTGTGTTATCTGCCAAAATTCCATTGAGATCGGGCGGGTGGAAAAAATGTCCAAGTCCAAGAAGAATGTTGTCGATCCTCTGGAATATATAGAAAAATATGGAGCTGATACCATTCGCTTCTTCATGCTTTCCGATTCTCCACCGGATCGAGATTTGGAATGGAGCGATTCTGGAGTTGAAGGTGCTCATAAGTTCATTCGCAAAGTTTGGCGAGTTGTAACTGAAAATCTGGAATTGTGCCAAAAATATAAGGCTGCAGTTGAGAGTGGAATTGAAGGAAAATCGGAAATTCGTAAGATTGCCCATGCCAGTTTGAAAAAAGTAAGTGAAGATATTGAACGTTTCCATTTCAATACCGCTCTGGCAGAAATCAGGGTGCTTTTCAACAGTCTTGGAACTTTCAAGGCATCTGGCAAGTTGGAAGAAAAACACATAGTTGAGGCTATTTGTTTTGGTTTGCAGATGATAGCTCCCTTTACACCCCATGTGGCTGAGGAATTATGGAAAATGATCGGAGAAAATGAATTTGTTACCAATTATCCCTGGCCGAAATATCAGGAAAAAATCTTGAAAGAGGATACTTTTGAACTGGTAGTTCAGATCAACGGTAAGGTAAGGCAGAAAATAGAAGCTTCTGCAGATCTTGACAAAGAAGGCATCAAAAAATTGATAATTGATGATGACAAGGTGAAAACCTACATGGAAGGGAAAAACCTGGTAAAATTCATTTATGTGCCAGGTCGTTTGGCCAATCTTGTGCTTAAATAGTTCCCGTCCCAAAAGTGGGGTTTTTGGCTGGTGAAGAAGTTTGCCTCAGATGCTAGGAATAACTGCGAAGATATAGCCACAACTATTTCAAGAAGTTACGACAAAGCAGATGAGGTAAAATTCCGTCGCCAGACGATTACATCCATTTTTGGGATGGGAACTAAATAACCCCCGTCCCAAAATGGTTTTCTTGATCGCTCAAGGATTACATTTTTATCCTTGAAATATACAGTATTTTTATAATGATATTTGGTTCTTGAGGAGAAATGAAATTATGGCAAAAAATAAAAAATATAAAAGTTGGCCTTTTCGCGAAGCTCAAAAATTAAAAGGCATGCATGGTCCCTTTGAGCAGGATGAAACCATTCTTTTTGAAACAGGCTTCGGTCCAAGTGGTTTACCTCATATTGGAACTTTCGCCGAAGTTGCCCGTACCAACTGGGTCCGCAATGCTTTTGAACACTTTACTGGTAATCCAACTGAACTAATCGCTTTTTCAGATGACATGGATGGATTGCGTAAAGTTCCCCTCAATTTGCCCAATAAAGAAATGCTCAGGGAAAATCTGGGAAAACCACTTTCTTCCATTCCGGATCCTTTTGAAGAAAAAGGCAGTTTCAGCGAATATATGAACAATAAACTGAAGGAATTTCTTGATGCTTTTGGTTTTGATTATACTTTTCGCAGTTCTTCCGAAGCTTATAAACGGGGAGATTTTGATGAAGGTCTGCAATTGATTCTGGAAAAACATGACGAAATAACTGAATTGATTACAGCTACCTTGAGGGAAGAAAATCGTCGGGACTGGTCGCCTTTCATGCCTATCTGTCCAAAATGCGGCAAGGTTTATACTACCAGGGTGACTGATCTGTTTCCGGAAGAAGGAAAAATTGGAATGGCCTGTGATCGATCCTTCGGAGAAATAGAAGGTTGTAATCATCGGGCAAAAATAGTTGTTACCGGTGGAACTGTAAAAACCGGTTGGAAGGTTGATTGGGCTCTGCGCTGGTTTTCCTACGGTATTAAATATGAAATGTACGGGAAAGATCTCATAGAATCGGCTCGTCTGAGCACAAAAATTTGCAAAATTCTAGGTAAAAGACCACCTGCTGGTTTGTTTTACGAAATGTTCCTCGATGAAAATGGTGAAAAGATTTCCAAATCTGTGGGTAAGGGGCTGACTGTTGATTCCTGGATGAAATATGCACCTGTAGAAAGTTTGCTTTTTTATATTTTCAAAAATCCCCGCAAAGCCAAAAGGCTTTACTTTGAGATGATACCCCAGGTGGTAGATAATTATCTAGATAAACTATCTACATATGATCAATTATCCGACTCCAAAAAATATGATTCGGAAATCTATCATATATTTGCCGGAAATCCTCCTGCTTACAATTCTTCAATTTCTTTTGCCACAGTAAACAATCTGGTGAGTGCCGTCGGCGCTGATGATCCAGATCTGTTTTTCAATTATCTCAAAAAATATGATGACAATGCTCAGGAAAATGAAGAGATGATCAGGGATCTTATCAATAAAAATCTGGCCTACTATCGAGATTTTATCCTCCCTGCCAAAACCTGGGATGATATTTCGGAAGAAATGAGACCTTTATTTCAAGAGTTGCTCGATAAATTGAATGAAGTTGAACCTGATGTTCCTGTAGAAGATATTCAATCTTTTCCTTTTGATATTGCCAAAGGTCGTTCCCTCAAACCGGCTAAATTTTTTAAATCTATTTACAGAGTTCTGTTGGGTCAGGACAGGGGACCACGATTTGGTTCTTTTGTGAGACTGGTGGGAGTGGAACAGTTGAAGAGCATGATAAAAAAGAAATTATAAGACAAAGTTCTCAGGTGGACTGATGATAGATCTCAGTCCCGGCCAATAACCCACATTCTAAAACGGGAACCAAGGAGTGAATATATGTTATCTGTTCTGGCTTTTTCATTATCCCTTCTTTCTCTGTTTTTATTCTGGGCTCCTTTTCCCCTCCCCATTCATGTCAGCTCAATTATAGCCGGAATAGCTGTTGCGATTGCTCTTTCTCAAAAAAATCCGGGAACTTCCCAAAAGAGGCTTTCCCTTTATGCCCTGGCTTTAAGTTCTCTTACCATAGTCCTGACAATTATTTTCTATCTGGTTCTGATTTTCAACCCCTGATTATTCTTTGTAATTGGGTGGGGATTATTTAGCTTCTTTCCAAGTTACTTTTCCAACTTCAACATCAATCAGAAATTTTTTATTTTCCAAAGTATCGATTAATTCAAATTTTCCATGTTCACCATGGATTTTTTTTAGGAAACCCTTGATTTTTTTTAGATCTTCTGCAGTTCCCAGTTCGCCTTTCATGATTTTTTGGAATTCTCTTACTTCTACGCTTTCCATGAATATCTCCTTTATAGAAATATTTTGCTGTAAATTTCAACAAAACTAAAATTATTTACAAGTTTATTATAGCAGTTGTTTATGTGAAAACTCGAATTTCTTCAAGTGGGAAAAAGTTTAATAATTGTACTTCCTGTAATTCCAGGCTGCCAGAATGCCTGCCCCAGCTCCCCAGAGGTGACTTTCCCAGGAAATTCGGCTGTTTTCAGGTAAAATCCCAAAAATAAAAGTAGAGCCGAATAAAAAGAGAATCAACAAAGTAACCACAAAGGGCCAGAATCTTTTTCTGAAAATCCCTCCTGCAATCATGTAGCCAAGGAGTCCGAAAATAACTCCACTGGAGCCTATATGGTTGCCGTTTCTGCCGAAAAGCCAGACCAGAAGTCCTCCTCCTGCAATGATGATCACAATTGATTTGGCATAGGTTCGGTAATAGAAAAAAGCCATGAAAACAGCAAGCAGCAGCAGCAGAATCGAATTGAAAAATAGATGCCAGATGTTGCTATGAAGAAAAGGAGCAGTGAAAATCCCGATGAAGCCGATAAAAGTACGGGGAATTATGCCGAATGAATTGATGTTGGGAAGAATCTGCAAAGAGTCATTAACAAGATCTGCCAACCAGAATAACCACATGACACCAATAAAGAGAATCAGATTTGCAAGGGCTTTTATGTTTTTATTCATGCTCATGGAGCTGACTATAGCAAAAAATTTGCAAGAGATAACGAATAATCTGGATTTTTTGTCTGAGACAAGAACTATCTGGTTCCCTTCTACAAAAGGAAGGCATTCGTCTGAATACAGAATTTCGCATCATCTTCTTTGTCGTAACTTCTTGAAATATTGGTAACTATGTCTGCGAAGTTTTTAGCGCATTTGAGGCAAACTTCTTACCCAGTCCAAACCTCCATTCTGAGATGGGAACAACCCAATTTGAAAATTATAAAACTTTATCCAAAATTTTAAAAATGCTGTTATAATTGCAATAAAGTTTTACTGAAAATGGAAATTTAAAATAAAATAAGAATTAAAATATTTTAAAATTAATCATTTTAACAGATGTCTTTGGAGTTTTTGATGAATATAAAAATTGCCATAGTTGATGATCACCCTGTTGTCAGGGAAGGAATAAAAAATATTATCAAGGAACAATCTGACGAAATAGTCGTCAATGGTGAAGCTTCAAACGGTAAAGAATTCCTCAATCTTTACCATAGACAAAATAGCGATGTTTATCTTATTGATATCAGTATCCCTCATATCAACGGGATTGAAGTTACTCGCAGAATTCTGGAAATTGATTCGAATGCCAAAATTCTGATTATGAGTTTTCATGAAGAAGAGAAGTACGTTAAACAATCTTTTCTGGTTGGAGCCAAGGGCTATTTTTTGAAGGAAGATGCTATTCAAAGT
>JAQICJ010000243.1 GCA_027858615.1 Deltaproteobacteria bacterium
ACTTTGAATAGATTAAATCTTACAATGGCAGGCTTGTATTTGCAAAAAACAACCGACTGCTTTAAATTAAGATATAAAACAAACAGGATTACAAATGAAAACATCAGAACTGACCAGAAAATTGATTGAATTTGACACAACCAATCCTCCTGGGAACGAAGAAAAATGTATCAGGCACATCGGTTCTCTGCTTAAAAATGCAGGTTTTCATACTGATTACTATTATTTTGCTCCCAAACGACCTTCATTGATTGCCCGCCTCCTTCCACCGGCAACTGCAACCTTGAGTCAACAACTCCCCATCTGTTTTTCAGGTCACGTGGATGTAGTTCCGGCAACTGCAAGCGATTGGAAACACCCACCTTTCAAACCGGTTATAAGCGATGGAAAACTTTATGGCAGGGGAGCGAGCGACATGAAAGGAGGAGTCGCTGCCATTATCAATGCGGCTCTTTCTTTAAATCAACATCGCCTGAAACGGAGTCTGATCCTGGTAATTACAGCAGGAGAAGAAAATAGTTGCCAAGGTGCAACCCATCTGGCTGCTTTACCCGAGAAACCTCTGCCGGAGGTTGGTGCCCTGCTTATAGCCGAACCCACTTCAAATTATCCCTATCTCGGACATAAGGGACTATTATGGTTGAAATTTGCAGTCAGGGGCAAAACTGCTCACAGTTCCATGCCAGCGGAAGGGGAAAATGCTATTTTGAAAGCAGCTCGTCTTCTGCTGCAGTTGGAAAAATATGACTTCAATTCTTCCCCTCATCCTCTTCTGGGAGCTGCAACTCTGAATCCGGGCACAATCAAGGGAGGAATAAACATTAATTCTGTTCCCGATTATGCCGAATTTACAATTGATATCAGAACAACTCCCAATCTCTCCCACCAGCAACTTTTAAATGATTTGAAGAATCATCTGAACAAAGATGTGGAAATAGAAATTATTCAGAACGAAACAGGTTTCAGTTCAGACCCGTCTCATCCCTGGATTCAGCAAGTATTCAGCCTCTGCCAAAAATATCAGAGATCGACCAAACAAATAAAAGCCGAAGGTATCTCCTATTATACAGATGGAGCCGTAATGAAAAGAGCCTGTGGAGAACCACCAACAATAATCCTGGGACCGGGAGAGCCGCATATGGCCCATAAGGTCGATGAATTCTGCAGGCTGGATCGTCTGGAACAGGCAACTGAAATCTTCTTGAAAATCATGAACAATTGGTGTCTGCAGTTTTAAATAGAAAAATACTCCTGCTGTGCTATCATGTTGAAAAACTAAACTATAAGGAGAAAGTTGATGCAATTCACCCCATCCAAAATTATTTTCATATTTTCCTTTTTATTCATTTTTCCTGCCTTCTGCAGTTGCGATGACGACACTGAATCCAACAACAGCAACAATGTGAACAATAACAACAACAATGAATGCGAAGTGGGTCAACAACAATGCTTTCTCAATGAGTTGCAAATTTGTGGAGAAAACGGAACCTGGGAAAAACAACAACAATGCGGAGAAGACAGCACTCCTCCCATTTGTGATCCGGCAACTCTCGAATGTGTTGAATGCATAGCCGGAGAAAATATCTGCGGTAATGACGGCCACGTCCATGTATGTAGCAGTAACAACGAAATCGGACAAATTGAAGAAATCTGCCAACTTGACAAGGACGAAGCCTGCATTGTTATAAACGGAGAATCTGTCTGTAACACTCCCTGTAACAACTCAGCAACCGCTCCCTCCTACAGAGGTTGTGATTTCTGGTCAGTTTCAACTGTAAATACTGATATCCCAGAAGATTTCAATGAAAATTTTGCTCTGGTCATCGACAATTCAAACTCTGATGTTGTTTCCATCGAAATCAAAGGAAACAACGTTCAACAAAACCTCAACATCGCACCCAATACAGTGAGGGTTGTCACTCTGCCCTTCAATCTGGACATAAAAAACGGTGGAGCCGCACCGGGAGCTCATAATTACCAGACTAAGCTCTACAGAACAATTGACAACAAAGGTGCTTATCATATCCGCTCTTCCCTGCCCATTACCATTTACCAGTTCAATCCATACGACTACACTATCAACGAACGCACCTCCAACAGCAATGACGCTTCTTTGCTTCTGCCCACCCCCGTACTGACAGGCAATTATCTGGTCATGTCGAGAGAAACAGTAGCTGTGGAAAGACTTGGAAACAACATGCCTGTAAAACCTGGTTTTGTAACCATTGTCGGAACCCAAGAAAACACAAAAGTTAATTTTACTTCCACTGCCTACACCATTGGAGGAGACTCCGTCGGTTCCATGGCACCGGGGGATTCCACCCAAATCACCTTGAATGAAGGAGATGTAGTCCAAATTATTACCAACAATAATTTCACCTGGGAAAATTGTCCTGAAAGTGAAGGTTCTCAAACCAGTGGTCCCGACGCCGACATGTTCAACTACTGCCACCCTGGCAATGATTACGATCTCACAGGATCTTCCATTGCAGCTGATAAACCGGTTATGGTAACAGGAGGACACAGTTGCGGCCTGGTACCATTTGATTATCGTGCCTGCGATCATCTGGAAGAAGTTCTCTTCCCGCTGGAAACCTGGGGAACCCATTTTTTCATCGGTCTTACCCACCCTGTAGAGGAAATGACTGTGGAAACTAATGTAATCCGCATTCTTTCCGGGTCACAACAGCCAATTACCGTAGAACTTGACCCTTCAATACATGATTCCATTGAATTGGATCCTGGGGAATTTTTCGAATTTATTCCGGCAGCCGGCAATCATCTCGAAATTAAAGCCACTGGTCCCATCATGGTTGGAAAATTTACTGTCGGTCAACGTTATTGGACAGAATCACAGGTTTCCGCCGGAGATCCTTCCTTTGGCCTGGTTATTCCGGTAGAACAATTCCGCAGTGAATACTCCTTTGCCACCCCAGCCAGTATGGAGAGAAATTTTGTCAATGTAATCAGCCTTATACCAGATGATTCTCAAAACTATATTATTCTAAACGGAGAACCGATTACCCCAGACATGTATGAACCTATCAATTCTAACTATGGAGTCGCCAAAATCGAAATTACTGGAACAAACGCACACAACATCCATTCTCCAAATGAAAATATCCGGTTTGGCATTGAAGTATATGGTTTTGCAAACTATACTTCCTATCTCTACCCAGGTGGTTTGGATTTGCAATTAATCAATCCAATAGAATAATTCCTGCAAACTCACCTTTCCTTTCCAAATTCTGTTAAACTTTATGATTGACACACTTTACCTGAGCCTTAAAATAGAACCTTCCTGACTTTTTAAAAATACCAATATTCAACTGAACATTTGGTTTTCAGTATTTTACTACTATCACTTTGCCCTTAATCTGAGTTGTTAGTTGAAAAGAATTTACAGGCACAAAAATGATTGAAGAATCAATTGAAATTCATGATAATTATCAATTTGAAATTAAACTGGGCTATAAACTGAATCAGGCGGACGAAAGCAGCCATTACAAAGTTGAAACCTTTCTTTTTCTCCCTAATTCTCTGGGTATCAACAGTTATTCCTACACCAAAAAAAACTTCTATGATGATATCCAAGCCTATATCAGAATCAAAACTCCTGTTTACCTGCTCAACCAGATAGCATCTGAAACACAATCTCCTCTGCAAAAACTCAGAACAAGTATTGATGAAATGGTAAATCAATATAATGACAAGACCATAAAAAATTTTGAGCACCACCTGAAAATGTTCTGTTGTATCCTAAAAAGCAGTCTTCGGGATCATATTTCATCTGTTTCAAACCGACAAAACCTGGCTGACAAAGAAGATCTGACAGAAAAATACCTGAAAAATTCCTTGGAAATAATTACTAAATTCAGAGAACTGAGAACAAAGTTGAATCTCCCTCTGATCGAAGAAGACACCTTTTCCTTTTATTGTTTTGCTGACGAATACATCAGTATTCTGGTAGAAGCTTTCAGTTTTGACTTAATGGAAATTCTGGAAACTGATAAAACTGTTCACAAACAAATGCATCAAACTAAACTAGTAGAATTAATTTCTTCAGAAGTTGAATACCGCAAACAAAACAACTATCCTTCAATACCTAAAGATTCCGAATCAAGCGAAAAATATCTTTTTCGATCGAGCATCCTTAAAAAATACACCGGCAACGTCTTGTTTTTAAACACCAAAATAAAACAGGAAGGAGAACTTCTGGAACAATTGCTCTTTGCCTTGTCTGCAGGACTTGCCATGTTTTTTGCAGTCATAGCCACCGTCTATGCTAAATATCACTACTCGGAATTTTCCATGCCGGTAATAATGATTCTGATTGTAAGTTATATGTTCAAAGACCGCATCAAAGAAGCCGGCCGTAATTATTTCGGCAATAAATTACACAACAGGCTATATGACCACAAAATGAACATATACCACAACAATCAGGAAAAATTGGGTTGGCGTAAAGAAAGCTTTACCTTCTTGAAAGAAACAACTTTACCGGCAGATATCATCAAACTGAGACAAAGAGAGCATCTCACCGAAATTGAAAATGGCTGGGTGGGTGAAAATATCATGCTCTACAAAAAAGAAATCCGGCTTTTCAAAAAGAATTTAAATAAAATTTATAGTAATTACAATATTGAAAGTATTAACGATATTCTCAGATTCAACGTGATGAGCTATCTCAAAAAGATGGATGATCCCCAAAAAATAATTCATGTGCTGGACACCAAAAACAACACCTTCGAACGTATACACGGAAAAAGAGTCTACTTCATAAACATGATCATCAAATATACTTATAATGATGAAGTCGAATATAAAAGATACCGAATCACGCTGAACAGAGATGGCATTAGAAGAATCGACAATGTCGCCGAATTAAAATCACCCATAATCTGAACCACCCCCATACAGTCTCCCGGTTCCAATCCTGAACTGCAAAACTTCAAGACTGGGGAAAGGGCTTGAGATGAAATTTATTGTTTCCCTGACAGTTATTATTTTATTTGGAACTTCGTCCTGCAACAATAAAAAGAAAACCCAAACCCCATCTTCCGCCAAGCCGATTGAAAAAGTCATTCCACTTACCGTTGCCAACCTCAAAGGCCACAAAATGCTGTATGATGAAGGCTGGTTTCTGATTACATCCACGCGAAAATGTCTGGAATATGCTAAAAAAAATGCTATTTCCAGTTCCCGCCAAGCCTTGATTCAATGGGGCGAAAACATTCTTGAAAACACTCGGGAAACTGGCCGCAACCTCAGTGATGAACTGCTGAAAACCTTACAAAACGCTAAAAACCTGTACAAAAATTCAACTGAAAATACAGTCTCTCTGCTGCAAAAATCCCACAGTGGAGCTTTATTTTTTAAAGAATTGGGAAATACAGCCATCACAACAGCCTTGCAACGCTTTGTCAAAGGCAACCTTGCCTTGGCAAAAAACACCAGGGCAGAAAGGGATAAGCTCAGAAGCCTACCCCATAAATACTATCAGGATCTTAAAAAAGACTTTTCCAACATTTACGGACTTACTCAAACTATCAAACAGAAACTCTCAAAAAAACTGGGGGTGTCTTGGCGAAATTCCTTTAAAAAAGCTGTAAATGCCTGGCAGGAAGAATATGAAAAATCCGGGCAGCAGGAAAATTCCCTGAAAGGTCTGGTTAATATTATATACGGCTATGGCAAAGCCTTATTTTTTGGAATTATCAAACCCTTTTCAAAGACTGCAGCCAAAACTGCCGGAAAAACAATACAGTATGGGATTTTTCTTCCCGTTGCCACAGCCACTTTGGTTTTGAAAAGCACAATTGTCACCACCGGATTGGCTTTATACTACACTGGAAAAAGCGGCATTAAAATCATAGCTCCCACAGTGGAAGCAGGTCTCCTTACGGGTTTGTCGCTGCTAGCCTACGCTCAGGTGCCAATTATCTACACAGGCGCTGCCGCAGCGGGATTCGTCAACCAGGTTGCCATGACTGCCGCTGTTCCCACCTATGCAACCGGACGGGCAGCAACTGTAACCGCTTACGAAATAACCCGTTACAGTGCCCTGATGGCCTATGACTTTGGCAAAACTGTATCAAAGGTAGCTCTCAATCAAATTTCCACAGGACTTGTTCTGGGCTATAATGCTCTCACAGCAATCCCCGCTCATCTCTACCTCTTTTCTGTGGATTCAGTGATTTTTCTGGCTTGGGACGGACCCCGTCTGGTGCTGGCATCTGCAAAGGGAAAAATCTGTTATAAAAACTGCCAGTCAGATAAAAAACAAATGGTTTCTCTGGGAGATCTTCCTGTGGGCACAATCACAGATTTGAAAGCCCTCAAATCGGAGAAAGGGATAAAAACCAGAATCATCACTAAAGATCCTGAAATTATCAAAAAAGTTTTGCAGAAAATACCCCAGGATTTAAGACCAAAAACAAAAGAAAAATCCAAAACTAAACAACCTCATTCCAACAAACAAAAACAGGACGAAGACAAATGAAGATCTCCTTTAACTTTTTTTTCTACCTGAAAATCCTTCTGGCTTTGCATCTGCTCAGTTCCTGTACCAGCTCCAAAGGAACTTCAGATCCTCTAAAAAACACAAAGAAACTGGTTAAAAGAGGACATAGCAATCTCTATCAAAAAGGAGCACTCAGAATCCCCAATACCTCTATCAACCTTATCCCTGCAGGCCCCAAGCCTCTGGAAACAGCACGCAATCTTATCGGATTGAGTGCTCGCAATTCTTTTCTGCTGGCGTTGAAAAGAGCATCTGATTCAGTATATATTATCGCTGAAGGCAGTAAATTAAGCCTGAAGGCAGGGCAGAAAATTTATCGCGAAATGTCTGTTTTTGCTGAGAAGATCAGAAAACTGACTCGAAAAAATGCAATTTTAATTTTGGATAAAAACGGACTTCTGGGTGGGAAGATAATTGGAAAAAGTTGGAAACTGTCTCGAAAACTTCTTTGGGAAATCAATACAATTACTGATGACATCATCACTTATTTTGACGAAGCGGGAAATAAAGTCACTGAAAAACTAGACTTCAAAGGAGATGAAATCCTCTTGAAAACACAAAGCGGGGCTAGAAATCTTAGAAGAAAAGGTATTGAAGAAGCATCTACCGTCATGCATGAAAGCTACACCAATTTTATCACTGGTTATCTGACCCTCCCTGCCAAACTTGTTAAAAACCTGAAGAATACAGGCAAAGTATTCAAAAAAGCCAACCTGGTTAAAATCGCCAAAGATGAAAATAAATGGAGACAGAAATATTCGGATAAATCCATAAAACTCATCAAGATCACAGGCAAAAATTACTTCAAGAACATGAAAATTTCTTTCAAAGCTGCTTCATCCTCCCTGAAGAATTATAAAAGCACCGGAATTTCACTGGCCTCCCTGAAAGCACTTACCTATACCATCAAAGGCATTGTGTGGGATGGTATCATTCAACCTCTTTTCAATTTTTCAGCCGGATGTCTGGGATTTGTTGCCATTAACGGAATTGCCTATCCTCTTATCGTATTGAGCAAAGAAGGAAAAGCTGTTGCCCAGATAGCCGTTTCCACCATCTGGAACACCACAAAATCAGCCTGGCAAATTGCAGGACCCACAGTAGAAATTGCCATCGCGGGTGTATACAGTTTTCTGACCCTCGGGGTTACCCAGGTTGCTGCTCTGGGACAAAGCGCCAGCGGCACAATCGCAGGCTATTCCACCAAAGCTGCTGGCCAAATCGCGGGACTGGCAATCAAGGGAACCGGTCAACTTTCTGCCAGAACTACAGGTTATATCGGGGTACCCCTGGCAGCAGCAGGTGTTTTTCTCGGAGGCACAATAACCGGCACGGTTGTTTCAGCCTATGGTACAATCCCGGCAGGAGCAATACTTCTAGGCGGGGAAGGCGCAGCAATTGCATCGCGTAGTCTCGGAACTATACTCGGAGGAACTACCGCAATTGCAGGAACTACAGCTATTTCATCCTGGGCAACAGCCAAAGGCCTTTATTATGTGGCCAAAGCTGTCAGCGTCCCGTCATCCTATACCCTTGGGGCAGGAATTGTCCTCGGTTATGGAGCCATCTCCCATCTGGCAGCCCATGCACTTCTAGGAGTCAGTGATTGTGCATATCTGGTACTTTCTCTTGAAGGACCCCGCTGGGTAGTATATGCTATTCAGGGCAAACTGGGCGAAGGCAAAAAATTGCCTCCGGGAACTGTTCTTAACCTCAACAAAATGCAAAAAGCCGGAGAAAAATTCAAATACATCCCTGTATCCAGCAAAAAAATGAAAAAAGTAATAAAAAGCACTCACAACAATTTAAAAGTACAAAAAAAATCTGAGCTTTCCACAATTTTGGATGCAAACCATGAACAACCTTCAAAAAAGAAAAAGGAAAAGAAAAAGGAGAACAATAAATGAGCGAACTTGAAACCAGGATTTCAAAACTTGAAAGCCAATACAAGAAAAAACCCTGGGATACCAAGATAATTTTCAGTTTACTCGATCTCTATGAAAAAAATGCCCAGTGGGAAAAAAGCACAGACCTGTTCAAACGTCTGGCTGAGTTGGAAGAAAGCGAAGAATTGCGCTCCAAATACTACTTTAATCTGGCTCAAATTCTCCACTACGAACTTGAAAATCCCAAAGCTTCAATCGAATACTACAATAAAAGCCTCAATGATGATTATTCCAACCTCACTTCTTTTAACAACATGGTTAAAGCCCTGCACAAGCTTGAAAAATGGAGAAAACTCGAAAGAGTCTACAAAAAATTTATCAAGAACACTTCTGAAAACTACCCAGAGGAGAAAAAACTTCTGTTCAGATTATGGAAAGAGCTTGGACTCCTGTACAAAACAAAAATAAAAGATAAAAAAGCCTCAGAAAAATCTCTGAACAAAGCTTTGGAATTTAACTCCGGAGATACTGCTTCCTGTAAACACCTTTCTGAAATCTACACCCAAACAAAAAACAAAGATAAAGCAATTCAAATTTACAGAAAACTACTGGATAAAAATCCTTATGATCAGGAAAATCTCAATAATCTTTTTGAGCTTTATTTCGAACAAAAAGAAATAGACAAAGCCTTGTGTGTGGCTGAAGTTATAAAATTAACAGGGAGCAAAAATAAAACCGCCCTGAACCTGCTCCACCAATATCGCAAAAAGAAGTTCAAGCGCTTTGGGGCTCAACAATTCTCTACTGCTTGGGAAATATTGAGCAAAAATTCACAAGACGATTATGAAATTGGCAAAATTTTTGCCTTTTTATCTTTGATTATTCCTGCTATAAGAAACATTAGTCTGTAGTCGGTGACAGAAGAAAAATATATTTTACAGTCTCCCAATACTGAAGGTCCTGCTATAACCTCTGTATTTTATTACATAATGAGTTTGCTTAACACCTCTCCTCCTCGCTTTTATCTTATACCCGATGTAGAATCAGGATTAAATCTCAACAGGGCAATAGATAAAGACAAAAATCTCAAAGTATTCACGGCAGGAAATCAAGTATTAACCGGCTACAATGAAAAAGAATTGATTTATTTGCTCTTTAGACATCTCATTTATACATACGACGAATATATTCTCGTCAAATTATTTCGGAATAACAGTGAACTATTTACTGTTCTTCTTGGTGCAATCCGCTTTGGCAATCCAAGGCTCAAAATTGAAGGTGATCAAAAAATCATCAACAAAACAGCAAATCAGATAGATGATTTGCTACCCCGGGAAGTACAATCGGAATTGCGAGCTCTGGTCAAAGAATTGACGTTCAATGGCAAGCTTCCAGATTTTAACTACTATATCAAAAACTTGGAACTTCTTGCCATTAAATTGTCATTTCTGCTTATTCATGATATAGAAACATCTTTCAGAATGACTGAAGTTTTCTTTAAACATTCACCATTCAAATTAAACAGACAAAAATTCATTATTACTAAATTCAGTATTTCAGATGAATATTTTAAATTGAGACAACAATTCAACCTCAATTTGTAAATTCATCGCTATTTTTTTTTTAATCTATGGAGGATTACATGCAAAAATTTTTAGTTTTATTAATCGGATTTAACCTTTTTTTAGCTCTTGGTTGTAATAAAAAAGAAGAAAAAGAAGAAGCCAACAAAACTGTCAACAAAGACACTAAAAAAGATACAAAAAGCAAAACTGCAAATACATCTGACAAAAACATCGAAGGCACCATGTATTTTTTAACTGACAAAAGATGCACTA
>JAQICJ010000259.1 GCA_027858615.1 Deltaproteobacteria bacterium
TTCCTCAGATGTACAGAAGCTGGGAAGAGTTGCTGCAAGCAGGAATTTCTCCTTCCTGGTTTTCCAGACGCAACCAGAAACTGATAAATTTCAAAGTTGAAAAAAAATCTCGTTTTTTCTCCAGGCAATAGCAAGCCTTTTCCAATCAACTTGTACATTTGGAAAAGATGATTATTTTAAAGATGTTCAAGCAGTTGGGCCAAATTAGCTGGAATAAAATTTCAGATTTTCAGTTTGAGATAACATAGTTCTCATGCTTTATTTGCTTAGGATTATTTAAAAATCAGGTCCAGGGAGGTTTGTTCCATGAAAAAAAAATTAAAAAAAAATATTTTTGCACATATTGACATGAAATTAAAAATACTGATTTTGGGATTGGCATTAATTTTCGGGAGTTGTTTGGGAAAGACCAGTACCGGCTTGGGAATAGAGAGCGATAATTCAATAAAAGAAAAAGCATTATCCAAAAATAATTCATCCACATCGTCAAATCAATTTCAGCCGGGGGACAAATTTATCAGTTCAGAGCTTTTGGCTGATGTCTCGGAAAAAAGAGTGCAGAGTGTTGTAAATATTTCTTCTACGAGAATAATTCAAAGAAGACGTTCTCCTTTTTTTTCCGATCCATTTTTCCGACATTTTTTCGGACCAAGAATGCCAAGACGGAAACCTGATTCTCAGCACCGAGCCAAAAGTCTGGGTAGCGGGGTAATTGTATCCAAAGATGGGATTATTCTTACAAATAATCACGTTGTCAAAAAATCTTTTGAGATCAAGGTGAATTTGTCAGACGGGAGAGAATACAAAGCTGAGATAGTGGGAACAGATCCCAAAACTGATATTGCTGTTCTCAGAATCAAAGGGAAAGTTAAGAATTTGAAACCTGTTCCTTTTGGGAATTCGGCAAAACTCAAATTGGGCAATATGGTTCTGGCCATCGGTAATCCTTTTGGCTTTGGACACACTGTAACCATGGGAATTGTCAGCGCCAAAGGCAGAGCTAACGTAGGTCTGGTTGATTACGAAGATTTTATTCAAACGGATGCGGCAATCAATCCAGGCAACTCGGGAGGTGCGTTGATCAATCTCAAAGGGGAATTGATAGGTATTAATACGGCCATCGCATCAAAAACAGGTGGTTATCAGGGAATTGGATTTGCAATTCCTTCCAATATGGCCAAAAAAGTACTGGACAGTATTCTCAAGCATGGAAAAGTTTATCGAGGTTGGCTGGGAGTTGTTATTCAGCAGGTAAATCCACATCTGGGCAAGGCCCTCAAACTCAAGGTCAGCCGCGGGGTTATCATATCCGATGTCATGAGTGACAGTCCGGCCATGAAAGCCGGACTAAAAAGACGGGATGTTATTGTTGAAATTGATTCCATCAAAATAAAAAGCACCGGTCAACTGCGAAATATTATCGCAATGAAGGGAGTAGGTAAAAAGATCAAAATCAAGGTTTTACGCAATGGGAAATACAAGATTGTCAAAGTGACACTTGAAAAATTGCAAAGCGGTCGCAAGATTGGCTTCAATAAAACTCCGGATCAGGGTGTTTCTACCTCTGGAATCAAAGTAAGGACACTCGATTCGGAACTTCGAAAAAAACTTTCACTACCTTCATCAATCAACAGTGGTGTGCTTATCACCAGTGTACAAAGGGGGTTTCAGGCATGGACAGCCGGTTTGAGACCTGGTGATGTAGTTATTAAGCTTAATCGCAAAAAAGTTGATTCAGCCTCCCAATTCGATCAACGCTTCAACAAAGTTAAATCCCCTGTAGTTCTGCTAGTATACAGAGACGGCAAAACCATCTATTTTGTTATCAGAAAATAGTTGGCAGCGCTGGTAAGCAAAATATTTTTCTTCTTGTATTTGCAAAAATATCCAAAGTGCTGGTATAAAGTAATAGCTGCAATCTTTTCAATTTTATCAACCTTATAAATAGAACTAAGTAGTTCCTAATAGGAACTGTCAGGAGCAACCATGAAGTGTCCTCACGATGAGTCTAATCTCGAAAAAATTATCTATGAAGCCGATGTCGAAATTGACAGATGCCCCAAATGTAATGGTATTTATTTGGATCAGGGCGAGTTGAAAAAGATTCAGGAGGTAGA
>JAQICJ010000245.1 GCA_027858615.1 Deltaproteobacteria bacterium
AAATAATCTAGCAGAACATATCTCAACTCGAAAGGAATTGCCAGAAATCAGGATCAATTGGCTTCCCACCAGAGCCAAAGAAATCGCTCAAATTGTTTCCATTTATCCTGATTGCTATCTCGATCGCAAATCTATCTGTCAAATATTGGATATTGATGATAATGCTGTTGGAACTTCAATTAAGATACTTGAGAGCAAAGGAATTCTTTCCTCAACCAGAAAAAAATACCATTTTCGTCATTCTATCTGGAAAAATATTGTAAAAGAAAATATTCCCATAGCTGTAAAAAGAGAATTCTTGAGCAATTGCATTCATTTCCATAATAATGACACCGTAAAGCTTCCCCTGTCACTTTATGGAAACTATTTGGAAGAACTATCTAAATATCAGGAAGCTTTTGATGTTTTTTACTTACTTGGCGTCAAAAACCAATTTTATGGTTTTTTTGAAAAATCTATTTATTTTTGGGGAAAAGCATTCAATCTCTCCCGGATAAAATTAATTCAAATTCCCAAGCCTGATTATCAACAATTTACCCCCTTAATCAAAGTCATCGAAAAATTAACCTTCCTTTTGCAAAATGAAGGACAATTATCAACTTCCCTGGCACTTATCAAAGAAATAAAAACTGTCATATCCAACAATGACCAAGCTTTGAAGGATCTTCTGCTAATAGAAATAGATTTGCTGGTCAATGACGGAGCGGGTAAGAATACTGATTCTCTGGTGGAAGAATATGTCAGATTGGCAGAACCCCATGGAGCTTCTCCCAAATTTTACCTTTTGCTGCTTAAAATTGAGTGTGCCAAACGCAATTCGTCCAGAATCAAAACAATTCTGTATAATTTTGTTAAAAATATAAAAGACAAGAAAATTCAAATAGATTTTTTCAATGAACTGGCAAATTATTATTTTGCCGGAAATGAACATACAAAAGCTTTGAAATGGTGGAATACTGCCTTGTTTCTTTCCTTGGAGCTTCCAGAAAAAAGGCGGGAACTGGAAAATCAATTATATCGTTTTTATATGGAAACCAGAGATTTGGAAACGGCCGAAGATTATCTTTTTGCCATACTCTCTGACAATTTTGACAATAACAATAAACTGGAAGTAGCTCGTACCTATTTGACTCTCGGTCAGTTGGCGCTCCAACAAAAAGATGATAAAAAATCCCGAATTTACTTTGCAAAAGCTAGTAAAATAAGCGAACAGCTCAATTGGGAAGAGGGTTTGAATGTTTCAACCTTGTAACGGTTCTTTTTATCTTTACGGATTCAATCATGAATAAAATTAAAAAGTGGAATGTAACTAAAAGAATCAACCTGTTTAAATCTCAGATGCTGCAATTTGAAGAAATGGATTGTATTAGAGAAAACGATCAAGTTCAGGGGATATTTTACAGAATTATTCTTCCTGCCTGGGTTAATATAATTCCAATTACAACTGAGGGAGAGTTGATCTTAATCCGTCAATTCAGACACGGGGCAGGAGAGTTTACTCTGGAAATACCAGGGGGAGTAGTTGATAAAGGTGAAAATCCACTGGAGGCAGCCAAGAGAGAATTACTTGAAGAAACCGGTGCTAGTTCTTTCAACTGGAAGTCGCTTGATTATGTTTATCCCAATCCAGCCATCCAATCAAACAAATGTCATCTTTATCTGGCTACAAATACAGAAATAAAAGCCAAAACCGATTTCGACGAATTTGAAGAAATAGAGATATTCAAGATAAAATTAAGCGATATCACTTCTTATCTCGCTTCCGGCAAAATTAAAAACGCCATTGTTCTTTCTTCCTTTGCTGTATTTTTATCAACTCCTGAATACAGATATTTATGCTCTAGAAGTTGAACCCCATGATATTAGTTTGAAAAGTTAAATTGGGAGCACTAGAAGTGGGAACTATTTAGAACTATTTAATCTTTACAAAATCTGTTCCGCTGCGACCGAAGATTTCCGGAGAGTACATTTCAAATGCCTTGAAGGGGGGAACAATATATTCACCTGGAATAGTAGCTCTTACTACATAGCTCTGTTCATAAACACCAGCCGGAAGTTTGTCCCAGAATTGAATATATTTGTCATCACGAAACTCATGATAATTTGGTCTTCTGTACCAATAGTAGTTCCAATATCTGGAAGTAGAAACAGAACTGGATTTGTTTTTACTGATTATGGAATGGGATGAAGTTTTCAATTGGGCATTAACAGCTTCGAACCCTGCCGGAAAGGAATCATCCACTGCAACATAGTATCTTCGGTCACTGGCGATTACTCTAAGTTTTACTTTAACATAAGTCCCAGCCTTAATTTGCCAATGATCTTTCTTTCTGACTACATCTTTTGCATCATTGATTGCTTCATAAGTTCTGCTGACGACAAATCCTCTTTCTTCGGGTTTGAGAATAAGGGATGTTGGCACATAGTTGAGACCCAATCGATAAAAGAGTTTTCCTTTGCCTTTTTTGGCAAGAATCAGATTTTGTTTACCCTCTTTCTGGAGGTGTTTCATGGGAATAAGCTTAAGAGCGGTTTTCATGCTGCGCCCCTTGTATTCCTTGCTTCCCATAAATCCACTTCCATACCAGATGTTAGCTGTGTAATCAGGAATGGTTTTTTCAAATTTTTCAAAATAAGCTGAGAGGGCATCCAAAGCAAAAACGTTGGCCTGGGTTGATTCCCATCTTCCTTTGATTCGTGCCTTCATCAAACCTCTGACTATTTTTGAAATCAAACTGCTTTTGGGATTAACTTCGATGATTGAATTGAGCACAATGGCATCCGTACGAGAATTTGAATGCATTATAAGTCTCAGTTCTTCTGTCACTCCTTCGCTGAAGTGTACAGAGCCATTGGATTCTATAGCGCTGTTATCGATCTGGCGATAAAGTTCTTCTATGATATCTGCATTTTTTTGTGAATCAAGACGATGAAAAGACTGCATCATCCAGGCTTTCATGAAAAGTGGAAGATTTTTTATCCGCCTTTTATAAATGGAACGGAGGACTGAATCTATTTTTTTCCTTGATATCTGGGAAGAAACCAGTTTGTTGTCAGTAATCATGTCCGAAAGTACATAGCCGGCAAAGACTTTGTAGTAGTCCCATCTGCTGCTGTAATAACGCATAATGTAATTCAGATATCTGATACATTTTTTAAGATTAGACTCGGGAATAGAGTAGCCTTTTTTATAAGCCTTGTGGAGAACCAGAGTTACATAAGCACTTACCCAGGGACTCGGACGATAATAGTCAGGCCAATAGGGAAATCCGCCTCTCCATTTTTGGGAAGAGAGAAGTTTATTAACCGTTCTGTTGACGATTTCTTTTCTTTTGGCTCTGGTTTCGATTTTGCCAAGTTTGAATTCATCAAGAATTTCACCAAGAGAAATAATCGGGAAGATTTTTGAAGCTAGATGTTCAGTACTGTCATAGGGATATTCAACCAGATATTTTACTGCATCCTGCAAATTGGTAAGAGCGGAAGAAGAAATTTGAATATTCAAGCCACCAAATTTATGCAGCACATCCTTGGGAGGAGAAACAGGCTGGGCAATTGCTGATTCGGTAACACCGTAGGTGGCAGTACCTTCACTAGAAACAGGAATATAGGTTTTGATAGGTTTTGATAAAACAGAATCTGAAAATTCACCCATATGAGCCGTAAATTTGAATCTGGCAGCACCCGGTGTAGTGGTTTGGACTTTGAAACTTACTTCTTTGGCTTTATCTGCTATTGTAATTTCCTTGGTTTTCTGATCAAGGAGAGTATAGCCGCTGCCACCGATAGTAATAGATGCTTTTCCCTTGTTGTCGGAGATGTTGTTCAGTACAACAGCTGCCTGAAAGATATCACCATAATTAGTAAAGCGAGGCAGGGCTGTTCTGAGCATAAATTTCTGGCGAATAGTTACAGAAGAATCTCCTTTGCCATATTTATCACCGTGGTTCTTCTCTACGGCTACAGCCATGATTCTGAATGTAGTCAGATTATCAGGAAGTTGAACTTCTATTTCAACTTTACCCTGGTTGTTAGTTTCCAACTCGTGGGTGAAATAAGCGGTGGTAGCAAATTTTTTGCGTACTCTTACAGTTTTTCCTGCTTGCTTGTTTCCTGACTTATCAGAAGACGAAGCAAGTTCAGCCTCTGAGGGGGGTGCTTTTCTAGCGGGGTCGGCGTCGGCCACAGCTTGACCTCTACTTGAGCTTCCTCCTCCTCCTAAGCCTTGTCCTGAGAAATGGCCATCTCCTTTTTTGCTTTTATACCTCTTGCGCTTGAGGTTTCTGCGTTTGCTGGCAATCTGTTTTTGCAACTCCGATTTTTTGATTTTTTTCAGGAGATGAGCTCTCAAATCACGCAGGGAACTGTTGTATGAGTTGAAATGCTGGAAAACAGAAAGGGGATCAGGGGTATTGAATCTAAGCAGACTGAGCACACCCTCATCAACCAGCATCAAAATAATTCTGGAAGCAACCGGTTTGTTTTTATAATCTTTACTTTCCAGTTTAATTTTTATTTTGCTGCCGGGAGCAGTGACTTTTTGAGAAGGTTTGATAACAAGCTCGATCCTCTTGGATTCATTATTGACTCTTAAATAAGTTCTGCCGGTGGCAAAGATTGGACGCCCGGGATCTTCATCGTATCTTGTTTTCTTTTCCCTGGTTCTGCCTTTAATCAGAGCAACGCTGATGTATACATTGGGAATCATTTTTTCGGTAATCTTGATTTTGGCCAAATAAGAACCATTTTTTACCTTAATTTTTCTGTATTCTTTGATTCCATTCAATTCAACGGTCAGCAATCCGGTTGCTTTTTTTAGAGGAGAATTAATCAGAATCTGGGCAGTATCTCCTGGTTTATATTGTTTCTTGTCTTTGACCAGATTAATCTGTTTTTGATTTTTCTGAGGCGGGTTATAATTTTTTCCTATGACATAAATATGTGTTCTGGTCTGAACCTTTCGACCCTTGCTGTCTTTAGTCTCGGCTCGTAATTGATAATATCCACCTTTTTTCAGAACCAAATCACAAGCTTCGGCTTGGTCCGAAGAGGTTCCTCCGCAACTTTTTATTTTTTTGTATTTGCGGATATATCTGAAGGACCAGTATTTGCCGGATTTGTATTTGATTCTCTTATAATCTGATTCATAAGCGGTGATGGTTACGGGATATCCCGCTTCTTTTTTTCCTTTTATATCGGTAACAACATAATTAATTTTTATCGGTTTATTGACTTTGTAAATTGATTTTTCCAGTTTTAGTCCAAGATAACGGTCATAGGCGTGAAAAATCTTGGTTGTTCTGTTGGAAATGGCTTGTCTGTTGACATCGAATACACTGGCTTCAAGAATATAAGATGATGGTAAGGGTAATTTATCCAAATAGGATGGAGCTTTAATTTGGGGATTAATTTGCAACTTGCCATTTTTATCCAACTTGCCCTTGCCATTGGTAACCTTTTGGCTGTGGGGAACTCTGACATATTTTCCCTGGTCATCGTAATAGTAATAGGCATAAAATCCAAAAGAGTATCCTGGATTTTCCGGTGGATGATAAGTTGTATAATATCTGTTAATATTCCAGGAAACATCCGCTCCGTTCATCGGCGCGCCAAAAGTGTATTTTCCTTGAATTTCAGCCTTGAATTGATCTCCGTAGAATAGATCAGTAGTTTTGGCTTTGACTTCAACCAGGTGTTCTGGAGCTCTGTAGGCCAATATTTTGAAATAACCATATAATTTTGTATTTTCTACATTTGTTGCTCCCAGAACTGAACCATTGAAACGATAGCGCCCTGTGGATGAATTTTCGTCTGATTGATAGGAAAGGTTGAAGATTCCATCTTGGTCAATTTTAGCTTCACCTTTGTCAACTTTGTTTCCCCGTCGATCTTTAATGGTATATTTGACTCTGAGATTTTCACCTTTGAGAGGCATTTGCTTTTGATTTTCCGGAAGCATGTTCTTAACTCTCAAGATGCCAGTCAGATTTACTTTTTCTCCGGGGCGATAAGGATTGCGTTCAGTAAAAACATGGGAAAGCAATTTGTTATATTCAGGGATTTTACTGGCATACCAGGAATAGGAACTTATATAAGAGCTATCATGTCCACGATTTGATATCACCAGAAAAGCACTGTCTTTGCGGGAGCGGGCCCAAATAATATAGGGGCCGCTTTTCTTCATTTTTCTGATTCCAGGAGCCAGAGCCATTCCCGAACTATCGGTTTTTCCTTTCCATATTTTTTGGGTTTCATTTTTTTTGTTGCGTTTGTACAAGGTAAGATCCAGATTTTTCAAAGCTTTGGCATTTTTGATACTGTTGGCCATGACTACTATTTTATCTACATCATACTTGGCGGTTAAGCCAAGATCCGTAACCTGAATCAGCATATATCTGTAAGGGGAAGACCAGCGTCGATATTGAAGATCTTTGCTGTAGATTTTTACAACAACGATTCCCCCTTTACCTTTGAGAATTTTATCTAGATTCAAATATGAATCCTGAATCCTGTTTTTCCTGGTATTTATTCTTTTTTTGTAATTTTGTATTTCACCTTTGAAATTGAGATCTTTGCGTGATTTATA
>JAQICJ010000274.1 GCA_027858615.1 Deltaproteobacteria bacterium
TTTTGTTGTTTCCTGCAAGGGAGCCCAAGCCGAAAACAATAAAAATGCCAAAGGCAGCAAAAATAAAAAGATGAAATCATTGCCTAAAATGGTGGATATCCAAGTTGTAAAAGAGGAAAACTATGTTCCCTTCATAGAATATGTAACTAAAGCAGTTCCTGTCAGATCAACACAGCTTTCCCTTGAAATGAGAGGGAAGCTGGTAAAATTTCCGGTATCATTGGGGCAATATGTCAAAAAAGGGACACTGTTGGCTCGAGTCAGTTCTCTGGGCATCTGGGATCAAAGAAATGCTGCCAAAGCTCAAATAGAGCAAATTAAAGCAAATCTGGCTCAGATAAAAAAGGATTATGCTAGAACCAAGCGTTTATACAAAAAGAATGTTGTTACCCAAAATCAATATGATCAGGCGAAATTGAGACTTGATACTACCAAAGCTCAGTTGAATAGTGCCAGAGCATCATATCAACAGATAACCAGCAGTATTTCCGGTACTTCTTTGATGGCACCATTTTCAGGACAAATAGCTCTCAAAAATGGAGAAGTTGGTACTTATATGAATGTTGGTGTTCCTCTGATTAAGCTTGTTGATCTGGCAAAATTCAAGGTTGAAACTGGGGTATCTGAACTGGAAATCAATCGATTGAAAGTGGGGGATAAGGTAAAAGCGGTGCCACTGATTGATCAAAAGCAGGAGTATCAAGGTGTTATAGTTTCCACCAGTCCTTCAATGTCTCAGGGGAGCGGAACTTTTGATGTAGTCATAGAATTTGATAACAAAAGTAGTTCGGAAGCTGATTTTATTGGACAAAAGATTGAAGGGGAAGGTGAATTCTGGAAAATTAAAGATGGAATGACCATGAAAGTAAAAATAGAATTTGAACCTGTGCAGGGATTCTTCCTTGAAGATGAAGCTATTATTGATCGTAATGACAAAAAGTATGTTTTTGTGGTCAGAGATAAAACTGAAAACAGCGGAATGGCCAAGCTTGTCGAAATAAAACAAGGAAAAAGGTTTGAGAACCGCTATCGGATTGATTCAGGTCTGCAAGGTGGAGAAACAGTAGTCTTGACTTCAACCAGAAAAATGAAAAATGGCAGCATGATTAGATTTGAAAATGAAAAAACCAATAAAACTAAAACAACCAAATAATTTTTGTTTACCTTGTAAAGTTCCCAGTTTGTATTGGAACCGTTTCTACACTTCATAATATTTTCTAAACCGCTCTTGCCAGTAAACTGGTTATTTTCAAACATTAATTTTCACAATTATCCGATCAATTTCCTTCAGAGTTGATATTTTTATGTGGATGTAACCCTTATGAATATAGCAAAATTTTCCGTTAAACAGCCTGTCCTGGTAAACCTGCTTACTCTTTTCATCCTGTTTGCAGGCTATTTATCCCTCAATCGATTGCCTCGGGAAGCTTTTCCCAACATAACCGTGGGCAGAATAAATGTCAGGGCATTTTATCCAGGGGTATCTCCTGAGGAAATCGAATCCCTGGTTGGAATTAAAATAGAAAGAGAAATCAAAGACATCAGAGGAATAGAAAAGATGACTGTTTTCTCTGAAGAGGGTACTTTGAATGTAGTTGTGGAAACTTTGGAAGATTTGCCCGAATCAGAGGTTTCCCGTATCGGTTTGGATATTCAGGCGGCTGTGGGAAGAATTTCCGATTTTCCCAGTGATATGGACAAACCTGTTGTCCAAGTAGCCAGGATGGAGGTTCCGGTTGTCTATCTCGGTCTTAATTCGAGTCTTCCCGAAATGGATGCCAGAGAGATTGCCAAGGATATAAGAGATCAACTTGAAGATAAGGAAGGGGTGTCCACCGTTGAAGTTTTTGGCTTGCGGGATCTGCAAATCAAAGTGGAGGTAGATCCGGACAAAATGAAGGGATATAATCTTTCCCTGCAACATATAATGCAGATTATTCAAGCCCATAAACAGGATATTCCAGGAGGATCGGTCAAACTCAAAAAGGGAGAGTATCTGATCCGGGTTCTTGGTCAGAAAACTTCAGTCAAGGATATTGGCAATTTAATAATTAGAGCCACAAACGGTGGAGTTATCAGAATAAATGATGTTGCCAATGTCAGTCGTGGCATGGTTGATCCGATTACTGTTGCCAGGGTTCACGGTAAGCGTTCCATCTATTTTGTTGTTAATAAAAAACAGGATGCTGATGCAATCAAATTGACCTATGATATTAAGGAATTCTTCAGGGAATATTTGAAAAACGCACCTCAAGGTCTTGGAATAAATTACCTTTTTGAGGCCGCCGATTTTATCAAAGCACGGCAGAATACACTGATATCCAATGGTATTCTAGGTTTAGTTCTGGTAGTGATTCTTCTCTTCATTTTTCTTTCCTTTAAAACAGCTATCATGACTGCTTTGGGAATCCCCATCGCCTTCATGGGCACTTTTATCGTAATGCATTTTATTGGGATCACTTTTAATATGATGTCCATGTTCGGCCTGATTATAGCCTTAGGGATGATTGTCGACGATGCCATTGTTGTGGTTGAAAATATTTATCGGTATCTGATGAAAGGAATGGATCCCAAAAAAGCAGCTATCAAAGGCGCCAATGAAGTTTTCTGGCCGGTGATTGGTTCGGTATCCACTACAGTTGTGGCTTTTTCTACTTTGACTTTCATGCCCGGAGTTATGGGGAAGATGCTATCGATTATTTCTGCTGTCGTAGCTATTGCCCTTACTCTTTCTTTGATTGAAGCATTATTTGTTCTGCCTTCCCACATGGCTGATTTTATGAAAAAGAAAAAGGTGAAAAAGCAAAAAGGGGGAGAGGAAGACAGTGCTGAAGCAGGCTGGTTTTTGACAATGCGCCGCGGTTATACCTGGCTGCTTGAATTAGTTACCAGGTTCTGGCCAATTTCAATAGGTTTGTTTATATTTGTGCTGGGATACACTGTTTATTTTGCCAAAACGAATATGGAATTTGTTCCCTTTCCTTCTCATACAATTCGCCGGGTTACCTTCAACATGGAGACCACTTTGGGCAGTAAACTGGAATATACAGAAGAAGCGGTAAAGGTGATTGAAAAATATTTTGGAGAAGCTGAAGATACTGAGGTGGAATCTTTTTATTGTAATGTAGGTTCCTATATCGAACGAGGGCATGTAACTCTGGGCACACATTTAATGCAATGCAGGGTGAATTTTTATGAAGATGGTGAAACTTATCCCCGCAAGCCCATGAAGATGGTAAACAAGTGGCGTAAACAGATAAATGAACTGAGCGAAGTTGAAAATTTGAATCTGGTACTGATGAGGGCAGGACCTGCTTCCGGCGATCCGATAGATATTCAAGTTATGGGTAAAAATTACCAGAAACTTGGAAAACTGGCTGCAGAAATTCGCAATTTCGCAGCAAAAATTGAAGGGGTGACAGATGTGAACACCGATCTAGCATCTGGAAAAAGAGAGATACAAGTTGAAATAGATCAGGACAGAGCAGCTGTTTACGGTTTTAATCCGGCAGTTGTCGGGATGATGATTCGAAGAGCTTTTGCCGGAGGGATTGCAGCAAAAATTCAGGAAGATGATGAAGATATTGATGTTGTGGTGCAATATCCTGAAAACAGAAGAAGAAACATAAGTGAAATTGAAAATATGAAACTTATTTCCCCGGTGTCAGGAAAAAGAGTTCCCTTCAAAGCCTTTGGCAAATTGACAGCAGGCAGGGGACCGGGAAGACTTATTAGAATAGACACCAAAAAAGCAGTTTCTGTTTATGGTGAAATAGATCCAACGCTGACTAATGTTACCAGGGTCAACAATGAATTAAGAAAATATACGGACAAGCTCCAAGCAGAAAATCCCGAAGTCAAAATTCATTATGGTGGAGAGACTGAAGTTTCTGAAGAATTGTATTCTTCCCTGGTTATGGCTCTGCTTATTGCTTTCATGAGTATTTACATTATTCTGGCTACTATTTTTGGAAGTTTTCTGCAACCGTTTATTGTACTCATGGCTGTTCCTTTTGGGGCGGTGGGAGTTGTATTTGGGCTGAACTTTCATGGATTGCCTATTTCCATGATGGGAATGATGGGAATGGTTGCCTTGTTGGGGGTTGTGGTAAATGACAGTTTGGTAATGGTTGATTTTATCAACAATGAAAAAGACAAAGGCAGTAGCACAAAAATTGCTGTTATCGAAGGTGGCAAGTTAAGGTTGAGACCGGTGCTGCTTACAACTATTACTACCATCTTTGGTCTTGCCCCGATGGCAGCCGGGATATTGGGGGGAGAAGAATTTTTGGAGCCAATGGCTATTTCCATGGCTTGGGGATTGGGATTTGCTACAACTCTCACTTTATTTCTGGTTCCCTCAGTATATTTGATGATTGATTGGTTTAAAAGTAAAGGCAACAGTTTGATAAATTTGATTAAAAAGCCTTTTAGCAAAACCAAGACAGTAGAAAGCAGCGAACTCAGTCAAGAAGAGACAGTTGAAAACAATCAGATCGATGTTGAAGAAAGTACTGACAAGCTTGAGAACAAAGTTTCAAAAACTGAGAACAAGCAAAATAATCAAGGCTCCGAAGAGGATGAGAACAAAAAATAATGAAAGATTACAGGTGGTAATATGTTATTGAAAATTATGCTGAGTTTTCTTTTAATAGGGGCAAAACAATCAGAAACAAAAATGGAGCATGGTTCCACAAAGATGAATGTGCAAAGTATTCTGCAACAGGCCATCAAGGGTAACAGGGAACTTAAAACAGCCCAATTGACTATTAAACAAAAATTGGAAGCCCAAAAAATGGCCGAGGCAAAATATGATTTTCAACTTTCTTCTGATTTAAATGCCGTAGAGATGACGGCTACTCCTGTAGAAGGCAGTTTTATGACGGTGACCGAACAACAGGAATTAGGGTTGGAAGCTGGAATCTCCAAGTTGATTAAGACAGGGGGGATAGTCTCATTGCAATTGTCTTCCAAAAAGATCGACCAGACGATGGAAATTAATACTGGGCAGACCGGACCCATGAATATTTCCACTACCACCTTTCAAAACAAGTTGAATCTGGTGATCAGTCATCCATTGCTCAAAGGATTTGGAGTTGATGTTAATCAAGCTGAAATAAAAAAGGCAAGATTGTCAAAAGAGGTTGAAGTTATCAATCGCAGGGTAAAAGCCCAGGGTATCATCAGAGATGTATTGATTTCCGCCATTGATCTTGATTTTGCATATCACCAATACAAGTTATTACAGGGAAGTTTGAAGATAGCTGAAGATCAACTTAAGGATACAAAATTGCTTTTGGAAAATGGCATGGCCAAACAGTCTGATTATCTTGCTGTAAAAGCAAATGTTGCCCAGAGAAAGGTAGACCTCATTAAAATTCAATCAGGTTTGCTGGCCAGTTCCTTAAAACTGAAAATAAGCCTCGGTATGGATTTGAAAGAAAAACCCTATCTGGTGAAACCGGTTATCGATCTTGATTTGGACAGATACAAAAAACCGGATAATTTCCTGCAAAAAGCAGTTGCTCGTTCTTTGCAGTTGAAAATCATGAGCAAAGAGATTAAAAAAATCAACCAGGATTTGAAAGTAGCCAATAATCAGTTATTACCAAGTCTTGATCTTTCCCTTACTGCCGGTCCTTCCGGAAACAGCACCGAATTTGGGGATTCCTTGAAAAGGATGGTTTCTTTTGATGCTTTTACAATAACCGGGAATATTTCTTTCAAATACTCCATAGGTCAGACCGGAGCAAATGCTGCTTTGCAAACTTTAGAGTATGCCAGAGACAGTCTGGAAATTACAAAAGATGATTTGGCTCAGGCAATTGTCATGTCAGCTATTTTGGCAAAAGATTCCTGGCAAAGTGCCCGAAGAAGATATGAAGCTGCAAAAATCTCTGTGTTGTCTTCGGAGGAACATCTCAAAAATGAAGAATTTCTCTATAAAAACGGAAAAGGAACTTATCATTCAGTTATGTTGAGAATGCAGGAACTTGATGTGGCTAAACTCTCAATGATGGAGGCCAAAAGGGATTTAACCGCTGCAAAAATTCAGATTCTGACCCTCGCCAATAAATTACTGGAGACTTTTAATCTCCAGCTTCCACAGTAATTGCATCAATAAATTCAAATATCTTTAGGGAAATTTACAAAGACAAGGAAAAGTCATCAGCTTGTGTTATAATAATTTGCATGAAAAAATGAATTGTTCCTTTACTTACAATAAAACCATTTTTACCCCAGTAATTTCAAGCTGGATACAGTCGGAAACAATGCAACAGAACAAGCATGCGGAGCACTAATTGCAAATCTTTTAATATTATGCAGGTTTCAAATAAGTTTTTAACAATAATTTTTATAATTCTCTCAATGTCAATAGTTCTTTCCTCATGTTCTGACGATACTCAGGAACTTTGTGGTAATGGAGCGATTGATCACAATGAGCAATGTGATGGAGATAATCTCAACCAGGACAGTTGTGAAAGTCTGGGTTACACCAGAGGGAGCCTTTCCTGCAAGTCAAATTGCACTTTCGATTATTCCGGGTGCGAAGATTTTCAACCAAATTGCGGGAATGATGTTGTGGATGCAGGAGAACAATGTGACGGCGGAGATTTGCAGGGAATTACATGTTTTTCTTTTGGTTTCAATGGAGGCTATCTCAATTGTAACGATAATTGCAAATTTGATACATCCAGTTGTTTGGGAAATTGTCCTGAAACCTGCATAATTAATACAAAAAAATGCGAAGGGGATATTTTATATCTGTGTGAGGAGACCATAAATTGCAATCAATGGGTGGAAGTGGAGAATTGTCATGAAAGCGATAAGCAGTGCATTGAGGACAATTTTGGCAATGCCATGTGCATGAGGGAATGCGAAGGCAGTTGTATGGAAGAAGGAGCCGTTGCTTGTTCAGATGATAACAAATATGTAAAAACCTGTGTCAAGGATGAGGATCGTGATTGCTTGATTTGGGAATATGAGGATTGTGATAATGGTTTTTGTGTTTACGATGAAGAAACCAACTCGACTCAATGTGAAGATGATTGTGTGGATGAATGTGAAATTGTTGAAGATTCTACAACTTTGAGATGCAATAATCAGGAGAACAGGGTTGAAATATGTAATCAGGCCAGCAATGGCTGCTATTTTTGGAATTCCTATTCTCAATGTGAAAGTGAAGAATTTTGTAATCCCCAGATTCATGAATGTGGATTGCAGGGAACTGGTGAAAGTTGTGATTCACCTTTATTTATCAAGCAATTCCCCCATACTGTTGACGGCAGCAATCTTTTGACAGCTTTCAGCGATGATGCCACCGGTTTTTATCAAGGTTCAAATTGTGGTAATGAAACTGCAGGAGTTGATCTATTTTTATCCATATATCTTGAAAAAGATGAATCTGTTCTCATCTCAAATGATGGCGCCGCCGGTTTTTTATTCAGATTAATGAGCAATTGCGAATCCGGCAATTTCTGTCATGCTTGGGGAATAACAGAGTTGTTGTTTACCGCTTCTGAATCAGGACTTTATTATGTTGTTGTTGAGCCTGATTTTTACTCTGTTTCCCTTGATTTTGAGTTTCATGTAGTCAAGGTTCCAACTTTGTCCAACGGTGATAGTTGTTGGCCTGATAACAGCTATGGTGTTTGTTCTTCTGATAGTTTCTGTGCCCAGGATTTGCAGTCTTCTACCGGATTTTCTTGCCAGGCAATTTCTCAGGGCAATGATTGCAATCTGGTTCAAGAAGCCCAGGAGGGAAACAACCTGGGAACACTGCAGGGAATGGAAGACAATTATGATTTTGAAATTTATCCTTCCCAATCAGTAGAGCAGGTTTGGAGTTTTTCTCCTACTCAAAGTGGAACCTGGCTTTTTACAATGGAAAATTTTGATCTCTCTCATAATCTTTATTTGTCTGATATTTGTACTGAGGATGCTACACCTTTTGTTTTCAGCAGCAGTGATGGTTCTCACAGTATCACCAACCTTGTGTTTCTGCTTGGCAACAGCACTGTTTATGTCTTCGCAGAAAAATCAACTCCTCCCTATTCGCAATATGATCCTTACAATTATAATCTTAATATTCTCAGGATTATGGAAACCGAAGTTGGATTATGTAATGATTTACGCTATAACGATCTTGACGGTTTGATTGATTGTGAAGATCCTGATTGTTTCGGTGATTCAACTGGTTGTATAGCAGAAAACATATGTGATGACGGCAATGATAACGATCTTGATGGATTGAGCGATTGCCAGGATCCTGATTGTGAACTTTCGGAAGCCTGTTTGGAAAAAAGAGGTATTTATGAGCTTTTTGAAGAGGAAGATAATCCTGATCTTGAAGGTTACAGGCTCAGTTTTACTCCTGTTGGAAATCTTGCCTATGAACTTGAGGTAACAAATGATGCAACCTTTTTTGTTGAGCCGGGGCAGGGGGGGACAACAGTAATTGTTCTGGATGACTATCTTTATACTTTCAGTCTGCCCTTCGATTTTCCCTTTTACGGTTTTGAATATTCCAATGTGTTTGTTTCTTCAAACGGATGGATGAGTTTTTCAGATCCAGGAAGTGAAACCCCTTTCGAATCTATTCAATTGCTCTTTTCAAATCCGATGATTGCTGTAATGTGGGACGATCTTAAATGGATAAACTATGGCGATTTGTTTTATATTGATTGGGGTCAGTATTCCGGTGTTTCTTATTGGGCTTTTACCTACTATAATCGCGAATATAATAATCCTCTGAATCGATTATGGGCACAGGTTGTATTATTTGAGGACGGAAAGATAAGGATAGATTATCTGGAGAATGGCATCAGTGATGGCTTGACGGGCATTTCTTCCCCTGGAAATGATCCTGTTCCAGATGCTACAGATTTTGTAACTAACTAACTCGGTGTTTTTTCTGTCTGTGCATGAGGTTTGTTTTTTTAGTTTTATTTTTATGAATATTCCCTGAAAGAAATTGAGGCCTGGTGTTTCTTGCCAGCCTTTTATAGTCTGATTCAATTGTTTGTTTTACTGAGTATTCATCAAGCTTTTTTATTTCAACAAGATATTCATGGATAAAAGTTGCCATTCGGTTAAGAGAAAAGGCATGAGTTGCATTGGTTTTCTGGTAAAGCCAATTGGAAAAATCATAGAATTGATAAAAAACAGAATGGTTTTCCCAGATCAATTTAACACTGTTCTTAAAGTTGCCACTGTTTGAAACTATTTTCCAAAAACGGGCAAAACGTTTGAGAGTTTGCATTTCAAGAAAAAGAATATCTGAGTTTTCCAGTATTTCATAGGGTGGTTCCTGATTGAAAACCATTGTATATTCTTGATCGTGACGGCCGATTGCTGTTCCCCTTAGTTTTTTGAGAATTCCCACCTGTATTTCTTCTACTCCGGAATTATAAAGCAGATCAAATCCTTGAGCAAAGCTGGCAATATCTTCCCCGGGCAAACCCACAATCAAATCAGCATGAAGGTGAATCATGGGTAAAGAATTTAAAAATTCAAGATCCTCCAGAATGCTGTCATTTTTGTTGTATCGTTTGAGCCGTTTGTTGACTTTTTCGTTAAAAGATTGGATGCCCGCCTCAATTTGGATGGTAGTATGTTTGAAGGAAGCCAGCACGCTCTTTAATCTGGCGGGAATGATTCCAGGAACCAATTCAAAATGCAAAAATAATTCCTGGTCGTCTCTGGCTAGAAAAAAATCCAAAACCTCATATGCCTGAGCCAGGGCAATATCTCGATCAAGAAATTTGAATGTTCTGCAACCTCGATCATATAATTTACCAAGATTTTTTATGAATTTATCTCGGTTGAATTGGCGAACCCCTTTATCCAGGGAAGAAAGGCAGAATTCACAGGAAAAGGGACAACCTCTTGAGCTTTCCACATAGATAAAACGTTTTTCGATATCCTCCTCGGAGTATAAATAATATGGAAGTTCAATATTATCAAGATCAGGTTTTTGAGATTTAATTATTTTGGAAGTTGGAGAATTGCCCGCCATGATGCTGCTACATAAATTGGAAAAACTGATTTCTCCTTCATCTATAATGAGATAATCGCAATTTTCCAGTAATTCTGTGCCTTCATATTCATATCCTGCCTCTGGCCCACCAAGGACAATGTTAATCTCCGGTCGCAATGCATTGATATTTTTCAGCAAAGAAAGAACAAGTCTGCGATTCCAGATATAAACACCAATTCCAATAATTAGAGGTTGTGCAGCAATAATTTCTTCCAGAACTTCACTTAATTTTTGATCGAGATTATATTCTTTAATGGTACATCGATCTTTGTTTTCACCAAGATTGGCTTTTAAATATCTTAAATTCAGAGCAGGGTGGAAAAATCTGGCGTTGAAGGCGATAAGTAGAATATCTGACATGGAATGATTGTGATAACCTGTTGAAAGGATAAAGGTGTGAGATAAGGGATAGAAGTTTAGAAGTGGAAAGAAGTGTAAAATCTAAAGGTGGATGAAGAGCCGAAAAGTTCGCTGTAAACAGGTTGGTCTTCTCCAAAGGGATCAGAAAGAACTGCAGCTTCAAGAGTCATGCTGAACCAGCCATCCCAGAAAAAATATTTGAGTCCGGCACCAAGCTCAACACTAGAGCCACTAACGACTTCAGTATCATAGTAGTTTCCATAATAATCGTCATAGGCGTAAACAGCACCTCCATTTATCTTATAGTTCTGAGATGTAATACCTGCCTTGAAATAGAAGTTGAATCCCTTGTTGGTGAATCCTTCACCAAATGGATACCACAATAAACTGAGTCCGGCACGTAAGATGTCTATTTCATTATAAGAAGAGAAATCCTCTTCGCTGTAATTTGAAACGGACTCAAAATATCCCTGCATTCCCCATCTTTGGTTAAACATAAGATTTATTCCGAAGCCTGCACCAGAATAGGTGTCATTTGTATCGGCAGAACTTGACCAGATAAGGGAGAGTTCCCAATGCTTGAGTAGATTAATTTCAGGGAGATTATCAGGAGCTTCAACTGTTGAAACTTGATTATGGGGAGCTACATAAGGTGCAGGTTTGACAGTACGATAATAGTTTATGTGACGTGGTCTTCTTCTTCTTCTTTTTCTGAAGCGCCGTTGTTCATAATTTGGACAATTGTTGTCACAATTATCGTTTTGTCGATTATGTCTGCTGCATTGGTCTTCTTCTTCTATAATTATAATCTGGCTCCAAGCTTGGAGAGGAAAGGCCAATAGGGCGAGAAGTAAAAATTGGGAAAATAATTGTTTTTTCATGTTCAACCTCCTTGGTGGCCTATTAAAGTTTGCAACAATCAGACCAAAACCAAATTATTGAAAAAATATATTAAAATAAATGAAATTTCAAGTAATATTAACAGTATAAAGTATAGCAACTTGACAAGAGTAATTCAAGTTGCAACTTGAATTATAATTATTTTGTAACAATCTGTGAAAATATATCTACACTGATCAGGAAATATTGTGACATTAATGTCGGAGTAAACTTGATAGATCGACATCAAGGGGATTAATCCCAAGGAAATGAATATTGTTGAAGTTTCATTTTTTCTCTCATTTCATTAATTTCATTCTGAAGATTTTTGTTAATTGGAGCTCCTTTATCGGTTCTTTCCAATTCTGCCAGATATTCTTTTTCTCCTGCAGTGTAAATACGTTCAGCTTTAGGTGAAACTTTGGAATTGCGCAATTCTCTCAATATATTTCCGGCAATTTTGCGGAAGAGATCGAGATTGATAAAATGTTCAATGTCTATGGCAATAAAAAAGTGACCAAGATGGTAAGGAACCCTTTTTTCATCTTCCCAGCCAAGAAGCTGTTTCAGGTAGGACCCATTCTGGAGAGCAGCTGAAAGAATTTCCACCAAGGTGGCATAGGAATAACCCTTATGACCGCCCCGGGTTTCTCCCATTCCTCCTAAAGGCGTGAGTGCAGCTTTTCCTTTGACCAGATCTATCAGAATCTGTTTGGTATCTGTGCGGTAGTTTCCTTTTCTGTCAATGACCCAGCCTTCCGGTATTTCTTTTTCAGCACGATTGTACACTTCAATTTTTCCTCGTTGGGACACACTGGTGGCTCCATCAAAAAGAAAGGGAAATTCTTCATCAGTTGGGAGTCCAAACGTGAAGGGGTTGGTTCCCAGCATATTTTCAACTCCATGGGTTGGAGCAATTGAGGGCCTGGCATTAGTGCCTGTAAATCCGATCATGCCGTTTTTGATGGCCATAAGAGCATAATAGCCACAGATGCCGTAATGAGTAGAATTCCTGGTGACAACCATTCCCAGACCATGTTCTTTTGCTTTATCTATAGCCATTTGCATTGATTTTTTAGCAATGAGATGTCCCATTCCATCATGTCCGTCTACTACTGCAGTGGCGTCAAGATCTTTTACAACTTCAAAATCTGTAACCGGGAACTGGATCCCCGCCTGGATGCGATCGTAATAAATAGTTTTCATTCGTCCTATTCCATGGGAGTCAATACCTCTTTTATCAGAAGTAATGAGTACATCTGCACAGACAGCTGCATCCTCCGGGGGAACCCCCAATTTAACAAATACATCTTTCATAAAATTTTCAAGTATTTCAAATTTAACCCAATGGATTTTGTTATTCATATCTGATGCCTCTACAAAATTATTATGAAAAATTACAGTAATGGTTAATTGTTGCAAGATGGTGCTTATTATAGTAAGTTCAAATTCACTTTTGATCAATGCTCTTTTATTTTAAGAATTTTTATTTATTTAATTTACGTTTCAACTGCTTGTTTTATTCAGGTTTTTGAATTCATAATCCTTGGCCCTCAGGATAATCATAAATTTTGCTGGCAAGATCTGATAACAGATTTGAGATAATTATTCCTTGTTCTCAGATTGTATTTATTTTCCCATTTTTTGCCTGATATGTATCGAATCAATGTAAACATTTATGAATTATCAAAGGGTTGAAATTTATTTTGGGATTGTCCCTATCCAACTTATCAGGAACTACTAATGGAAACTACCACTAAAGATTCTAAAGCTTTTCCTTTAAGTTTTTGGCTTGTTAATTTGATGGAGCTCTTCGAAAGAGGGGCTTATTATGGCATGAACTCGGTACTTGCAGTTTATCTAACAACAAGTACTGATGGAGGTTTGGGGTTTTCCAAGGCAAATGTTGGTTTTTTGCTGGGATTTGTCTACGCTATAACCTACGTCCTCCCTATTATTGGGGGAGCTCTTGCAGACAGATACGGCTATCGTCGTATGTTGCTGATTTCTTTCAGTCTGTTGACTACAGGTTACCTTGCAACTGCTTTTGTCAGTGATTATCTAGCCATCTTTTTTACTTTGGGAGTAATGGCCATTGGTTCTGGTTTGTTTAAACCAATTGTTTCAGGTACAATTGCCCGTACTACAGATGAAACCAATTCAGGTTTCGGCTTTGGTGTCTATTATTGGATGATCAATATCGGAGCATTGGTATCCCCTCTGGTTATCTACTATCTTCGTTCCATGTCCTGGCAATATGTCTTTTTTTACAGCGCTATTGCAACTGGCGTCATGTTTTTGCCTACTCTCTTCATTTACAAGGATCCGCCAAAACCAAAAAGTGCCAAGAAACTGAAAGAAGTTTTACACGGTGCAGCTGTGGTATTGTCTGACAGTCGCTTCATGTTGATGGTTTTTCTCTATTCAACTTTCTGGATTTTGTATTTCCAGAATTTCGGTACTGTCCTCTGGTATCTCAGAGATTTTATTGACCCCACTCCGGTAAACAACTTTTTTGCCAGGTTAGGAATGAATTACAAATTCAAACCTGAACACGTTACGGTTATTAACGCCGGTACAATTGTATTTTTGCAGGTATTTGTCAGTTGGATCACCAAAAAACGCAAAGCTCTTCCCACTATGATGGCCGGAATGTTCATCGGTTCCTTGGGATTTTTATGTCTGGCTCTTTCCAGTAATGCCTGGGTATTTATTTTGGGAATTGCTGTTTTTTCCATCGGAGAGATGACCTGTCATCCCAAATATGTCAGTTATATCGGACTGATTGCTCCATCTGACAAAAAGGCAACCTATATGGGATATGCTTTTATTTATGGAGTTATCGGCAGCTTAGTGGGCTCTAACGTAGGGGGCGAGCTTTATGAGAAATTTCTGACTCCACTTGTTAATAAATCATCAGGGGCTGGATCCACTTTGACCATGTTCTGGCTTTCCTTTGCCATCCTGGGAATATTTTCCATGGGAGGTCTTTTTCTCTTTAATAGGTATCTCGGTAAAAATACCGTCAAAACAAGAAATAAAGCTAAAAAGATTATGGCAATAGGCTATATATCCTTCATAGTAATAGGTATTCTTTTCATTGGAACCAATTTCTCAAATGCCCTGAGTCAATATGGGATCAGTAAGTTGGGTTTTGTTTTCATGCAAAATGCCAAAACTATTCTGCAGTCCATAATTTTGATAGCAATAGGGAGCTTAGGAATCTATATGAGTTCAAAAAAACAATACGAATAGAATTTTTGTTATCTGCTTCTTGTAAATTTCTAAATATAGGCAGGGGTTATAAAGTAACTGGACTTTATCTGATATTTTAATTATAAAGTCATTATGATGCTATTCCCCGATGATTCCCTTCTTAAAGAGAAAGCCAAAATTATCAAAGCTGCTGGTCATCCGACTCGACTTTACATGATTCAAAAACTGGCGACAGGGGAAAGATGTGTCTGTAAGTTTGTGAATGAAATTAATTCTGATTTTTCAACTATTTCCAGGCACCTTGGGGTTTTAAAAGAAGCTGGTATTGTTTCCCGAGACAAAAGAGGAAAGCAGGTCTTTTACAAACTTGCAGCGCCCTGTATTTTGGGATTTTTAAGTTGTGTGGAAGGTATTATCGAAAAAGAGGCCAGGGCAAGACTGAAATCCCTGGATAAAAAGAAAAAATAAACTGAACCGGTTTTGCCAGGCATGAATTAACAAAACACCAAAGTTTGCAGGGGTTGGCTAAATGCTTTTATTTCAACTGCTAATCCACTATATCGCAAAAAACATCTACGGGACCATAATAATTATTTTCTTCGTTACATTCGTGAATGGCTGTTTCTCCAAGATCCGGGTCGTCAACCAGGACAGCAAATTGAAATTCTATGGTGCTGGGCACTTCTGCAACTGGAATACTCCACTCATATTCAACATATTCGCTCATGCCGGGTAAAAGTTCGGTGGTTGTTTGGGCAAAACCTATATGTTGCTCGGTATTATCTTCAAGTATTCTGAAAAAACTCACATTCAACCCTGGTGGAATGCCACGGCTTCCATTGTTTGCAACCATCAACCCAAGTGTAATGTAGCCATTACCGCAGTTGCGCACATCACCTCCGAACATTTGAGGTTCTGCATCAGGAGCATTGTGAACTCCCCAGGTTTGAATATTTTGTCTGAAATTGTTGAGACCTGGGACGGTCCAATTTTTTGTTTCAGGGGTAGGGATGGTTCCATGGTCATTGATATTGGTTACATGGTAGGAGTGCTGGTTCCAGATTTTTTTGGTTCTCACCCAGTTAAGATCGACATCGCCATATACTGTTATTCCGCGCTTGGCCGGACCTACCCAGCCAGGTTGAGTTTCGCAATTCCAGACACAGACATTGGATGTAACAATAAGTTCTGAATTACCGTCTCCATCAACATCTGCAACAATGGGATATTCATTATGAGTTCTGGTGTTGTTGGGTTCTTTGAAAAGGATTTCTCCATCAGTACCTCGATAGATGTAAACAAAACATTCGTCGGTGTAAATTATTTCGGCACTGCCATCAGCTTCAAAGTCAAAAACAGTACATCCGGTAAGGGCTGAAGAAGTGTCTTTTGTTGCTTTTTGCCATAAAATAGGAGTGGCATCGTGGGGATCGTAGACTATCATATAAGCACCCCCAGCTGTTCCTATCTCAGGATGTCCGTCTCCGTCAAAATCGGCTATAACTGGTGCTCCACCGCGGTTTTGACCGCCGGGAATAACTTCGGGTCCCCAGAGAATAGTTCCGTCCTGACCATTGATTATAGTTACATAGCCATTACCTACAATAACAATTTCAGGAAAGCCGTCAAGGTTTGGATCTCCGTTAGAGTCATAAATGTCGGCTACAGCTGCGTATCCGTCATCAGCCGGGCTTTCAAAAATAAGGTTGCAATCGCGATCATAGACTGTATTTCCGGCCACAATTTCCAGGTAGCCATCGCCGGTTACATCAGATAAAACACTGATAGAACGGGTGCTGGAATTATGACCTCCAGTTCCTCCTTCGGTTCCGGCACAGATAACTTCACCCAGAGGATTGTAGATAGTTGTGCCAAAAACAATTTCAGGAATGGAATCATAATTTACATCACCGATGGAAATTCCACCCCAAGCCATTGGTCTGGGGGAAACTTCAGATTCCCAGATCAAGCTGCCGTCAAGTTCGTATGCAAGTAGTTTTTTGTCATCTTGCATGACAACGACTTCGGGAAGTCCATCTAAATCTATATCTCCCAGTGCCGGCATGGTGGAAGAGCCCAGACGTCTGGCAGGATCATCAAGGCGCAGGAGTTCAGTTCCATCACTTCCTCTGAGGATTGTAAGTACGCCAGTGTTGTAGTTGCCTCCAGCACAGGAATCTTTGTAGGCTACGAAAGCAACTTCGGGGATGCTATCTCCATCCATATCACCGATAACAGGAGGGGAGAGGACATCAACGTAGTCAGGAAGTACCGGCGAACCGGAAGGAGGAGGCCAGGACCATTCGTTGATGGGGGAAAATTGTCCGGTGGGAGGAAAGTATTCACAGGTACTTTCGGGAATGGGGAGGCATTTGCCCACAGACTGTTCACAATATTCATCCAAGAGACACTGGGAATCATTTTCGCAATCATCACCTGGAATAATACATTCATTCATAAAACAGAGTTCTTCGGAACCACAGCACATTTCCTGCTGGTTTTCATCGAGGCAGCGCATATATTCACAATCAAGGTGACAATATCCTCCCATGCAAGATTCACCTTCTCCACAGCAGAATGAAGATCCACAGAGGTCTTCCAGATCGCAACAGGAACCGTTTCTGCAGCGGGCTCCATCTGTACAGCAATCATCTCCACAGGTAATGTCTGGAAAGGAGCAGGTATCGACATTGTCTTGATCGGTTCCGGCATCATTATTGATGTTGTTTATATTATTGTGATTGGTATCTGTTTCCGCATCTTTGGGAGCAAAGGAAGCCCCTTCACAGGAGGTCAGGATAAGAAAGGCGGGCAGTAAAATGAGAAAAGATTTAAATTTCATATGAAACCTCTATTTGGGTATTTCTACTTCACTTAATTTACCTGTGATGTATTTGTTATTTACTTTTAGAATTTCAAAGCGGATAATTATTGGGACTTTTGTTTTGGCCAGTAAAGGTAAGGATGGTCGCAGTTGCTTGGGAACTTTTATTTTGAGGGTGAAATTATTTCTGTTTTTGAATGTAATTGAATTGTCAGATACTTGTACAGGTTTGACCTTGGAAATTATGGCTTCACTGTTGATTGCCTCTGATTTATCTTTGAGGATTTCTTCTACAGAACGATATGGTTTGAGTTTTCCCTTGGTTCCAAGGGAAGGCTGAGACGGTTGCAGAGGATTACCGGGTTGGGGTTTCATGACGTTAAAGTTTTTAACCATGTTTTGGAGAAGTTTGTTCATGGGATTATTGGCATTACCGGCTTTTAGCATGATGCTCATGAATTTTTTGATGAATTTGGGATCCTTCATGCTCATATCTTCACATTTCCCTTTTGAGCACATTTCGAGAACAGGATGGCCTTTCTTGATACCTTTAAATCGGAGGGAGTATTTGTCTTTGCCCATATTAAACTTGAATTTCATTTTCATGTTAAAATTAGGCATGAATTTATTCAAATTCAGATTGGGCAGATTTGGAATGGGTGGTTGGACCCCGGGGGTTTGATTTGGATTCAAATTTGGAGATTTGGGAATACTCTGTTTATTGGTTGGTTTGTTTTTAGGTGTGATATCAACAACTTTTTTATGTTCAACCGGATAGACGCATCTTCCGCTTTTGCAGATGCGCTTTCCTTTGCAATCTGTATCTTTGGAACAGCCTGACTTTTGTTCTTTATTTTTGCAACTACCAAAAATGAAAACAGCTAAAAGACAAGTTGAAAATAAAATAAAATAAAATAATCTCATAGAGTTTCATTGAATTAAAATCTTGACATGAATCTGGTGTTGGCAATTTGTGTTATTTCATTAAAAAGTGGGAAACAAAACCATCATAGCATAAATTGATTCTATCTCTAATAATATTTATTGATGGTGTTGATTGTCACTTTAAATTGAGGGGGGAAGTGAATTGTCAGGCAGTGAACTAAATAACTGGTGGGAATTTTATTCTTCTGTACACAGACAGGGATTATTGAGGTTGTTTGGGTCACACCCTGCTGAAACAGATGAATTTCCAAATTCTTCGTTGCATTTGTCACTGCAGTTGACATATTGGAAAGAATAGGTGTCTTCTTGACAGATGCCCAGTTGATCCTCATTGCAATTTAATTCACCCGGTTGACAGGCGGGCATGTCACCATCAATGATGTCATATTCACAATAACAGGGGTTGTCGCTGTTTTCAAGATTGCATTGCTCCTGAGAGAAATATTCATAACCAAATTGTTCATGGCAATACTGGTCACAATCATAATTGACCCAGCCATCATAGCCGTCTTGTTCTTCACATATATCAATGGAATTGGTGTTACAGCGTTCTTCTCCCGGATAACATTCAGCTTCTACTCCGGCAAGAAAACCATACTCACATTGACATGGTTCCAGGATATCTTCCTGGCACCCATTTGAAACATAATCTGTTCCGTAGTTTTCCTGACACCAATTATGGCAGTTAACACTTTCTTCCATCAGATTTTCATTGCAGACAAGAGCGGTATGGTAATCGTTGCAAATTACTCCAGGTTCACAGGTTTCACTGTTGGAATCCAAGTTGCTGGTACAACTAGATGCTAGAAGCATGATTCCACCTGAGATTAGAATATTTTTTGTTTTCTGCAGAACAGATCTTGTTTTGAGCAGCTTTTTGGGTGGATATTGAGGGTTGTAGTTGCAAGTAATAGGTTGTACTTTGAATTTGTTCATTTGTTTACCTTAAAGATATAAAGATCTGAGATTAAAACAACTACTTTTTACTTATTCTTCTGTGCACAGACAGGGGTTGGCAAAGTTGTTTGGGTCACAGCCTTCTGAAACAGATGAATTTCCATATTCTTCACTGCATTTGTCTGCACAATATACAGTTTCAAGAGACATGGTTTCATTATCACATTCCAGAAGATTGTCACCGTCACAGGCAATATCGTCAGGGTTGCAGGCCGGCATGCCCCCGTCGATCATTTCGTATTCGCACTGGCAGAGATTTTCATTGAGATCGGGATTGCAACCTTCGTAGGAAACATAATTCTCTCCATATTCTTCGGTGCAATATTCGTTGCAATTGAATTGTTCCCAGTCATTATAACCAGCTATTTCACCACACACTTCAATGCCTTCATTGGTGCAACGTTCTTCACCTGGTGTGCATTCGGCAATCATGCCGTCAAGACCACCATATTCGCAATTGCAGGGTTGGGTGATATCTTCGGTACAACCGATGGCATAAGCATATTCACCATATTCTTGAACACACCAGTTATTACAATTTACAGTTGAGATTACATGGTTCAGATCGCAGATTTCAGCTTGGTAGTTTTCAGTGCAGTTAACACCAGGATCACACATTTCTGAAGATTCGATATTTTCGGTGCAACCGGCTGCCAGAAGCAAAATGCTGCCACTGAGCAGGAAATTTTTTGCTTTTTTGAAAATTGTATCTGATTTAATTTGTTTTTTTAAGGGATACTCAGGTTTGTAGTTTTTAACGGGAGAGATTGAAAACTTTTTGTGTTTCATGGGATAACCTCGGATTGAAAAAATATGTTAAGTAAATAATTAAGTAAAAGATTCTGAATTGTTTCAGTTTATAATATTGTACTCTCGATTAGTGAAAATGCAAAGAATTATGACTAGTTCCCATCCCAAAAAGGAAGGTCATCGCCTGAACACGGAAATTTATCTCATCTGCTTTGTTGTAACTTCTTGAAATAATATCAATTATGTCAGCAAAGTTACTCCTTGCATCTGAGTCAAATTTCTTATTCAGTCAAAAACCCCCATTCTGGGATGGGAACTAGTTCCCATCCCAAAAATGGATGTAATCGTCTGGCGACGGAATTTTGCCTCATCTGCTTTGTCATAACTTCTTGAAATAGTTGTGGCTATATCTTCGAAATTATTCCTCGCATCTGAGGTAAACTTCTTCCCCATCCAAAAACCCCCATTCTGGGATGGGAACTAACTAGTTCATTTTTCAGAATGCTATTTCAAAATGGTGGCAATTAACTGTAGAGACAGACTGAGGGACGTGGTAGGTGGGAAAAAAATTAATCGATGTCGTAAGTGTTGATCAGGGGGAAGTGATTTTCATCAATGTCATAGTGTTTAGCCAAAAAAGCTTTGTTCTTTTCTTGCCAGAGAATTTTTCCAATTTCGTCTGCAATGGGAATGAGCATGCGCTCGTGGGCACAGAGCAGAGGAGAAACCTTGAGGATGTCGCCGGTTGTTTGCCAGTTGGTACAACCGCAATAGTTGGAGCAGCGTCCGTTGAAATCACATTGAATGCATTGGGGTCTGGGTTGCCTGTTTTTGTTGATGAGACGTTGCCGCTTGGGATTAAAGCCGTTATAGACGTTGCCAATCAGGTATTTTTTTGCATCAGAATCGTCACTGACAAAGCGGACACAGGGGAAAATGTTTCCATCAGGTGCAACTGAGATTTTTTTAACACCGAAGTCGCAAACATCTCCCGGTTTTAATCCTCCTCGGGCGTGGTATTTAATTTTCTCGTCAAAAAGGGTGAAAAAGAAGAACTTGTTTTCTCTGCTCCGGGCAAGATAAAATTGAGCCATTTGCCTGTAGCTGTTTTCAAGATCATCAAGGAGTTCAGGTGTCCACAGGGGATTGGTGAAATCGGGAGAGTGGGCAAGGTAACGGATGCCTCGTTCCCACATGTATTCCATAGAAGCAGGAAGTTCTTTGATGGTATCCGGAGAAATTACAGAGCCAACCACAGTGTGAGGATTGTATTTGAGAATGAGATCCAGTTTTTTATCAATAATTTTCCAGGTTCCCTGGTTGTCAGAGGTTATTCGATGTTTATCGTGAGCTTGCTGGTTGCCGTCGAGAGAAATTGCAAAGAGAATCCTGTGTTTTCGACAAAATTTCAGTATTTCTTCATCAAACAGAATACCGTTAGTCGACATCCTGAAAAAAACAGGTTTTCCTGTTTCCTTTGATATTTTTTCAGCATAAAAAGTGGTTTTTTTGATTAATTCCCAACGCAGGAGGGGTTCTCCACCAAAATAGGAAATGCAGGCTGAATTTTCTCCGTGTTTGAAAACAAAGTCGACAGCTTTTTTGGCAGTCTCCAGACTCATTTTCTGATCGATGACTTTGGCTGCATAGCAGTAATTGCATGCAAGGTTACAAGTAGGTGTAAGGTGAAGAATTGCTTTCATTATATTCTCCTTAAAATTTAATATTAGAATTAGTGCCTGTATTCAATACCTGCTCCCAGGAACAATCCACTCCTGTTTTCTTCTTCTTTTGGATCTATTGGATCTTCATTTAAAACTGGAACGGTAAGGAGAGCTATTCCTAAAAATGCTTTAATAAAAAGTGTTTGCGGACCGCCATTTCCAAAAATAAGAATTCTGTCACCCAATTCAACTGAAACTCTGTTAAATTGTGGCAGGGAGTAATTTTTAACGTTTAAATATACAAAATGCGGATTCCAGGGAATTTGAAAGGTAAATTCAAAGCCATAAACATCTTTTTTGTTTCCTGTGGCAATACTTAAATTGAATTTCCAGGAATCGATTTTGCCGAGCCTGACGCCATTGATCAGGTAAAATCCTGTTTGTGATTTATGATCAGTAGAAGCCATTCCCAACGCAATTCCTGTGAAAAAGTCGAAATATTCAATGGAATAACCAATAGTTGCCTTGGAAAAAGAAAACACGTCTCCTGCAGAATTGAGAAGGTTGTCAAGGGACAGATCAAATTTAAAAAATTCAGCAAAGGTATACTCCAGAGAAAAAACCAAAAAACCTGATAAAGGCTCTGAATCTTCAAGATTTATGATTCCGGGAAGGAAATCAGCCTTCAAAACCAACAGGTTATTCCAATGGTTGGTTGATACGGTTGATTTTATGTGATTTGTAAGGAAAAAAATATCCCCTGGGCGCACATCCATGCTGAAGGGAATTTTGAACTGGGCCTGCTTGTTTGAAATTTCACTGATGGCAACTGTCCCGGCTGCAGTTTTAACTGTAGTATTTTTTTCTTTATCGAGAAACGGATCATATATCCTTTTTTTTCTGATATTTACAATAGCAATTTTGTCGCCGAGATTTAGCCCGCTGTTTTTACCTGTGTTTAAAGTGGCTTTACCTTTGGTTACTTCAATTATTTTGCCCAGAGGTTTGTGGGGTAGATTGTCGGAGGTGGAGAAAATTACTGAATCAAGTTGGAGGGAGAAATTCTTTTGGTTTTCCTGGATTAGATGGAGATTGTTGTCAATTAGTTTGATGTCTTTAATATTGGTTATGCGTCTATTAATTTTGATTAGATCAAGTTGCAACTTGTTGTTTTTGTCTTTGAATTGAAAAACAAAGAAACCGTTTTTGCGGGTGGCCAGATATAATTTGTTTTTGAAAGTATAGACAGCTGTTATTGCAGTCGGAAATTTGCGGGTGAGTAATATTTTGCCTGCTTTGCTTTTGATGAAAAGATAACGACCAAGATGGACGCAGGAAAGTTGGTGTTGTGAAATAATTGAATTTTGGAGGGAGGTCCTATTGGAGGCATGAGAAGTTTGAGCCAGAGTTGAACCGGGAATGAAAAAACAGTTAAGCAGAACTGCAATTATGAAGATGAATAATTTAACAGAAAGAAAAAGGAGATTTTTAATAATAATACTCAACTCCGCCTCCAAAAAATGTTGACATTAGACCTTCAAGATACAAAAATCCCAAATACCCTTTTACAGCAATACTGCCACGAGTGCCATTACCGTAAATCAATACCTTGTCGCCCAATTTGGCAGTAAAATTGTTAATGGAATACATAGTCGGGTTGTCGTAAGATTGAGCAGGAATATCGAGACCGAAATAGTCCAGGGAAAGATAAATAAAATGGGGAGAATATTCAAGTTGTAGCGATAAACCAGCACCGAATTCCATGTTTGCCGCGGGCATAATCAGCCGAATTTCCAGATTGTTTTTCCAGAAGTGACCGGCACGAAAAAAGATAAATGTTGCTGATGAGGAATAATATTTGCTGTCATATTCTCTAAGGGTTTCAGGACCTTTAATATTGTCGAGATCCCCTGATATTATTTTTAATCCGATGCCGAAAACAAGGTGATCCCAGTTGAATTGTACTGCTCCGGAAAAAATTGTCTGGTTTGTATTATTGATGCTGTCGGTTTTATTAGAGGCAAAAAAGTTATGGGAAAGCAGGGAAGCCTTGATTGAAATCAAATCATTCAGTTGATGGCTTGCATATATATTTCCGGAAAGAAGAAGATCGGTTACTCCTAAGGTAGTAAATAAATTACTGCCTGCATAATTTTCTTTGAGTTGATACAGGGAGGGGGAATTGAGTCCAGAATTACTGGTTTTGGTAGTGTAGACAGCGTAATCATTGAACTGGACCAACTCACCCGGTGCCAGATCACTGATTGAATAATTTTCAAGGACTTCAGAAACACCGATTATAGCTATTTCGTTTGTATGCTTGTTTTTGTTAATTTTTCGATAAACCAGGAAATTATCATCGATTTTAACCCCTTGGTTTTTACCTGCATTCAGATAGGCTTTACCTTCTTTTACGGCAACAATTCTGATTGTTGATTTTTTGTTTTGTTTTTGAGTTTTGGGGAGTACAGGTTTGGCTGATTTGGATTTTTCTGAAGTGGAAGAGCTAGTTTTTTCAAAAGAATCAAGGTTTAATTTAATTTTTTGTTTTTCATAACAGAACAGATGGAGATTATTGTCTCCTGAGAAAGCTGCATAAGGTAAAAATGTTGTAGAAAAGGAAAATAATTGTTTGAGGATGATTTTTTCGCCTGAACTGAACAATTGCCACCCAAAAGATAATATATTTGCCGGATTTGTTAATGTTTCAACCTTGAAGCCGTAAAGCTTCTTGTTTTTGGTGGTGATATAAATTTGATTATTGTGGGTTGATAAAGTTAAAATATCGGAACCAAGCCTTCTTTCGGCAATTTTTACACCTTTGCTGTTTTCAAGAACAAGTCTATCAAAATAGGTAAATACAGATATCCCATTATCCAGAACATGTTCTTGGGCTTCAGTTTTGTTTGCAAACAATATGTACAGTCCGATGGTCAGAAATATCAATCTGGCATGTCGACGATAGAACATATATTTCAGAACCTTCTTTCAAATCCAATGCTAAATACAACTCCGGTGACTTCATATTGCAATAGTGATGGGTTTTCATCGTTGTCTTTGTCGTAATAATATGGACTCATGGTGGTCATTCCCAATGAAACCGGAATGGCAAAAGTGCCAGGTCCACCATTGCCGACAAAGGTTTTAAGCCCGGCACTGAAGTGATTCATGGTTCTGCCGTCACCAAAATAGCGGGTAAAGAAGTTCAACTTCTGGGAAAGCGGAACCGAGAGTCTGAATCCGAAATTTCCGACCATCGCTCTGGTTTGATTTTCTTTGTTGTCATTACTGTATACAGATTGAAATTTGATAGTGAGATTGATCCCGTCAATTGCTCCAAGCCTGAGGTATTGCACAAGGAGAAAACCGTCGCGGTTATGTTTGGTGGAGAATCCATCTGCAGATTCATAACTGTTGAGGAGGGGTTTTTGATAACCGGTGCCGATGCCGATGCCGAAGTTTTTAGTAGAATAGGCGAGAGTAAAAGTGAAGTTGGCTCCAATTCTTTTCCCGAAACTAAAAGCACTTCCTCCAATGTATTGCAGGGGATCGATGGCGAATTGAAGCATCAGTGGTTTTTCGAAATAATATTCATAATTGATCAGGAACATTGAGGAAAAAATGAGATTGTCGTCTTCTGTGGCAGAACCAAGGATGGGAATTATTTCCATCTGCAGTTGATGAATATTTTTCTGGCGATTGGGAAGATATAAGGAAGAAACTTGAGCTAATTTTGAAAGGTAAACCAGATCTCCTGTCTGAGGAGCATCACCTCGACCCAACTCAATTGAAGCCTGATTGCCTTTTATTTCATCGATTACGGCAACACATACCTGTTTGTTGGAAAGACGCTTGATGGTTTTGCCGGCAAAGGGATCGTAAATTTCTCGTTTGCTTCCAGACTTGATGGCGATTTTGTCTCCAAGAAACAAGTTGATATTATTGTGAAATTCAAAAACTGCATAGCCTCGTTTTACCCTGATAACTTTGCCGATGTGTTTTTTTGAAAATAAAATACTGCGGGCTATCTTTTCATTTTCTTTTTTGAGCAGATATTGGTAAAGATTGTTGGCATCCCCTGAAGTTTTATCAATTTTGTAAGTGTGTATATCGTAGGAGAGGCCTTTAACCAAAAGTTGATTGTTTTCGATTTCAAATTTTCTGATTGAAAAATCCTTTTTTATCTGTTTTTCCAGAACTGGGGACTGGATTTCACCCAGGGAAATAATAAGCAGACCCTCCAGACCGCAGGCAACCAGAAGTTTGTTCTTATGGATTTGGGCATAAAAAGCTTTAGCTGGCAGGTTGAAGGTTGAAACCAGTTTTTGTTTGCTGGTAAATATTCTAACAATTTTATCTTTTATTTTAATTTGGTAGATTTTGTGGGTCAGATTAATGATGTCGGATTTGCTGCTTTGTTTTGAAGTAGATTTTATTTTGGTGTCTCCGGAGTTTTGAGGCTGTTCAACTGGAGGTTGAGTATTCTCTGA
>JAQICJ010000038.1 GCA_027858615.1 Deltaproteobacteria bacterium
GGAATACCAAAAATTTCTCCTCGGGTATCAAGTTCATCAAAAATCCAATTGAGCAGAGTTGAGATTGAGGCTGGATAAAAACGATCGGACATGGTTGTCTCCTGAAAATGTTAGAAAAATTAGGAAATTAATGACAAGAAAATAAAACTTAACTCAATCGAATTGAGGTTTCAAGTTCATTCTCCGATTCCACTTTCCTTTTTCATAAAAAACCAGATAAATTCACAAAGTAAAAAGTTTTTGTATTTAAGCACTTTAAAATAAATTCCATTATGTTAATTTCAAGTATCGAATGATAAAATTATTTGAAAAGCATCACGTCTTTGACTATTATTTTCTATCGTTGCATGCAATTCTATTGTTACATGCAACCGATAAATCATAAACTTGCTTTTCATCCTTGAACAATACTGAATTGTCCCCTGGCAAAAGGGGACTCGTTATTTCAGAATAGAGTGATCCTCATGAATAGAATCAACTCCAAAAAAAAAATACTTCTCAAGTCAACCAATCGAAGAAGACTTAAACGCAGCAAATCTACCAGCAGTTCTAAACCTGTAAGAGCCTGCAACACAGCTCTTTTCAACAAAAAAACATCTTCAAATCAACCGGTTCAAAAAACTTCCAGAGATCGCCACAGTTCCCAGACTCAGAAAGTATCCCCTCTCATGGACAACTCCCGGTCAAGACCTGAAATTCAAACATATATCGTTGAAACCGATGATAGCAACCCTGATGATAGCAACCCTGTTGACGAATTGGCAGATTCAAATTCCCCAATCAACGATGAGCTTTCACCAATTGCCCATCATCGTAAAATACCTAATTCTCCAGTATTCAACAAAAATAAAGACAATAAAAACAAATTACAAAATATTTGCTCAACAAACAAACAATATCCCCTTCCTGAGTTTGAACCTGATTTCAGCACCCTCAAACTCGACGCCATCAAAACAGAACACGATTCAACTCCGGCTCCCGAAATCAAACTCAAAAGAAAACGCCCCTCTTCCAACAACATGAAAACCCAAGCCATGTCCCCTTGGAAAAACAATGAAAAATAGTTTTTTTTTGACCTGAAAGCTCAGTTCTTTTCTTCCATCCCTCTGATAATTCTACTGGTCTGTTGTTTATCACTTCATTCCGGTTGTGGCTCTTCCTCAAAACAAACTTCCACCGGAATTTCCAAAACAGGCACAAAACATAACCTTAAAACTCGAAAAGACAGCAATATTGTCCGTTTTGTCAACCAATTCTATCAACAATACCAAATCAGGGACTTCAAAAACGCAAAATTACTGCTGGAACGCCAAGCCAACCCTGACAACCTGTCTCCAGTCTTTCAACAACAACTGATCCAAATCAACAATAAAACAGAGGGCTATGATTTCCGGGCTGATTACAAATCTTTGGAGACTACAACTCTCAATCCGCGAATTTCCAACTATTTTCTGGCACCTCAAGCTTTGTGCTCCCCTAAATTAATCAAACACCTGAATTCCGCCTCCAATTACCTTCTGGTTTCTATTTCCAGTGAAATTACCCATGAATTCAAGAAGCAAAAACTAAAAACTGCCGGCAGTACTCAACCCTCAACCTCCAAGAAAAATCAAGCCAGACCCCAAAGTAAACCCGGGCAAAAATCACCACTTGCTCCAGACAAAAATAATACCATTAACTCAGAAACTGTCTGGCAGCAATGCCTCGATCAAATTGACAACCCCTTAATCATTCTTTCTTTGGATAATTCTCATCAAAAAATTGATTTTGATAAATTAAACAGCCTGCAAATCGGAGGTCTGATAACCGAAGACTTTCCTCTAAACAGCTCTTTAATCAATTTGTTAAATCGGCAGCATCATCTGTGGTATCTCAGTTTTTCCAGAAATAAAAACGGCCCCGAATTTATCAATCAGATAACAAACCTGAGGAAACTAAAATACCTCCGGCTTGCTCAAATCAAATTTAAAACCAACCTGGCAGCTTTGCTCAAAAAAGCCCCGGGACTTGTCTCTTTGCAACTGCCAAATACCGGAATCAACGATAAAGTCATCAAAACTGTCGTAGCCATGAAAAATCTGCGCCGACTCAATTTGAAGTATACCGACATTTCTGATAAATCTCTTGAAACAATCGGTAACCTCCATAGATTGGAAGTTTTGAATCTCAGTTATCTGTCACAAATTTCCAACCGGGGAATGGAAAACTTGGCCGGGTTGAAAAATCTCAAGCAACTGATTCTGGAAAACACTCCCATCAATGAAAAAGGTCTCTATGAAATCAGGAACCTGCCCCGCCTCGAAAACATCAATCTCAGTTACTCCAATCTCTCCATTAGAGCCTTCGATTATCTGCTTGAATACCCCAGACTCTCTGTACTTGTCCTCGACAACAACTCTCTCGATCTTGAAAAACTCAAGCTCATCTCCAGATTGACAAAGCTCGAACACCTGTCTCTGGAAGCAGTGGATTTCAAAGTTCAGTGGTTGCCCTGGCTATTCAACCTGAATAAATTGAGACGCCTCAACCTGGGCAACAATTTCCACTCTGCTGTTCAACTAAACAGCAGATTTACTACCGAATCACTGCGTGTACTCAACCTTAACCACAATAAAATTACCGGTTCTCTGCTTGATTTGTTTTCTTCTGCTCAAAAAATTCTCAGCCTCAATCTTCAGGCAGCCTCTTTAACCATCAAAGCCTGTAAAACAATCAACAAGTTCAAATTCCTCAAACAACTTGATCTGAGTTCAACCTCTATAAATGATACTTGCCTGCTTCAACTCAAATCCTTGCCTCTACTCAATCAACTTGATCTGTCTGCCAATCCCGTTAATCTTGAAAAACTCAATTTTGAGAAAGTTTTTCCAAATCTTAAAGAGCTACATATCAATAATGCTCTGGTCAAATGTCCTCAAATCAACAAAATTGAAAAAGCAATGCCCGAGCTTGTAATTATTGGAACAGCCTGTAAAATCAAAGTAGAAATTTCCGATAAATAGTTCCCATCCCAGAAGTGGGGTTTTTGGCTGGGGAAGAAGTTTGCCTCAGATGCGAGGAGTAACTTCGCAGACATAGTTGATACTATTTCAAGAAGTTATGACAAAGCAGATGAGGCAAAATTCCATCGCCAGACGATTACATCCATTTTTGGGATGGGAACTAAATATATTCTGTACGGCAATTCCGGAGTTAATCATGTCCTCAATTAAATATCTGCTGAACCTGTCCACAATTACAGGAATTTTTCTCTTTATCCTGGTCAGTCCAACCACTCAACTCCAGGCCAAAAAATTCCAATTTAAACAACACTATAAATTAAAAATTAAAAATCCCACGGGGATGGCTCTGGAAGGAAATTTTCTCTGGGTCAGCGACATGTACGAAAGAAAACTGGTTAAAATTGAGTTGAATTCAGGAAAAATTCTAAAAAAGATTGAAGCTCCCGGCTCCTATCCTACCGGATTGGCTTTTGCAGACTCAATTCTCTATCATACCGATCGTCGCCTCGACAAGATCTATAAATTTCAACCGCACCATAAACTTAATCGGGGCACCATTCCTTATTTTGAACGCTGGGCCCGGGGAATGGATTTCCATGAAAAGCACCTCTATCTTATTGATTCCCGCAGTTCCAAACTTTTAAAAATAGATCCGGACGACGGTACCACAATTTCGAGCCATCAGACTCCAGCTTCCCACCCCACCGGACTGGCTTTCGGCATGGGTTATCTCTGGACAGCCGATCACCATACCGATCTTATTTACAAACTGGATCCAGAAAATTTCGAGGTCATCGCTGTTTTCAAAGCTCCTGGCACTTACACCTCAGCTCTGGCCGTCAAAGATAAAACCCTTTATCTTATTGACTATGCTGATCAAACTCTCTATTCACTCGATCTTTCCTCGCAACCGGCATACATTGAAGACAAGCCCCGCAAGGTCCAAGTATCCTATGAAGTCATCTACCGCAAAAAAGGCAAAGGCACGATCAAATCCCTCCAGGCACGCCTGAGCATTCCCTCTGAAATGCCGGGACAACACCTTGATTCCAAAATAACTTTTACCCCCAAGCCTGTTAAAATTGAAGAAGACAATCTGGGACAGAAAATCGCTGTTTTTGAATTAGGGGATCTGGCAGATGAGCAACCAGCAACCATCAAGTGGACCGGCAAATTTTCCCTATACCGGGTCAGTTTTCAACTGGAACCCGCCAAATACAATTCAGTTTATCCCCCTGCCAATTTCCAACAATACCTCCAGAATGGTAAAAAATACGATCTCGAATCGGAATACATTAAAAAACTGGTCAAAAAAATAATCGGCTCCGAAACTAATTACTATTGGAAAGCTCGCAAAATCTACGATTATCTCACTCAAAACATTGTCTACAAACGCACCGGGGGCTGGAATAATGCAGCTGCTGTTCTCAAAAGGGGAACCGGCAGTTGTTCCGAATACACCTTTGCTCTAATCGCCCTTTTGCGCTCGGCAAATATCCCAGCCCGTTATGTGGGAGCAGTCTCAGAACGAGGTGATAAAACCGGTTTTGACGATGTTTTTCACCGCTGGGCCGAAATCTGGTTTCCGGAAGCTGGTTGGATACCTGTTGATGCCAACGCCGGTTTTGGAGAAGCCCCTGGAAAGAAAGGTTTTCATTTCGGAGGCAGGTCAAATCGACATGTAATCACAACAGTCAGCGCAGGCAAATCCAAATACCTCGACTGGAATTACAACCACAATCAAAAATACAAAACCGAGGGAAATGCTACTCTTGATGTTCAAGCTGTAGCTCGATATCAAAGTCTTGAAACCAAAAACACCAAATTGAACACTCAATATCTGGCATTTTCAACACCCTGTTCCCTAGCCCCAAAACCCAAATCCAAATCCGAATCAACTCAGTCAAACTCAGTTTCTCCAGAAAATAAACAAGCAAAGAATACTGATATTACTGACAACAACAAAGTTAGCATGGGTATTTTTCTGCTTTTTGGATTTTTTCTTTTATGTCTCGGCCTTTTTATGGGATACATGTTCAGAGCCAAGTATACTGAAACCATAACCAGAAATTCCGATCATTGATGAAAGTTGCTTTATGAAATCCAATCATATTTTTTCACCGGTTTTACTTTTTTTTCTTTTATCCTTCGGATTGTACAATTGCACCAGCAAAGCGCCGGATTCTCTCCCCAACAAGTCCAAGCCAGAAACATCAGCTTCACTTATTGAAAAACTGGTGTACAGTTGCAAACAAAATAAGGCTGAAGCCTGTAACCAAGCAGGAGTATACTACACTAAAAAGAGTACCTCCCCGGAAAGCCACAAACAAGCCTTCGAATATTATAAAAAAGGCTGTAAACTTGGTTCTGCACTGAGTTGCGATAATCTGGGATTCCTCTACATGGAAGGCAAGGTAGTCAAACAAAATCTCAAAAAAGGCCTGCAGTTATTCAAAAAGGCCTGTGTCGGCAAATCAAAATATGGATGCCACCACCTTGGCAACAGTTATTTTGGGGGAATGGGAACAGAAATAGACTATGAAAAAGCCCTGAACTATTACAAAAAAGCATGTAAATTAGGCGATGGCGCCGGCTGTTTCAATATAGCAATGATGTACGGCAAATCTCTGGGTATCGAAACCATTGACATCGGAGTCCGAAAAGCCAAAGCCAAAAATTATCTGCGCAAAAGCTGCTCCCTCAAATTCGGACAAGCATGCAGCCTTCTCGAAAAACTAAAAGAATAATCAAAGAACAAATCCCCCAAGCAATCATCTGGATCCTGTTTACTTAATTTTGGGGTTGACTTTAATGTAAATTTTCCTAGATTAGGCGTTGCTGAGAAATAGACATCATATTCTCAGTCCTGTTAATCAGTTAAAACCGGATATTTCACCTAATGGCAACAACCTTGACTGCGTTGAGCAAACGCTTTTAAATCAATCCGTTTCAGGTCAAACTTCTGCTTTTTATTCTGCAGAATTCAAATCGCCATCCATTGTCAAACCTGCTCAAAAGAATTGGCATAAAATATCCGCAGCAAATATCAACTCGGAATTGATTCCGTAATTCCATTCCCAATTGTTCTGAATGAACAATATTAGAGGGAAAGATTGAGGTCAGCAATGAAAATGAATACTCACCCCAAATATAAACCAACCAGGATCAAATGCGCCTGTGGACACGTTTTTGAAATTTTTTCAACCAAAGACGATTTCAACGTCGACGTCTGCAGCCAGTGCCACCCTTTTTATACAGGTAAGCAAAAAGTTCACAAAGCTGCCGGTCGAGTTGAGAAATTTAATAAAAAATACGGTCTCAGCAAAAACAAAAAGCAGGAAAAACAACAGGAAAAACAACAGGAAAAACAACCTGAAAAAAAATCTGATTAAAAATCTGATTAAAAATTCACTATTAAACGGTCAAAAAGCCCAAACAGTAAGTTTCGCCAAAGCAACTAATCTGAATCACATTTGACCGCTTATTCATTTATATTTTGGTCAGAGCAAATTTTACAATCTTTCAAAATTGACTGTTTCCATTTTCCAATAACTGCAATTTCTGTTTGTGGGGTTATTTTCCCTTTAGTCTTCAAGCTTGGATAAACTTAAACGCACGCAGTCATTGTCACTTTAATTTTGTGAAACCGCTTGCATAAGTTCAACCGGCGCTGTCAATTGAGAGGAAGCCACTATCATGCTTTCCCTGTCTTTTTTATTCAAGATAATTGTTTTAATCGCCAATAAATTAGCTGTAGGGGGACAAGCAGTCATGGAAGGGGTAATGATGCGTTCAGCCAACTCCTTTGCTATTGCCTGTCGTATTCCCAGTGGTCAGTTGGTTATAAAAGAACAAAGATGGAAATCCATCTGGAATAAATACAAATTTCTGAGACTCCCCTTCCTCAGAGGAACTGTTATTCTGGTGGAAACACTTTATAACGGTCTTCATTCCCTGACTTTCAGTGCCAATATGCAAATCCGCTACAGTGAAGATGAAGATGAACAGGAAGAAGAACTCACTAAAGGTGGAGCCGCCTTGGCAATTATTTTGTCCCTGACCTTTGCTATCGGGCTGTTCGTTGCTCTTCCCCACCTTTTAACCTCACTGTTCGGGCTCAATACCGATACTGTCCGTTTCCATCTTGTGGACGGAGTTATCAAGCTGGCCATTTTGCTTCTCTACCTGTTTGCCATCGGGCTGCTTCCAGATGTAAAAAGAGTTTTCATGTATCATGGCGCCGAACACAAATCCATTTTCGCCTATGAAGCCGGAGAAGAACTTACTGTGGAAAATGCCCGCAAACAATCCAGATTCCATCCCCGTTGCGGTACTTCTTTCCTTTTTCTGGTCATAGGAATCAGCATTATCCTGTTTTCTTTACTACTGCAATTTCCCTTGGTGGACAATAAACTACTGGATAATCTGGCCAAAGTTTTTATTAAAATTCCCCTCATGCTTCCTGTTGCCGGCATTGCTTATGAATTAATCAAATTTTCTGGAAAACATTCGAACAACCCCCTGTTGAAACCAATAATCTGGCCTGGTTTACTGCTTCAGCGCCTCACTACCAGAGAACCTGACGACAAAATGTTGGAAACAGGTCTCGCCTCCTTAAAAATGGCACTCTGGCGTGAAAACAATCTGGAAGCTGACTCCTTTGAAAAAGAGGTGATTTTTGACTCATTGCATGATATACCTGCAAAGCCTTCGTCAAATCCTCCAACAAAAGATGACAAAGGCTCTGAAACCGCAACAGCTCTGGTTTAACTTTTCCACTTCTTTGTAATTACTAACTAGTTCCCATCCCAATGGATGTCATCGTCTGGAGACGGAATTTTACCATCCAAAAACCCCACTTCTGGGACGGGAACCAACTATATTTGCGAAGTTGCGATCGACATTTCAATCTTCTTGCCTTTAAGTCAAATCCTCCCATTGTTGAAATGGGAATCAGTTAAGAGGAACCCATGGATAAACCCAAATTCATTAGCAAAGTTCAATCTTTACTTGAATATTTTGAAAAAATAACCAAAAAAATGGCTACTCCCGAGATCGCCACGGATATAAAAAAGCTCACTGAGCTCTCCAAAGAAAGATCTGATCTTGAACCCCTGATAACCCAATACAAAATCTACAGCCAGAATCTGGATGAACTCAAAGATGCCAAAGCTATGGCCAAGGATCCTGATCCTGAAATCCAGGAATTGGCCAGAGAAGAAGTGAAAAATCTTCAAAACAATATATCAGATCTTGAAAATGACATGAAAATGCTGCTCCTGCCCAAAGATCCACTGGACAAAAAGAATATTCTTCTTGAAATCAGAGCCGGAACCGGTGGGGAAGAGGCTGCTCTTTTTGCCGGCAATCTATTTCGCATGTATTCATACTATGCTGAAAACCACGATTGGAAAGTTGAGATCATGTCAGCTTCCTACTCAAGCACCAAGGACGGTTTCAAGGAAGTTATCGCCATGATCAAAGGCAAAGAGGTTTACAGCCAACTTCGTTTTGAAAGTGGGGTTCACCGGGTTCAAAGAGTTCCTTCCACCGAATCACAGGGAAGAGTCCACACCAGTGCGGCTACCGTAGCTGTTCTTCCCGAAGCTGAGGACATTGAAGTCAATATTGACGACAAGGAACTCAGAATTGACGTCATGCGGGCCAGCGGACCGGGAGGACAAAGTGTCAATAAAACCGACAGTGCAGTTCGTATAACCCATCTGCCCACTGGAATGATAGTCACCTGCCAGGATGAAAAATCTCAGCACAAAAATAAAGCCAAAGCCATGAAAATCCTTAAAACCAGACTCTTTGAAAAAGAAAGAGAAAAGCAGGAATCGGCCCGCCGTGACAAACGTCGCGACCAGGTGGGCTCAGGTGATCGCAGTGAGAAGATACGAACCTACAATTATCCCCAGGATCGCCTCACCGACCACCGCATCAATTACACCCGCCACAATCTTGATGCTGTAATGGATGGAGATCTCAATGACGTTGTCTCCAGGTTGAGAGCTCATCACCAAGCACAACTGCTCAAGGAAGGAATTCATTGATGAAGGCCGGTTATATTCAATTTACTCCTCAGTTAAATCAGGTTGAGAATAATATCAAGCGACTGCACAAATACATTGACGACCAAATCAATCCCGACCAGGTTGACTTGCTGGTTTTGCCAGAACTTGCCCTCACAGGCTATTCTTACCCTGACAAACAAAGTCTCGGCAAAGTTTCTTCTGAAAAGTACAACAAACTCACAGTTGACACTGCCCGGAAAATTGCAGCACAAATCAACGGAATGGTAGTCATCGGTTATCCCGAATACACTGAAGATGGTTTTTACAACAGTTCCCTGCTGGTGGCCTCCGACAAAACCATTGGTAAATATCGCAAAACCCATCTTTTTGGTTTTGAATCAGAAGTCTATCTCCCGGGAAATCTTGGTTTCAATGTTTTTGAAACCAGATTAGGAAAAATAGGTATGATGATTTGCTTTGACTGGTTTTTCCCCGAAGCTGCCCGCACTTTGGCTCTTAAAGGTGCTCAACTCATTGCTCATCCTACCAATCTGGTGATGCCCTATTGTCAAAGAGCCATGTTTGCCCGCTCTCTTGAAAATCAGGTTTATACCATCAGTGCCAACCGCTGTGGCCGGGACAACTGGAAGGGTGTACTTGTTTTTTCAGGGGAATCTATTATTTACATCCCTAAAGGCGAAGTATTGTCCAAAGCACCGGTTACGGGGGAACATCACGATTTTATAGAAATCGATCTGCAAAAAGCCACCAACAAAAACATCAACTCTGTCAACCACATTTTTAATGACAGAAGACCAGAATTTTACTTCTGATTTCATTCATCTCTTGACAACTTAATATTTAGTTGCTAATTAGTTCTCGTTCCAAATTCGAAGGGCATGCCTTCGATAAACCGAAAACATTAAGACTCTACAAGGATATATTATGGCAAATCATAAACAAGCACTCAAAAGATATCGTCAAAGTTTAAAACGCAGACTCCGCAATAAATTTTTTCTCTCAACCATGAGAACCTTCCACAAAAGAGCCAAAACCGCTATCGAAACCGGAAAAACTGAAGAAGCTGACAAACAGGTCAAAATAGCCAGTTCCTACATTCACAAGGTAGCCAGCAAAGGAATCATCCATTCCAAAAAAGGTTCCCGCATGATTTCCCGCCTCCAAAAAATGTACAACCGCAAATTCAAGTAAATAAGCGGCGAAAACCCTGAATCCCCGTCCTTCATATCTGCAAACCCATTGCAAACTTAACCCCCAAGCAAACTGTTCCAAAATTTTCATAAATTGTAAATATCACAAAAATTGCGGTAGGATTTAGTGTAGACATAGGACCAGGGTCTGGTATCAGAGCCAAATGTTTATCCCTCCAGATGCCATTGCAGTTCTCTTCTTCCTGTTCGGATCAAGTCCTGTTTGCAATCCGGCCATTTGAATTTAATCTTATCGAGTTTCTTGTACCAGATAACGAAACCATTTTTATCCCAGAACAGAATCTTTATTATATTTCGATTTCGGTTGCAAAAACTGAACATACTGCCGGAAAACAAATTCTTTTTCAAATGCTCCTGAACCAGAATCTTAAGACCGTTTACAGATTTTCTCATGTCAGTGTGCCCTACTGAGGTGGTACCCTTTGTCAGACGATGACCTTCCTTTTTGGGATGGGAACTAGATAGTTCCCATCCCAAAAGGGTTGTTTTTAACTAAATTAAACTGTATTCCAATAACGTGTAATATTCGGGTGCAAATAAAATTCTCAAACCAGAAACAAGGAGAAAGCGAAATGTTAAAAAGAAAAGTAATAACTTTATTTATTCCACTTTTTTTAGTGGCCGGGTTGGGTTGTCAACCTTTGAAAGAGTTAGATTCTAATGAACAAAAGGTTTTCGATTTATTCAACTCCGCCCGCACCAATCCGGCACAATTTGCAGAAGATCATCTGAAAACTGCTTATGAATCAGGATATGACAACGGTTCCTACAACGATTTACTCAATAGTACACCCTGTTCAAAACTGGTTTTAAATGATCAACTTATGGAAGCTGCTGAAGCTCACAGCAAAGATATGGCTTCCTGCGATACGTTGCAGCACGAAAGTTGCGATGGAACCACAGTCCTTCAAAGAATCAATTCCTACTATGATGGAATAGCTTTCGATGAACTGATTGCTTTTGGTTTTACCGGGAAAGAAGCTGCTGTGGCTTGGATCATAGATGTCAACAACTCTACTGATAATCGTGATGCAATAATGAATTGCAGCAACACTGAAATTGGAATTTCCCTGCACAACGAATACTGGACTATAGTTATCGGACGCTGAGTTTTTACAGGTTTTTGTTAAACTATCTTTGAAACCAAATCAACAATTACAATTTTCTGGTAATACTTTTAAATAGTTCCCGTCCCAGAAGTGGGGTTTTTGGATGGTGAAGAAGTTTGCCTAAGATGCGCGGAATAACTTCGCAGTTATAGCCACTACTATTTCAAGAAGTTATGTAAGCGTCAAAGCATAGACATAAACCATGGACGGATTTTTGTGGTATAATTGTCATTTTCCCGAAAACTTCCCAAATAGGGCCGGATTTATTAAAGTTTTCTGCTCAGTTTATTTGTCATTATTTTTTCCTTACTTATCATATTGTCGTAGATAAATATTACAAACAAAACAAAAAACAGAGAAATAAATCCTGCTAAACCTGTCATTCCTACTGTCAAATCATTACCTCCAGCAATGACCATTATGGCAATTCCTGCCGTAGCTGTTGATTGTCAAATCCTGCCGCCCTGGAGTTTGTTGGTTTGAATTTTAGTAGTTTTTCTCCAGGCCGTCGGTGGGCAGTTTACTTTTTTACTCCTGTTTTTTCAATATTTTGTTTTTTTGGAGTTGGTTATTTTACTTCTACCTCGTTTAAAATATCTTCGATTGATTGTTTTTCTTTTTTCTTTTTCTTCTTTTGTTTTTTAGGATCATATTTTTCACCTAATACACAGTAGTCCAAGTAATCGTAAAATTCTTTTTCTGTTTTGGCTATTCCACAACTAAGGAGCTCTGGGTCTCTGAAATGTTCATCATCAACGGAAAACGCTAGCATTTTTACATTATTATTTACCAACTTTTTGTATTTGTGAAAATTAGGATATTTTTTTAGTAAATTTTCAAATGACCCTAATTCATATTCGTTGTAATTGTAGCGTCTTCTGAGATAATTAAAATATTTGACTGCAGTTTTTAACGGGATGGATTGTTTTTTCAGTTTATTTTTATACAAATCAAACAGATCCAACTCATATACCACACCATATCTGTAGGCTTGTCCCATATGTTTTTCGAGTTGATTGTCATAATAACTTTTCTTTAAATAACCTTTTTTAACAAATTTTCTCAAATAACGAAAATACCATGAAATATCAGCGGGGCTTAACTTCATAGAACGTTTTAAATATTTTAGTATTTGTTGTTTGTGCTTTTTAAAAGATTTTTTCGTTTTTGCCAAGAGTCTTGAATATCTGGAGCAGCTAATATAAAAGCCATCCTCACAAAACTTTTTATAC
>JAQICJ010000115.1 GCA_027858615.1 Deltaproteobacteria bacterium
GTTTAACTTTCAGGAAACTATCAAGTAAATAATGAAAAAAATATCACTTCAATTTACAAAATAGATAGGTTTTATTCAACATCTTTTTTGGAAGGTTTTTGAATTTATATTTTATTCACTGCATGATCATCAGGTTGCAACAAACAGAAACTCAATTGTGAAAAAGGGCTATTGGGGAGGAAGATTGATTGACGGGTATAATAAGTTAAAGAAAAGTAATTATTTGGTGAATCTTTGATAATGATATTGTTCCTGAACAGAAATTTCTGAAACTTTTATTTGAAAATCATGGTAACTTGATTCACTTGTATTTGTTTTATTCAGATATTGTTCCTGATTTTGATTTGAACTGCTGAATAATATAAGCAGGATAAATAGAATAACAGTTAAAATTGAGAGGGGAAACAATTTCATCTTCAATTCTCCAATCTGTGGTTTAAATCAAAGTATTTACATTTTTACACATCTTTCAAATGATAACAAAAAAACAGGAAAAAATGTGGCAAGCATTTGAAATGGTATAGAAAAACACAGAAGAGATCTGCAAAGGGGTTTGGTTAAAACCCCTTTTACAGATTTATGGAGAAATTTAGAGGGAAATTATGCGGATTACAGGCTTGTGCTTGTGCACATAGCGTCTACGCAAAGTTCTGGTTCGGTGCAATCACTGTTGAGAATACACTCAGGATTGAGATCGTTCTCGCTCATGCAAAAGCCGCCGGTGCCACAGATTGGATCACCAGGGCAGGCCAGGCAGTCTTCTTCGTCTACACAAGGAATGCGGCATACACCTTCAAAACATTCTTCGCCGCTACTGCAATTATTGTTGGTATAACATTCGGGAGAGGATACATTGTCCGGAACGCACATACCTTCAAGGCAGTGATCATTTTCATTCAGGCAGTCACTGTCAAGATCACATGAGTTGTGGCAGTTACCGTTGATGCAGATGTCATCGGCTATGGTACAATCACTGTTGTTTACACATTCACCGCCGGCAGCGGGATTATCTTCACAATAACCGGTATATCCACAGATTTGTCCTGTACCGCATTCACTTTCATCAACACAACTGTTGTAGCATTTACCACCTACGCAGATGCCGTTTTCACCACAGTGTTCATTAATTCTGCAGTTAAGGGATGGATCTCGGGGAGTGCTGTCTTCACAAAGTCCATCACGACATATTTGTCCGCTTCCACAATCATCTGAAGTTGTACAGGGATCCGATACAGTGGTGTCGGGTACGCAAACTCCTCTGGAATCGCATATGGGAGCAGCAGAATTGGTGCAGTCTTCTGGAGAGGTGCAAAGGTTGGAACTTAAGCAACTGCCGTCATCACAATAGGCACCGATGCCGCATTCCGAATCGTTGGAGCATTCACCGGTGGGTTTGGGAGAACAGACATTACGGGAATCGCAATATTCATCGGCACTACAGTCTTCATTGGACGAGCAGCCTTGGGATTCCATGCATAATCCACTGTATTCATCACAATATGATTCATCGGGGCAATCCCAGTCATTGTAGCAGACGTTATTGTTGTTGGGGTTGGAGCAAAAACCATCGGTACAGACGGAATGAGTGCAATCCCAGTCATTGAAGCAGGTAATATCAGAAGGGTAACATTGTCTTTGATGATGGTTGCAATATTCAACAAGGGCACAATCTTGGTCAACAGAGCAAGTCGCCGGATTGCAGTTTTCATCATAGCAACCCAATTGGGAATCGCAGACATCACAGAGCAATTCTTCATCACAGGAGCCGTCCAACCAGCAACCGTTGAGGAATAATGCAAATGAGAAAAGAACAGAAAGCATTAATTTAGTTTTCATGATAAACCTCCATAGAATAGGGATATTAAAATCTTTGGAAAATCAGCCACCTGATAAAAGAAAAATGAAGTGGCCATAATTGCATAATTTTGCAAAAATCTCACATTCGGGTTTATTAAGTTGCAACATCTGTGCCATGATCAAAGGGATGAAAATTAATCCAGAGACAGTTTAGCTCGAAAGCGGTAAAAAGCAACTAATTCAAGGCAGACAGTGTTTTACTTACAAAAAAGGCATAGTCTGGGTTCGTAATGGAAACTGATTAAAATAAAGAAGTCAGTTTTTCACCATATATTTTACTACCATAATAAAATAGTACCAGTAATATGTGAAGATAATATCAAAATCTGTAAAATCAATTATACACCTTTTGGTGAAAGCCCTGTAACTATTGCTACACAGATCGTTTTTCCTCTATTCCGTATCTGTCTGAATTCCTTCCTCCTTTTATTGGGTAATGTCAAGTAAAGCACGGGCGTGTTGTCTTGATTCCTTGTTGATCTTGCCAGTCATGCGGGCTAATTCTTCAATTCTTCCGGGTTTGTCGAGTTTTCTAATTCTGGTATAGGTGCGGTTTTCTTTGACATCTTTATAAACAACAAAATGGCAATCGGCAAAGGCGGCAATTTGTGGGAGGTGAGTAATACAGATTACCTGCCTGTTTTTACCTGCCTGCTTTAGTTTCTCAGCTATTTTTACAGCGGCACTCCCGCCAATTCCCGAGTCAACTTCATCGTAAACGGTGGTTATTGTTTGATCTCCGGTTTCAAGTGCACATTTTAAAGCAAGATGTAGTCGGGAGAGTTCACCTCCGGAAGCTGCTTTGGAAATGGGCAGCGGCTTTTCTCCCGGATTTGGACTGAAGAGGAATTCGGTCTGATCTGTTCCGGAGCCGCTCAGGAACTTGTTATGATGAATTCGATATCCGGGTGTATTTTCCTGGGGGGAAAGAGAAGTGAGTTTTATTTTGAAAACTGCATTTTTAAAATCAAGATCTGAAAGTTCTTTTTGCACTGTATTTGCCAGAACTTTAGCTTGTTTTTTGCGATTGATGCTGAGTTTTTCAGCGAGGTCGACAACTGTTTTCTGAGCTTTTTGACAGGCTTTTTCCTGATTGGAATAGTTGAAGTTGAAATTATCAAAAAATTCCAGTTCTTTTTTTAATTTATCGAGTTTTGCCAGTAGTTGAGAAGCATCTTCCAGAGAATATTTTCTTAAGAGGCGTTCAATGGAATGGAGTCTGTTTTCAATTTCTTCCAGAGATCCTCCATCCTGATCAAATTGGTTGAGTCGGGACAGTTCAGAACAGGATTCTTCAACCAGAACCAGAGCTTCCTGCAGCATGGAACCGATAGAAGCAAACCCAGGTTCAACTTCTTCGACATTTTCAATTCTGCGGATGATCTCATGAAGAAGATCAGTGATACTGTCATCTTTTGAATACAATTGTCTTTCGGAGAAGTATACTGTTTCCAGAATTTCTTTTCTGGCCTTCAGCCTTTTTCGTTTACGGAGGAGTTTTTTTCTTTCCCCAGGTTTGATTTTGAGTTTTTCAATTTCTTTGATTTTGAATTTAAGGGTGTGGATTTTTTCTTCTCGATTGGCATTTTCCCGTTTCAACTTCTCCAATTTATTATATTTGGCATCCATGATTTCCAGGTGATGTCGGTATTCAACAAGTAGCTCACGGTGATTACCAAAAAGATCCAGCAGGATAAGATAATTTTTGCGGGAAAGGAGCTTTTGCTGATCATGCTGCGAGGATATTTCTACAGAATCAGAAATTATATCTTGCAAGGTTCTGGCTGGTACCAGGGAACCGTTAATTTTGACTCGACCATTGCCTTTTTTTTTGATGATTCGTTCAATATTCAAGGAAAAGTCGGGTTCAAAATCGTTGAGCTCCAAGTTGTTTTGAATATTCTCATAGTCTGATATATCAAGAACAGCTTGAATTATGGCTCGATCTTTTCCTGTTCTGACCCAGTCTTTGGAAGCTCTGCTTCCCTTTAACAAACCCAGAGCTTGAACAATCATGGATTTGCCGGCTCCGGTTTCTCCGGTAATTATATTAAGTCCTTTGCTGAATTCAATTTCTGAAGAAGAGATAACCGCCAAATTCTGGATATTCAGATATTCAAGCATTGAAGGCCTCTCTGGCTCCCCAGCTCAACTTGTGTTTGAGAACTTTGAAGATGGAGTAGTTATTGGGAAGGAATAATTTTATGGGTAATTGTGATTTTTTAAGAATAATTTTGTCGCTGGGTTCTATTTCCTGTCCCCTTTGTCCGTCTACCGTAAGAAAACCGGGTTTTTCAAGATTGACTGTCAACTCGGAAGATGAATCGATGATCAAAGGACGCTGGGTCAACTGATGAGGACAGATAGGTACTATGGCCAGAGCGTCCATTTGGGGAGAAATAATCGGTCCCCCGGCAGCAAGAGCGTAAGCGGTTGATCCCATGGGAGTGGCTAAAATCAGACCATCAGCTTTGTAGGTGGATATATATTCATTGTTTTCATAACAATTTATGGTCATCAATCTTGCCAGTTTTTTGTGATTAATAACCGCATCATTGGCAGCAATGCTGGAAAAAATACATTTCTGGTTGCGCAGGACCTTTACATCTATGCGAAATCTTCTGGTCTGGATTAATTGGTTGTTGATTGCCTGGTGGAGGTGATCAAATACATATTTGGAAGAAAAAGGAGTGAGAAAACCCAGGGAACCGAGGTTGATTCCCAGAATGGGAACCACACTGGTGGTCATCAATGAGGTGGAATACAATAAAGTGCCGTCGCCTCCGATAACTGTCACGAAGTTTATTTCGGAGTCAAGTTGATTGTTTTTCAGGGGGGTTGCCCCTTCTATCTGCTGGTTTTCTTCGCAAAAAACCTGGTGATCTATTGAGAGGAGAAAATCAGTAGCTTTCTGAGCAAGATTTTTTGCTTTGGAACTTTTTATTTTAAAGATGATTAAAATTTTCATTTTAGAACTTTGCATTACCTGGAGTTCTGGGGAAGGGAATAATATCCCTGATGTTTTTCATTCCGGTCACGAATTGTACCATTCTGCCAAATCCCAGTCCAAATCCCGAGTGGGGAACAGTACCGTATTTTCTGAGATCGAGATACCAGTCGTAATCGGAAAGTTCGAGACCCATTTCTTTGATTCTGGCTGCCAGTAAGTCATAGCGTTCTTCTCTCTGGGAGCCTCCAATAATTTCACCTACAGCCGGCAGCAGGGCATCCATGGCGGCAACGGTTTTGCCATCTTTATTCATTCTCATGTAGAATGCTTTGATATCTTTGGGGTAATCAGTGACAAAGACAGGTCCTTTGAAAACCTTTTCCGTGAGATATCTCTCGTGTTCAGTCTGCAGATCCATACCCCATTTTGGCTTGAATTCAAATTTGTTTGATTTTTTCTCAAGTTTGGAAATGGCATCGGTATAGGATATGCGATTAAAAGGAGCATCAGCAAGTTTTTCAAGGGCTTTAAGTTTTCCTTTGGAAATTCTCTTATCGAAAAATTCCAAATCGTCTTTTCCCTTTTCAAGTACGGCTTTGATTAGATATCTGATAAAATCTTCAGCCAGATCCATGTCATCCTCAAGATCCCCAAAGGCGATTTCCGGTTCTACCATCCAGAATTCCGAGAGATGATAAGAAGTATTGGAATTTTCAGCTCTGAAGGTTGGTCCGAAAGTGTAGCAATCTCCCAGAGAACAGGCAAAAATTTCAGCTTCCAGTTGTCCACTGACAGAGAGTCCGGCCATTTTTCCGAAAAAATCCTGTTCCCAGTCAACTTTATTGTTTTTGGTGAGGGGGATATTGTTCAGATCGAAATTGGTGACATTGAACATCTCACCGGCTCCTTCACAATCTGAAGTAGTAATAATGGGTGAGTGAAGATAGATAAAATTGCGTTCTTGAAAAAAATCGTGAACTGCTTTGGCCAGGATATTTCTGATTCTGAAAACAGCCCCAAAAGTATTGGTTCTGGTTCTGAGGTGGGCAATTTCTCTCAGAAATTCAAATGAATGTCTCTTTTTTTGAAGTTGGTAATCAGCAGCAGCCTCTCCATAGATTTTGATTTTGGTGCCCTGGAGTTCAACCGGTTGCTGGGGAGCCGGTGATGCAACAAGCTTCCCGGTAATTTTGACTGAAGTTCCGGTTCTGAGTTTCTGCAGAATCTCATTTGAAAAATTTTTATTATCAAGAATTACCTGCATGGAAGCGAAACAGGACCCATCATTTATTTCAAGAAAGGTAACCTGTTTGGAGCCTCTTTTTGTTCTTACCCAGCCTTTGACAACGACCTCGGTATCGACGGGTGATTCTGTAAGCAGTGTTTTTACGGTGGTCTTCATTGTTTATACCTCTGATTAATTGGTTTCCGGTGATATTCGGAAGGACAGGTTGTAATTGTTTGAAAAAGCTGCAGGACTGGGAGAAGACTAGAAAAGATCTATTTTCCATGAATCGTTTTCTTTGATCAGTTGCAGTCGTAATTTCTTTTTTTTATTGTAATCGGAAGTTATTTCCACTGTTTTTTTGATTTTTTCTGTGGAAATAATTTTTGTATCAAAGTTTCCGAGCCAGTCTTCATTGGATTGGGGAATTGATACCAGCAGATCTGAAGGTTCAATTTCAAGACCCTTTTTTTGCCATTGTCTGGCTGTTTTTTCAAGTTTATCCTTTGAATCTTTCGATAAATTTTTGACTTTATGCTTGGTGAGATCGTTCAGTACAGTAATTACAAAAGTATTGGCCACTATTTTGGGAGAAGGTTTGGAGTTTTCTGAGCAGGAAAAAGTCAGCAAAAGTATTGGGAGTAGAAATAATTTCATTATTCCTCCAGTTGAAATTTAATTGGGAAAAACAGCTTCTGAATATTACAGTTTCAGTTAGTTAGTTCCCATCCCAGAATGGATGTAATCGTCTGGCGACGGAATTTTGCCTCATCTGCTTTGTCATAACTTCTTGAAATAGTATCAACTATGTCGGCGAAGTTACTCCTCGCATCTGAGTCAAACTTCTTCACCAGCCAAAAACCCCACTTCTGGGATGGGAACTAGTTATTTGAAAACAGGCAGAATTACCGGCGGGTTTGAAAATTGCTAGAGACGGCAATTCAGCCTCCTCCCACAAAAGTAACAATTTCCACTTTATCACTTTCTTTGAGCTTGTAATCTTTGTTTTGGCAAATATTTCCATTTAACTCAACTACAACAGCTTTTTTATTGGAAAAATTCTCAAGAAGATTGAAGATGGAAATGTTTTCATCTACTTTTTCAGTTTTACCATTCAGGATAATGTTCATGGAAAGAGTCTCGGAAGGGAAAATTATTTGATTTTATATATATCAAGCTGGTTTGAACCGACCTTCCAATTTTTGGAAAGATTCATGACGAGAAGAATGTTATTATTGATTCGCCAACGCACAAATCCTTGTTCAGCCTTGATTCTGCCCAATTTTCTGGTTTTACCGGTTTTAGTGTTTAATTCGAAAAAGTGGATAAAACGTTTTTCTGATTTGAGTTGTTTTAAAATAATGGGATTTTGGGGGTCTATAATGAGTGAAAAGTACAACTTATGATTGGAGGAGCGTTTTTCAGTTACCAGAGTTTTAAAATTAAAGCGTCCTAATTTGAAATCAAAGGAGACTTTTTTCCATTGTTGCGGACCGGTAGTAAAACGGAAAGTTCCGTTAATGCCATCAACTGCGGGAGTACCTTTAAGTTGGATTATATTTGAGTACCCGGCATTATTTTTAAAAACATGGGCATTCTTGTCCCATTTTGCGTTATTGGCAATGCGACCGCCTTTTTTGAGTTTTTTGGTTTTGACATTGTAAAAACCAACTTTATCGGGAAGTCTGGAGTCGCTTTTTTCGTCATATCCTCCGATGATTCTGACAAGAGCAGTATGATAGTCGGGAGTGAAATAGGATACTTTCAGTTTTTGTTTGTCAAGGATAAAGGTATCACCGGCAGATGTGGAAAGTCTTGATTTTGAGGAAGGGGTTTTGAAGTTGGGAATTTCGTATTCATTAAGAAGATAAGTAGTGGAAGAGGCACGGGGTATCTTGGTGAATACGGTGATTAATTTGGCTGCATGTTTGTGGATCATGTCAGTGACTTTGTTGATGTTTCCGACTTTTTTGCCCTGGAGATCGAAGAAAGTGAAATCTTTGTATTTTCCGCTTTTTGCAACCAAGTTTATATATTTGTTATTCATGAAAAAGATTTTCAGGGGTTCATCTGTGATTTTGGTAATTTCAACTACTTTTTCAGTACGTTTTTCCTGTGATTTGATGTGGAGTTTGGCAACACCTTGCGAATTTACAGTGATATAAGCAAGGTATTTACCATCGGATGAAATTGAGAATTGATCATCGATATAACCCTTTTTGACGGTTATGGAATCAATTTTTTTAAGGACTGGGGCATCATTGGCTAAAACTGAATTTGAAAATACTAAAGAAGCAAAAAAGGAAAATAATATCCATTTTTTCATGAGGATATCCTCCGTGTATAGTGTCCGGGAAATAATTTGACTCAATTAGAATTGAGTCAAATTAAAGGGACTGGGTTCAAAATTAAATTATCTGACCTGCAAAAGCTGATTTATGAAAACCGATGGTTGTGCAGATCTTTCAGGTACACTTTTACTATTTGCAGGTAAAAGTTGCAATCTGAATTTCAAAATATAGCAGATATACTTTATAACCATAAATAAAGCAAAAGTGAAAGAATATGTCAATTTAGATAATTTTTTTCTTTGGAAAAAAACTTTAAAATTTTTGACATACTACAATGTAGCATATAGGCTTACAAAGTAGGAGGAAATATTACATGTATTTTTTAACTTTTTCATTATTGTTAGCCGGTTCATTCAACTTCCAGTCAAAGCTGGTTTCAACTGAACATGCCCTTGATTGTCTGTATCCCCTGCATGCTGAGTCCAGACAAGTTTCCAAGGAAAAAACCGAATTTGAAAAAATAGAAAAGCCTTATCTTTTTGAAGCCCGTAAACATGAAAGTAGCAGGAAAAAAAGAGTAATCAAAGGAAGTTACAAGCAAAGAAAAAAAGGAGTTCGTATTGTCAAAACCAGAAGCAGGAAAATAAAGCCTGGTGATTTGAATAATGCCGCCAAAAATAAAATAAAATATCGAAAAAAAGCCAAATCAAGCAAAAAACATCAGAAAAAGAGATCTGCTACCAGAAAGCAGAAAAAAAGAAAACCAAAAAAGCGCCAAGTTCGAAGACAGCATAAAACACCAAAAATGCCTGTATATCATATTCATACCAGAGATTATATGAAACTGAGGGTTTATGATCGTAAAGGACGGGTTAAAAAAAGAGCAATCCAACGTTTCAACAAGATCACTTATTGTTATCGCACTGGAAAGCAGTTAAAAATGAATCCCCTCCTGCTGGTAGAACTTTATCAGGCCTGGTTGTATTTCGGAATGCCCCAGGTTACTTTATTTTCAGGTTGCCGTCAGCCTCCTTATTCAACTTCTACTTCCAGACATGTAAATGGTGATGCCATTGATTTCAATCTCGATGGGATAGAAAGAAAGGAGTTGGTCAAATATTTTTTGAAAAGGAAAGAAAAACTTGAAAACTATAGTTTTGGAGTAGGTTTTTATCCAAATTCATATCACATTCATCTTGATATAAGGAAAAAAAATGGATTCTGGGTCGATTTGAGCGGACCTGGTGGCAAAAGGAAGTTTGTCAGCAAACCTTATCAATATTTTTATCGAAAAGTTTTTTATGCCCGTTCCAAAAATAAGAACCGGGTTATTTCTCAAAACTGACAAACTAAGGGAATAGTATGAAATACCATTTTATTTCAGTTGCAGGTACAGGAATGGGAAGTGCTGCCGGTCTTCTCAAGGTTGCCGGTCATCAGATCAAGGGTTCTGATGAAGAAATTTATCCCCCTATGTCCACATTGCTGGCTGACAGAGAAATTGAAGTTTTATCTCCCTTTTCCGAGACAAACCTTGATTGGAATCCCGATGAAGTGATCGTGGGGAATGTTTGTCGCTGGAATCATCTGGAAGTAGAAACTGCCCGGAAAAAAGGACTGAGCATGACTTCTTTCCCTGAGGTACTTGGACGAAAAGTCTTAGCCGGGGGAGAAACAATTGTAGTGGCCGGCACTCATGGTAAAACCACTACCACTACCATGCTTTCTTTTCTCCTTGATAAAGCAGGAAAAAAACCAGGGTGGCTGATTGGAGGAGTTCCAAAAGATTTGGATATAAGTTTTCAACTTCCAGGAAGTGATCTGTTTGTGATTGAAGGTGACGAATACGATACGGCTTTTTTCGATAAAAATCCTAAATTCCTTCATTACAGACCCAAAGGAGTTGTACTTACCGGAATTGAGTTTGATCATGCTGATATTTATGATGATTTTAACCAGATAAAGAAACAGTTCCAGCGTTTGCGAAATATTCTTCCCCCGGCGGGAACTTTTCTTGTTTCAGCAAATTGTGCCACAGCCATGGAGTTGATCAGCAGAGGTCCGGGAGAGGCTTACGGTCTTGAAAGTGATGGAGAACCACAGTGGAAAGCTTCCAGTATTGATTACGACCACCAAGGCACTGATTTTGTTTTATCCCATTGTGGGCGGGAACTTGGCAAGTTTCATCTTAACATGATGGGAGAGCACAATTTGAGGAATTGTGTGGCTGCTCTGGCAATGGCGTTGATTTATGGAATTTCTTCGGAGCAACTTGTTGCAATACTGCCTGAATTTTCGGGGGTTAAAAAAAGACAGGAAATAATTGAAGAAACAAATGGTTCTGTAATTATGGAGGATTTTGCCCATCATCCTACTGCTGTAAAAGAAACCCTCAAAGGTCTCAAGTCAATGAAATGTAGTAGAATAATTGCGGTTTTTGAGCCCAGAAGTGCTACTTCCCGTCGGAAAATTTTTCAGAAACCTTATGCTGAAGCTTTTGATGATGTGGAGATCGTTTTAATAAAAAGTCCTCATGATCAAAGCAGGATAAATTCTGAAGACCGTTTCAGTTCCAGGCAATTGGCGGCAGATTTGCAGGCAAAGGGTAAAAAATCAGAAACTTTTGCAACGGTGAATTCTATTGTTACTCGTCTGTTGGAAATAATAGAATCAGGAGATCTGATTGTATTTTTTTCCTCAGGTTCTTTTGGTGGCATTTCCCGTAAATTTGCTGATGAATACAAAAAATCGAGAATAGAGAAAGGTCTGAATTCAGATGAATAAATATGAGAAAGATTTGAAGTTTGCCAGAAAATTGGCCCGGCAGGCAGGAGATATTCTGGAAGCAGGATGGCAGGCTGCTGCAGGATCTTTGGAAGTGGAATATAAAGGAGAAGTTGATCTTGTCACCAGATTTGACCGCAAAAGTGAGGAAGCAATTACGGCGACAATAAATAAAGAAAGGCCGGGAGATGCAATTTTGGCAGAAGAGGGTGGTGCTGAAGGTGATGGAGCCAGAGTCTGGTGTATAGATCCTCTGGATGGTACAACCAATTTTGCGCATGGGTTGCCTTTTTTTTGTGTTTCCATCAGTTTGCTGCTGGAAAACGAGGCGGTTGTGGGAGTAGTTTATAATCCTGCTTTGAAAATGGAATTTTACGCTCTCAAAGGTGGTGGCAGTTATTTCAACGGTTATCTGATTCCAGAGTTGGAACCGGGAAAAAAATTGAGCAAGGCGTTGATTGGTTTCGGCAATGGCTATGATCGCCGCAAAAACCCCCAACGTTATCTGCCTACTATAAAAAACTACATGGTTTCCAGTCAGGGAATTCGGCGGACAGGAAGTGCTGCCTTCGATTGCTGTCTGGTAGCCAAAGGCTGGCTTGACGGTTATGTGGAAGTTAATCTCTATCCATGGGATTTAGCTGCAGGTTCTTTGATTGCAAGTGAAGCCGGAGCCAGAGTCAGCGATGTAAACGGCTCGGAGTTCAATCTTTTTGCAGGCAGGATTATGATGGGAAAGCCTCATGTTCATGAAGAGATGGTTGAACTTGCCAGAAAAAAAGATATTTTCAAAAGAGAATTCAGCAAAACAGAAAGGAAAATTGAGAAATGAATTGTTCTAATCATGA
>JAQICJ010000158.1 GCA_027858615.1 Deltaproteobacteria bacterium
TGTAATAATTGTTTTCAGGATCGTCAAACCTTCTTTGTATTGTATTTTTTTATTTCCTTTATTTACCCAGCCTTCATCTCCAAGATTAAAAAATTTCTCCAGTTCGATATCTGGATTATCCGTTGAAAAAAGCAAAACCACATCTTTTTTTTTCGAAGCTTTTAATTTTAAACTAACCAGGATAATATCTCCTTTTTTTTCTACAGGAAATTTTTTAACTAAGATTCTGTAATTCAAGGGATAGTCAAAAATATAGTCAAAGGCATAATTGAAAAATCTGAAATGACTTTCTTGTTTCCAACTACCTCCGGCAACCCCTTTCAGTATTTTTGACCAACTACCACCCTTCTTTTTGAGTTTGGTCCAGAGACGACAGAAATAGTTGTTTACAATCAATTTTTGTTTGGGTGTAAGGGGTAAATTCAAAATTGACAGCAATTGCCTCATGGCTCTCTGGTAGTACTTCTGGGAAAAAAGTCTTGAAGCCAGTACCGAATCTATTTTCCAAGTGTTTAAAGCCGTTGGATAGAACATTTCAAGGGACAATCTCACAGGAACAACCAAATTTCCCGCCTGTTCAATTTCACATTTGCGACCGTAAAAATCGGTGATGGTAGTAATGTTTTTCTTTTTTGCTCTGGAAATCTTTTTTTTGCATTTTATCTTGAGGCGTAATTCCTCTACTACTTCTCCTGCAGGCCCCTGAGTCAAACGCGAACTCAACTTGCCAAAATTGCATCCATTTAGATTCTCCTGATTTCGTAATTTGACAGGTTGATCGGGTTTGGACGGAAAACAACCAGTTAAAAGAAAAATTGAAAATAACATTGAAAATATTTGTAAAAACATTTTTACCCATCTTTTTCTGTCTGAAACGGGGTCTAGTTAGTTCTCGTCCCAAAAATGGATGTAATCGTCTGGCGACGGAATCTGATTTCTTCACCAGTCAAAAACCCCATTCTGGGACGGGAACTAGTTAGAACTGCCGTTAAAATTCAGTTGGATATTAATTTGTAAATTATTGGTCATTCAAGGATTCAACCAAAGATTGAATAATACTTACTTTTAAAAATATAAAAAATTTTGTAAAAAATGAAAGGCCTTGTATTATAAGTCTCGGAGCAAACCGATTCAGCATCCAAAACTGCCGGAATTTTAATCAACATAACAAAAACCAGACAATTCTGGCAACAAATATTACATGAACAAATCACACCTTATCAACAGCAATATTTTTAATATCCTTAAAGAATTTCTCGAGCATACCCTGGGGACCGTGGGTTTTGAAAGGTTAAAAGAGCTGCTTCCCACAACTGAAAGACTGCTCCTGCACAAAGATCATCATGATAAAGAGTGGCTTAACGCCCGTTCCTTCTCCATAATTCTAGCAGCAATAGATATCCATTTAACTCATCAGATTTCAGGTTTCGGAGTTCAATTTGGCCGTTATCTCATCAATGTAAACAAAAAAAGCTTTGCTGATCAACTTGCTGGCAAAAATGGAGAAAGCGGCCTGAAACTGCTACAAAATATTTTTAGTTGGAATTCTGAAAATAGTCCAGATTTCTTCCAAACTTGCAATTACCTCTTTCAAATGCTGCAAGAAAATCAGAACTGGTTCAAACCTTTCAAAATTATACAGGGAGACAAAATTACCGAAGAAGAATTTCATATCATTTTAGAAAAAAGGCCGGTTATTATCCCCCTCTTTTGTGAAATTTTCATTGGTTTTCTGCTGGAGTTGCTAAATATGCTCAAAGCTGGCCATATAACAGTAATGGAAGAACAGTGCATCACTGACGGACACGATGCTTGTGTTTTTTCACTGTTCAAAGAAAGCAGCCAGGTTGATTTTATATAGATAGAACAGGGATATAGAAAGAACAGGGATATTGTCCTTACTTTTATTCCAATCTACTCAGTTTGGAATAATCAAGATAAAAACCACAATTCATACACTTGCATTCAGAAAGAACAGTTGGGGATTTTTCTGGCAATTTGATCTCGGCTACTGATTTGGAAAGATTAGCAGGATTGATTTTCAATTTGTAAGCATAGGTCTTTCTTTTCCCTTTACTGTCTATAACAGTACGCAACTGATGAGTATGCACTCCATACATCGACAGAATTTTATTGGTGGAAAATTCTTTTTCAACCAGTTTCAACTCATTATTTTTTAATACTTTTCTGCCGCTTCGATAACCGCTTTTACTCCAGGAAAATTCAACTCGAGTAATTTTATTCTCCAGAGAATTCTTGTAAACTACATATTCAAGTCTGCCATCAGGATAATAACTCTGAAAACTTTCAGTGTATTTATTATTCCAAGCATCTGTGGCTAAAGTTGGTTTACCCTTTTCATCAACTGCTTTTTCCTCAATTACTTTTCCTCCAGAATTACGCTTGAGATTTACAACTACTGTTTTTTCAGGAGTTTCAACTTTTCTTTGTTGCAAGAGCCCTTTTTCATATTTCCTGCTTACTTTTTTTTGTAAAACTCCATCTTTGAATCGAGCTATATAAACAAGATTTGACCTGTCAAATCTTCTGATCTCCCTGAATAAGGATTTTTCACCTTCTTTTATTTCCATTGTAACGGATTTGGTCCAACCACCTTGATCATAAGTTTGCACAATCTGTTTGCTTTTATTTTCAAGAGGCCATTTTTTCAACTGCTTTTTCTTGTAACCTGATCCAGTATATTCATAATCAGAACGATAAAGAAGTTTGTTATCGTTGCCGAACTCCTGCTCTGAAATCAATAAATTGTCCCCGTTGTAGGCATAAGTTATTTTGCCGATGGCTCGAGTCTTTTTCTTTCCCGGAGGAGTACAGGCACTGCACTGGATTTTGTTTTTTGTCAACGCGGGTTTTCCGTCAGGATAAAACCATTGCTTTTCAATCATACGACCTTTTTTATCGTATGAGTACCTGATAACGGAACCATCTTTCATCTCTTCGGGACTCGGAGGTGTACCATCTAATTTCAGAATTTGTTCTTTGATTAATTTGCCCTGGTTATCCCTGGTATATCGAAACAATTCACCGTTTTTGCCGTTGCTTATTTTTTCTTCTGCTAAAAGCCCCCTGTGATCATAAGTGTATTGTCGAATTAATTTTTCTCCGGTTTGACTGAAAGTAATTTTGCGAGACTCTACCTTGTTTCTGGTTCCATAACTGATTTTTTCAATATCAACGGGCTGTTCCAAATATTTTCTTTGCAACCGTGATATCCTGCCCAATATGTCATATTGGAGATCAACTGTTTCCAAAGCAGGTAATCGGGTAGAAACATTGGCAGAACCTTTTTCTCCAAAGCAGGAAAATTTGTGAATATTCCCTCTGTACTTTATATACTCCGAAATAAGATCGTCTTTTTTGTACTTGATTATATCCTTTTCCAAAATCTTGCCAGTTCCACTCTTTACAAGATGATAAACCCTTCTACCCTGGTTGTTGAATTTATTTTTTTCATGTTCTACCAGTCGATTTCCCAGAAATTTTTTCTGTTCAAGCAGGTTTTTTAATTTATCTGTTTCAAATTCCAGTTGATATTTTATCCCCTCCTCAGTAAGAGCAACTCCTTTGCCCCTGTACTTGTCAAGATACTTATAATCTGTTCTGCTTTTAATGCTTTTATCGTGGTAGTAAAAAATTATGGAAATTTTCCTGCCCAGACTATCATATTTTATCTTCCTGTACTTTATAGTAGCTCCTCCCGGTTGCATTTTATGAATCTGATGTTGAAATTCGCTGTTTTTGAAGACTCTCTTTATTTTTTCAATCCCTTTGAGGGCTCCGTAACGAGTGAACAGTTGGCGCTTTTCAATCAGACCTCGGGAATTAACTTTCAGCAGGGATTTTCCTTCTATGTAATCAAACTGATTCAACACCTCTTCCTTCAATTTTCCTTTATCGAGCTTCTGCCAGCAGCGTCGATCAATCTCTAGACCATGATGATCATAAAAGCGAGCGCAATCTTTGGAATTGCTGCTGTAGTATTCTGTTCTGGAATTGCCGGACAAATGAAGATTGCGATACTTGATCCGGGTTATTGTTTCATTTTTAAATTCAAACTGCCACTTTTTACTTACTTCCCCTTCAAGATCAAATTGTACCAATTTGAAAATATGGCCTTTTTTATCATAATGAGCTTCAACCGGGGAAGAGTTCTCCTGAGACTCAACCAGAGGAACAGGAACTCCACGATAATCGTTCAGAATATATCTGTATTTTTTAACAGTTGTCCCGGCATCAACTGAAACATTGTTTTTGCTTAGTTTTCCAGTTTGTTGTTGTGAATCTGCCTGATTCTGACCACAGGCCGAGAAGAAAAAAGCAAAGAATAGAAGTTTCCAATATTGTACAAGATTTTTCATAATATTATTAGACCAGGAAAAATTAACCCAAAGATTTCAGGTGATCCAAAACTGTTGCTTTTCATTTCAAAAAAGATGCACTTTCCAAGAAAAGAATTTTGAATCTGTGAATAAGTCAGACCTTAGTTTTTGCCATCCCGAAGATAAAATAAAAGAGAAAATATGACAAACAATTTCATCTTCAACAGATTACTTCAATGACAAACCAAAAAAAGAAACAAGTTGGAAAATTATACTAGAACCATTATCATTTCTACCCTTTTTGGGATGGGACCTACCTAGTTCCCGTCCCAAAAGTGGGGTTTTTGGCTGAATGCGGAAATTTATTTTTTCATTTGTATTGAATGTCCGGTGGCAGTTCCAATTTCACATTTTTTGAAATGAGAGCAAGAGCTTGCTTGACTGTTTCATCCTTGATTTTTTCAGGCAAAGCGATCTGCAACTCAATAAAAAAGTCGCCATGTCCTTTCTTGGACTGCACTCCGTGACCTTTGACTCTGAGACTGGTTCCCCCCTGAGACCCTGCAGGAATAGTAAGTTTAATCTGTTTTCCCAAAGGAGTTTTCAAGCTTACCTTGCATCCATTCACTGCTTTATCTGGAGTAATCGGCAAGGTGAGATAAATATCACTGCCCTTTTTTGTAAACCAGGGATGAGGTTTAATTTTCAGTTTCAAAAGCAGATCACCAGCTTCTCCTCCATAAGGAGAATTTTGCCCCATACCTCGCAATCTTATTTTCTTGCCGGTAGTAGCGCCGGGTGGAATCTTGACCTTCAGGTTTTTTTTCCGTTCGTGCACTCCTTTGCCAAGACAGGTTGAACACATGGTGCCTCCAGACTGACCGGTACCAGCACAAGTAGGACATTTCTGGGAGTATTTGATTGGAACTTCAACCAATCCGCCCCTGATAGCAGTGAGAAAATTCAATTCTATGGAACTGTTCAGATCCTTACCTTTTATATTCCCTCTTTGATTATTGAGATTAGCCCGGTATCCTCCCTTGTTGCCAAATCCACCGAAACTGCCAAATCCACCTGGGGAAGATGATTTTCCGCCGAACATATCTCCAAAGATAAAGGAAAAGAAATCATCTTCAGAATTAAAATGACTTTCTCCTCCACCTGTATTCCCCCAGGAAAATCCAGTATTTTTCTGTTTAAAATTAGCATATTTCCTGGCTTGTTCAGGATCAAATCCCGGTTTAGTAGACATTTCACCATATTCATCATAAAGCTTGCGTTTTTCTTCATCTCCAAGAATTTCAAAAGCAGCTCCAACTTCTTTGAATTTGTTTTGAGAAGCTTCGCTGGAATTATGATCAGGATGGTATTGCTTTGCCAATTTGCGATAAGCTTTTTTTATCTCTTTTTGAGATGCATCTTTTTTTACTCCCAAAATTTTGTATAAATCTTTCATTACTTACAAACTCCAATTTTTTAACTATAGGTTTCGAACCAAAATACCCCCAAACCAGCAACAGAAACAGATCATGATATCTGTTTGCAACTGTCAGATTTTAAAAGGTAGTTACGGGTAAAACTGTATTTACTTTGATAGCCAAGTTAACCACAAGTAAAATTTTAGCAAGTTCCTATCTCAGAAAGGGGGTATTTGAATGATTAAGAAGTTAACCTCAGGTGCGCGAAGTAACTTCGCTGATAGTTATCGTTTCAGAATGGAGGTTGTTGACTGAGGAAAAAGTTGAATTGAGATGGGAACTTTAGGGTTGAACAACAAAAGAAGTTAGATTGAGACTTTCTGTTCCCGGAATAGTTTGAACTGAAGGATTTGAACTGGAAGTGTCTATAAATTGAATGCCAAGGTCGGAAGCTATGTAGAGGAGTTTGCTTTCATCAGAATAATACATTGTTCTTGGTTTGTTTTCAGCATTTCCAACAGTAAGGAGATTGCCAGGATTTGCTGTAGTCCCTGAAATTGTAAAAAATTGAACGGCATAATTTCCCTCACATAAAACAGCCACCTTCTGATTGGAGTCAACAAAAAAGACTTCCAAAGGCATCTGGCACTCACTTAATGTTGAAGGAACCGGTTCTGATGAAGATTCAGAAATATTAACCAGACTGAGGGTATTTGAATTTGGAATAACAGCTGCTGCCAAATTTCCATCTACGGAAATACAAACATCACTGACTGAAGAATCATCTGCGGACAAAATCCAGGATTTTTTGATTGTAGTCGATCTGGGCAGAGAATCAGCATCCATGGCAACCATGACTGATTCATTCTGATTACTGCCACCAACGGCAACCAGTATTTTGGTCTGTACTTCATCATCAGGTGTTGAAATATCAACTGCAGTGAAACTGGCAATATTGGAAATCCAACTGTCAAAGAGTACGTCGGTACCTGAACCGGCACTTCTTATGGCCAATCCTCCCAATCCTTTGTTGGTTGCAATTACCAAACCTTTTTCAACACCAACAACATCGCTGGGAATGGCGTTTACTCCTTCTGTATCTGTTTCAATTTTAGTTGAAGGAACTTTAAGACCGAAAGATGAAGTTTTCTCAGTATCAAGAATCAACCAATCTATCCTGCCTGTTGTCAAAGAAAGGGTGATAATATCAGATTTTTTATTGATGATCTTTAATTTCACATCGCCGGAATCAACTGAGACTTCACGTAAAACTTTATCGGGATACCCTTTACTTATCATTTTGAGCATTCCCGAGCCGTCAACATAGGCTATACCTCTGTGGATATGAATATCCAAGGAATAGGAACCGTCCTTGCTGCCAACTTCGAGAACTGCATCCCCGTTAGCTATTCCGGGTGGAATTCTGAAGGAGAATTTGTTTTTTTCAAGATACTGATATTCCAGAAATTCGTTCGACGAGGGAAATAAATTACCCATGGCGTCGATTATTTTAAATTGATTGGCGGTAAGATCTTCACCTTTTTTAAGCTCAACAGTGATTTTTTGACCGATGACAAAAGAAGAAGAACCTTCGATTTGAGGAGAAGTATCACAACTTTGAATAAAACCAGTTAATAGAAATAAAATAAAGATATTGCGCATTCAAGCTCCTGTATTTATGAAATATTTTTGGGATCCAGACCAATTTGTCTGGCCAATTTGGAAAGACCTGGATCTGTGCGGATTTGTTCTATCAAAAAACTTCTGAATTCTTTTGTTTCAGGTAAGCCGCTTCCTTTAACCAGGCCATCAACAAGCAATTCCAATGCCTTTTCAGGGGCAATCTCACCTTTATCCAGTTTTACTGCCAAGGATTCAACAGCTTTTTCTAGACTCAAATCAATATTATTACTCTCAGCATTATTGATTTTATCCTGTTTGCCAACTTTCTGAAAGTACTTTTCCTGATTTATTTTATTCTTGCTTTTGTTAATATGGGTTTTGTCAGAAGTGGTATTTGTATAATTGATGCCTGATTTTTTTATTTTCATGGGACTAATCTTTCTATAAAATTGACGCCTGTTGATTAATAATTTGCAAACTGTTTTTCAGAAATATTCACTTGATTTCAGAAGCTGCAATACTGCAGGTTGCCGGCAATCAGAAAGTCATAAAACATCTCAGGACGATAAAACTTTATTCACTGTGTAAACTCACCAGCATTTTGACAGAAGACATAAATTCCCTAATCTCAAAATGACGATATGAACACTAATATAGTAAGCTTATTAAACATGTAAAGAGCTTGGAGCCTAATTTATTGAATAAAACCCATTAAATCACTAATTTCAGCTTGTGATTAAACTGAGTTGAGGTTATTTTATAGCCAGGAGGAAATACCATGCAAACTAGAAAATACCTTAATACTTATTTTGCTGTTTTTGTTTTTGGACTTGGTCTGTTTATGGCAAGTGGTTGCACCGTGGGGGAAGAATACTCCAACAATGCTAACAACACCAATAACACCAACAACACCAATAACACCAATAACACCAACAACACCAACAACGTCGACCCCGACAGACCTGCATCCTATCTTGAAGGGTACTTCAGGCTGGAAAGTGCCCAAATGATGATGGAAACAAATGATGGCACCCAACTGATTACTCTCAATCACAGTTCCCAGAATGTTGTTCTGCCAGACAGTGAAGAAATCAGCATGACTGTAGCTGGAAACCTGGTTTTCATCGCAGACACTGACACCAGTGGCAATCTTTCTATGAACTTTTATACAACAGAAAACAATATTATCACCTCTGATACAATTGAACCCTTTCAAGACAACGTAACCATCGAAAAGAATCAGGATGAAGAAATTATTCTGACATTATCTGTAGACGGCACCGAACTTTCCTATCTGGTTACAAGAAATAGCTCTCAATTGCAATTGGAGGTCTATCCTGCAGACAGTGGCAACAATCTCGATGTACCCAATATACTTGTTTTTGAAAAACAAGGTTCAGAAGCACAAATTTTTGCTGAAAGCGGTCAAATCAACAACATGATGGTACAACAAAGTGATGATTCTACTGTTCTTCTTACCGATGCCACCTGGGTAGAAATGAATGACGGCTACTATTACCAGATCAAGTCTGATTGGAGTTCAAATACTGACGGAGTTTTCACCTGGGATAAACAATGGGACTACAGTGTTAATGGTGAAGATATTGAAAACTCCAGAACTACAGAAAGAACAGGTTTCTATTTTGAAGATTCCACAGGAATGATAAACTTTTTCTTTAATTTCTACGACGATCAGGAGCAATCCAGAAAAGTCACCTGGAAAGGTTCCAAAATTGAAAATGCTGATGGTTCCTGGTCATTCAACATTGGTGAATGTTTTGATACAGCATCATCTGAAGAAGATCTTTCCTGTGAAGAAAACGTCCCCCTTTCCTTTGATATTCAAACTCCATAAATCATCAGTCTCAAACTCACCAAACTCTCAGTAACACAATCCAATAAATCCCCAACAGTAAATCTTTCCATTCTGAAAACTGAACTAAATCAATTTTTTCTGTAATTGCATTTGTTTTCTGCTATACTTCCCTTGTTGTTTCAATATTTTCAATATTTTATTTTCATTTTTTTTCGATTTCTTTTTGAACGACCTGATTTTCTTGTCTCAAAACGAAATCGGAATTTCTGATGCTGATTCCTAATTTTCCTATCCTATACTTAAAGGGAGCTCCAAATGAAAAGACTAATCATAATTGCATTTTTTATCAGTTCTTTTGCCGTAGTCAGTTGTGACAACTCCTCCAGTTCAAACAATACCAATAACATAAATAACACCAATAACTTAAACAACACCAATAACATCAACAATGTCAACAATGATGCGGGAACTGATTCAGATGTAGAAGAAGATGGTTCCACCGGAACTTGTGATGCACCCCCTCGCTCTTTCTGGAATTACGATCTTACCGTAATGCCTCCGGGAAATGTGGAGATTCAGGCTACCTGCCGTGGGATGAGTTCTCATGTTTATGTCTATGTCGCCGATTCGGCTTGGGAAGATAATATGGTCAATCAGGATATGATAGACGACATCATCTATGCCTGGGACACAGCCACTCCAAGCAACAATAACATGGGAATTCATGAACTCTCAACCTCAACCTTTGGTAATCCTCCTGATGTAGACAACGACGAACACATCATCATTTTCATAACCCCATTGGGCAGTTATAATGGCCACACCTTTGACGGCTACTTCAAAAGGGAAAACCAGACATCGGGTACTTATTCCAACCTGGCAGAGATGATCTATCTTGACTGTGAATACAATGCACCCAATTCCGATTACCTTCTGGGAGTGCTGGCTCACGAATTTCAGCACATGCTTCAATACAATGCAGACTCCAGCGAAGAAAGCTGGCTGGACGAAACTTTTTCCCAAGCTGCCATGTTCATGACTGGATACTGGTCAGATCTTTCCACCGGCAACAGTTACCTTCTCAACCGTCATACTACCAACCCACTTGTGGTGGCCGATCCTCGAAATTATGACTATGGAGCCGGTTTCATGTTTGCAGCTTATACCGTCGACCGTTTCTCATCTTCTTTTTATGCAGATCTCTCCCAATCTCAAACCAGGGGAATTTCCTCAGTTAACGAAATTCTTGCCTTGCAAAATCTCGGCAATGAATATGATTTTTTCAGGCTTATTCTGGACTGGGCTACAGCCAGCCTCCTCAACGATGAAAACATAGACGAAGGAAACTTTGCTTATCTGACCTTTGGGGATGAAATATCAACGCCTTCTCCCACCATGGGTCAGACTGGACAATCCTACAATATCAATCTTCCTCTCAGCGCCTATTATTACCTTTCCTACCAATTGAGCCCGGGGGAAGAAATAGACATCAATATCAGCGACGGAGAAAACCTTATCGGCCGCACTATCTATTACACAACTTCTTCCACCGAAGTTGCCGACGTTGTTCCAACTTCCGGCACCTTGCTGTTTACAGCACCTGATGATGGAGTCCTTACTCTGATTCTGCTCAGAGTCGCCGGTGAAGGTTCAGTTACAATTGAAGCCCAATAATTTTTGTCCTCTATTCCAAATTTTCAACAAATATTCAGGACAACAACCAACTTTTTGCTAGTGCAACTAACCAGAATCAAAATAAAAGATGAAACAACCTGTTTCTTATTCTCAAAAAATTTTCAAGAACAATCTGTACAATTGTTATGTAATTCCTGCGGACGATGGCACCCCTCTTGCCGTAAAACAAATAGGAAACAAAACAAAATACCCGCTACTACTTGGTAACGGGGTTGGTGTTCCCTGGTTTGGCTTTCACCATCTATGCAACCAATTAAAAGATGATTTCGACATCTACCTTTGGGACTATCGTGGCTCCTCAGAAAGTTTTCCGGTGGGCAAGCCTGATTTTTCAATTAAAAATCAGGCTAAAGATGCCCTTAAAATTATGACCAGTTTTGGTTTTGTAAATTTCGCCTATCTGGGATGGAGTATGGGGGTCCCAGTAGGAATTGAGATCAATCGCCAGGCTCCCGGCAAAATATCCGTTTTGGCGGCACTGTTTGGCTCCCCAGGTCATCCTTACCGCGAATCTCTTGGCAAAACCGGAAACTGGAGTTTGCTGCAGGCAGTTAAATATGGACTTAATCACCTGGGAACAGCTTCTCTGTTAAAATTTGTGCTCAAATCCAAACCAGCTCTGATTCAGAAACTATTCGTCAAAATGGGTTTTATCAGTAAAGATGTAGATCCGGAACTTTTTGCAGAAGTATTTTTAGCTGTTGTAAAAAATAATACCACCTATTATGGTCAATCTTTACTGGCTCTGGGCAAATATAACGGCTGGCCCTATCTTGAGCAACTGGATTTTCCGGTTCTGGTTGCAGGAGGTGGGAAAGACTGGGTTTCCCCCGCCAGAACCATGAAAAAAATGGCTGAATCCATCAAAAATTCAGATTATAACTTTATTGAAGAGGGCTGCCATTTTTCTCTGATGCAACTTGATGAGGATATTTATTCACCTGTAAAATATTTCCTTTCCTCCAAAATCAATCAAATCAATCCACCCGAAACAGAGAATATTCGATAAACCATCTGGCTTCTGTTTTGATAACAATAACTTTTGTTAATTGGATAAATTTATGAATAATGATGCCGAACTTACAATCTTAATCGATGACACCGGAAATTCAGAAGAGGGTTTTGAAGAATCTTTCGGCCTTTGTGTACTTATAAAAAAATCCGGCAAGAAAATTCTTTTTGATCTGGGCAGCGAAGTAAATCCTCTCCTCAATAATCTCCTGGTTGCCGGAGTTTCCATCAACGAGCTGGACGCAATCATCTTGAGTCACAATCATTTTGATCACACTGGAGGACTTCCCGGAATTCTTCCCGTCAATAATGATATCCCTATTTATGTTCACAAATATTGGGATAAAAAAGTCAGAAGCATGGGTTCTGAAATTCCGGTGGAGAATAGAGTTGTAATTAAAGAAGGACGGGAATTAACAGAATTGTGTCCCGGCATTTTTATCACCGATGCCGGTTTTTCAGAGGATTATGGTGGCATCTATGAACAGGCCTGTTTTATCCAGGGAGCAAAAGGCTTAACTTTGCTCTGTGGTTGTTGTCATCCCGGACTGAATTTCTTTTTGGAACAAACTGCCAAACTCGGACTGGGCAAATTGCAAAATCTTCATATCATGGGTGGATTCCATGACTTCACCTTTAACGAAAATGAAAGTGAAATTCTCAAACCATTTACCAAAAAAATTACAGCCTTTCAC
>JAQICJ010000192.1 GCA_027858615.1 Deltaproteobacteria bacterium
CCTGATTCTTTTACAGATGAGGAATTTATTGAATATTTTACTAAAAATATTCTCAAATTAAACTCGAAACTTAGGAAAACCAGCAGAAAAGAAGGAATCTGGGATCATTATTATCCCGAAACTGATAATAACCTGCATTTTGCCTTAAAAAAATCAGAAATTACTGGTAATCGCAAAATTTACTTTTTTACTCTATTTCCTGATAATTCAATGGTTAAAGAGCAAGTTGAAAAAGTTCATGAAAATCTGGAGCTTTATCAGAAAAAAGAACTTTTTCATGAAGAAAGGGAAAAAAGCTCCAAATGGATGGGTCCTGGGATAGTTATTCTGGTTCTGCTGGCAGAAGCTTTTATCCTGTTGATTTCCAGGAATAATCAGATCTATAAATTTGGTCGAGCCTCCACCGCAACTATTCCCAACCTGATAATGGGAATATTTTTTATCCTGATGGCGGTGCTCGTTTTTATTAAAAAGATCAAACTGACTTATCTCTGTTTATTGATTACAGAGTTAGCTACCTTGATAAATATTGTTTTCAATGTTGTTTCCCATAATCGTTTTAGTTTTTTTTCCTGGGAAATATTTGGCATATCCCTTTTGCATCTATTTTTACTATTCTTTATTCCAATCAGGGGAAAAGATTTCAATATCTTTTCTTTCAGACAATTCATCGTCAGGGTTTTCGGCAAAAAACACCATTGGCTTTAGACCTTTCCCGGGAACTAAATAGTTCCCGTCCCAAAAAGGAAGGTCATCGTCTGGAAACGGAAATTGAATTAATCTGCTTTGTCATAACTTTTTGAAATAGTGGCAACTATATCTTCAAAGTTATTGCGCGCATCTCAATCCAATTTCTTCCCCAGTCAAAAACCCCCATTCTGAGACGGGAACTAACTACCTGTCAGTAAAACGGATAATATAATAAAGGAGGGTGAGAATACTGGTTATAAGAGCGGCAAGATAGGTTAAGGCAGCAGCATTTAAAACTTTATTTACTCCGGCAGCTTCATTGGAATTAATTATTCCAGTAGCCACCAGTTGCTTCTTGGCCCGGGAAGATGCATTCCACTCTACTGGAAAGGTAACCAGTTGAAATAAAACCACAGCAGAAAAAAGCGCAATCCCCATCCAAATCATGGCACTTGCCTGCATCAGAAAACCAATAAAAATCACAAAAAAGGACATATTTGATCCGATACTGGCCGGCCCGACCAAATTTTGTCTTATTCCCATCAATGAATAGTTTTGAGCATCCTGAATGGCATGACCAACTTCATGAGCGGCAACTCCCACCGATGAAATTGAACGCCCCTGGTAAACTTCGGGAGATAATCTCACAACTCGATCCCGTGGGTCATAATGATCGCTCAGCACACCTTCATGTGGCTCAACTTTAACATCGCGTATTCCTGATCGATTGAGCAGCATTCTGGCAACTTCAGATCCGCTCAGTCCCTTGCTAATCTTCATTTCGGAAAATTCTCTAAAAGTTGATTTAACTTTATGGCTGGCCCAAAGGGATAAAATCAGCCCCGGTGCAATAATAATCAAGTATAATGGGTCGAAAAACATATTAGACTCCTGCCTGAAATGAGGTTGTGCATCAGGTTAGTACCGGTTTATTCTTTCTCCACGTAAAAATATAATCACCTGAAATCACAACGTCAACCGGTTAAATAGTTCCCAAATTAAATAGTTTCCCAAATATTAATCTGAATAGAACGAGACATAATTGTCAGGTTGTAAGTTGCAATTATTTTTTAATGTGAAATATTAAAATACTGATTTTTATTTAAAACCGGGAGCTGCCTTACAATATACTTTTCCTAACAATTTAAAATAACAGGCATGAATATTGCTTTCTGCTTACAAGGGAAAAATGGTTTGAATATCACAAAGGAGTAAACATGAGAACTTTTTCGTTAATTGTATTAATATTTGGTTTAATTCTTTTTGTTATTGCCTGTGAGGATCCACACAACGGCGATGATGGGATCAATTCACTGGTTGAAGTAAAAAACGAACCGGAAGGCTCCAATTGTGAATATGGTGGAGTCAGGATTGAGCATGGCATGGATCTGGACAGGGATGGATTTCTTTCACCCAATGAGATTGAAGGACAGCAATTCGTCTGTGAGCCTGCCCCTGACAATACCTGTGATTGTGAAGATGGTGAAAATGGTCATGCAACACTTTTTTGCATTTATGATGAAGATCCCGGAGAAAATTGTGAATACGGTGGCAAATCTTTAAACTGGGGTTTGGATTTGAATGATGATGATGAATTAACTGTCAGTGAAATAACCGGCACAGAATATATCTGTAATGGATCCCCCGGAGTACCAACTCTCATTGAAATAAATTATGAAGATCCAGGTATTAATTGTGAATATGGAGGTAATTCCATCACAACCGGAGTTGACTATAACGCCAATAATATCCTTGAACCTTCTGAAATCAATTCGAAAAACTATATCTGTAATGGACATGACGGGCACAATGCTCTGGTGGAAACAGATGCGGAACCAGCAGGAACTAATTGTCCTGATGGAGGAACTGTTATTTATTCGGGCATTGACAGCAATAACAACAGTGTTCTTGAGCAGGCAGAAATCACAGATACCAGCTATATCTGCAATTAAGCCCGATGGCGAATTAACAATTCCCCAAAGAGCCTGAAAAGAGGAGTGAACAATGATTCTCTCAATAAATATTCTTAATAAATTTGTGCTTAAAATAACCACCATTCTTCTAACTTTATCCCTGCCCCTGTCCTGTTCTTATTTTGAAGATGAACAATCCAATCAGAGCAACTTCAACTCCTCAAGCAACAATCTCAATAATATCAACAATATCAATCCCAGCCTGTTCAGGATCAAAGGCAAAGTCTGGTCACCGGGAGCCGATGATGAAACTATTCTGCCTTCCAATAAATTTCCCATTCAGGGGGCACTGGTAGCAGCTTATCCCTATGAGCCCGATCCTCCACCAAGTCGCTACTATTGCAACGAATGTGTAAAAATCGGCCAAGACGTCATTTACACCATGTCAGGAGATGATGGCAGTTTCCAATTGAATCTCAACCCTGACACAGATTATTATCTGCTGGTTCAAAAGGGAATGTTCAGAAGATTAACTTTGTATCATACCGGTAACGCGGGAGATTTAAGAATATTTGACAGCAAGAATGAATGGACAGCCAAAGAAACTCGTTTTACTCTACCCAATACTCATAATCCTGATGAGGGCAAATGGATTCCCAGAATTCTAATCATTGTAGGCAGAGGAGAGCCCTACATGAATATTCCTTTTCGGGCAATGGGCTTTGTCTATAACATTGATTTTGAACAAATCGATGATCAAGAAGCTGAATATGTAGCTGGCAATATTGAAGAGTTGAAAAAGTACAGTATTATTCTGGTTACCTGCGGGGACGAAACCCCCTTTCTTACCAAAAGCAAAGTCAAAGAATCATTACAGGAATATGTAAAAGGTGGAGGCAAATTGTTTATTGACGACTTTGCTTATGATTGGGCGGAACAGCCGTTTCCCGAATTCATGTCTTTTGTTGTTGATTATCCCATTGATTATGAGCAGGGAGTTTGCGCACTCCAGAACTCACCACCTGACATAATTGGGAAATGTGTCAATTACAGTTGTTATAATCCCCAGGGGACAGTAAAAGATGAATCCCTTGCTGCCTGGTTGAAACACGTACATCCTTATAGTGAATTAAGCTTGGAATATGGCTGCAATATCATCCACGAATTAAGGCCCTCCCTTCAAGGAGAATGCAACAACCCTGAAGACGCAGAGTGTATAGATGGAAATAAATATGCAAAACCCAAAGTCTGGATAACCGGAAGCTGGCTGGAATACACGGAAAAACCTCTGATTATTTCCTGGGATTATTATTGTGGGAAGGTTTTGTATACTGTTTTACATATCCACGCTCACGGCAATACTCTGGGCGGATATGAACTGATAACACAGGAAAAAATGATGATGCATCTGCTCCTGGAAATCCAAACTTGCAAGGAACCTGAAATTATAGAATAGAGTTTTTCCTTTGATAATGCATTCGCAAAACAAAAGATGATGCTTCCATAATAAGTATATAACTGTTTTGGGGTAGAAACCAGTCAGTAATTACTAATCAATCATGAGTTTGTAGACCATGTAGGGAACAATCAGAGCAACAACCAGAGTGACAAAAAAATTGACTTCTGAAAAAACAAGTTGCCCCAGAACATAGAGCACATAAATGAAGGCAGCCAGTATCCCCAACAAGATAATGGAAACCAGAGGATATAAAACAACTTCACTGAATTTAAGGGTGGATTTCCCCATGGTAACCAGAAAGGTATTGAGCAGGGTAAAAACACCAAAGCTTAAAATTCCAATCAGAACAGAGGGAAAAGAATCAAATTGAATTTCACAGGAACTTATTTTTCCACACCAGACGAAATTATAGAGCAGAACCACACCCAAAGACATGACAAGAGTAATCAGACTGAAAATAATTACGAATTTTCGACCAGTTTTTTTCTTTTCTTCCATAAATCTATTCCAAATAAAAATGAGATATAAAAAGGGAATTTTTTTCTTTGAACAAAGTTTCTCCTATTTGATCAGATATTTCAATAATTGTTTTTTCATGAAAACACAAGGTGGCATTTACTTTATTCATGTTTCCGGTGATACCATAATTTATGCAATGACACCAGTTGACACAGCGATGGCGAGAAACACAATCATGGCATTCAACTAAAGCCAGCTTGCCTCTTCTTGCCAGAATTTTATTTCGTTTTTCGAGGTTGAATCCTTGAAAAACATCACCAATACACATTGTTTTATCATTTGCCCCTACCAGTCTTTCACAAGGAAAAATTTGGCCTTCAGGAGAAACAGCAATTTCATTGAGACCAAATCCGCATTTGTCACATTCTTCATATCCATTTTTCAGGTGAGTAATTATTTTATTCTCAAAGATATTCAGGCCAAGGTATTTGTTATTTCTGAAAGCATTGAGATAATAAGCACCGAGTTTTGCATACTCTTCTTTTAAACGAAAAAGTTTATCATCAGTCCACTTGGAATAGAAATCGGGATTGATGGTAACCTGATTAACACCTGAATTTTCGAGAAGCCAGATCACGCCTTCAGCTAAATAATCGACGTTGGCCGGAGATACAACTGTAATTATTTCAAGATCATTTGCGCTTTCTTTGATTAACTCCAACCCTTTTAATGAATCCTCCCAGGAAGAATCCCCCTGGGAATATCTTCGCACCTGGTCGTGCATTTTTTGGTGACCGTCAACAGAAACAGCAAGATGGAAATCATGTTCTGCCAGCCATCTGGCAATCTCATGGTTGATTAAAGTTCCATTAGTAGTAATTGTTTTAACCAGAGTTATCTGTTTTTCACGGCAAGCATTTTCAAATCTCTCTGTAGCATATTGGATGAGGGGAAACTCCAACAAGGGTTCGCCGCCGAAAAACCCCAACTGTATATAGTTATTTTCTTCTCTCAGAAGAAATTCCAGAGTTTTATCTATTACATTTTTGCTGATGGTTACATTTAATTTTTCACCGGCATAACAATAAGAACAGCGCAAATTGCAATTACGAGTCATAGTGAGGGAAATGTCCATTTATTGTAAGCCTTTGCAAGGAGAGTTGAAAACTTGAAGATTTACCCGGCATTCAAAGGAGCAGGAATATAATCAGGGGGATTATCACCAACAAAAATTTTGATATCTTCTCTGCCTTTGGGTTTGTACCCGTTTAAAACAGCTAGAAGGTTGCGAGCAGCAAGAATCGACATATTGGTTCGACTTTCGAAGGTTCCTGAACCAAGATGAGGAGTGAGAACAACATTTGTCAATTGATCAAGCCCTTCTTTTAATTTGGGTTCATCTTCGTAAACATCCAGCCCACAGCGGAAATCGGAATTATTTTGGCAATGTTCAACCAGAGCTTCTTCATCAATTACAGCTCCTCTGCTGACATTGATCAGCACAGCATCTCTTTTCATCATTTTGAGACTGCTAGTATTAATCAGATGGTGAGTATCCTTATTGAGGGAAACAAAAATTGCAATCAAATCGGCTTTACGTAAAAGCTCCTCCATATTATCGGCTTTTTTGAAAACAACAGGCTCTTCATTGTTTTCTTTGAGAAATGTATTGTAGTTATTTAAATAATTTTCCAAATTATCATTTCTGGTGCGATTATGATAGAGAAAATCCATCTTGAAACCACTGACCATGCGTCTGGCATAGGCGCCACCAATTCTTCCCGCTCCAATTACCCCAAGAGTTCTCCTTTGCATGAGTTTGCCCAGAAAAAGTTTAGGTAGCCAGCCATGAAACTTGCCTTTCCGCACATAATTATCACCACAGACAATGTTTCTTGCAGCCGCAAAAGAAAGCGCTATTCCCAATTCGGCCGTAGCACCTGTAAGAACTCCCGGAGTGTTGCAGGCAATAATCCCATGCCTGGTAGCTGCTTCAAGATCAACATTGTCATAACCTACGGCATAATTTGAGAAAGCTTTGCCTCCTGCTTGGGCCAGTTTGGCAAAGAGTTCTTCATCCCAATCCTCATCCAGTTGCCCAATAACACCATCACATTTGGAACCTATTTTTCTGATAAGTTCTTTTCTGGGAACCAGATGATGAGTATCATAAATCTCCACAGAGCAACCGGCAGAAATAAGAATGTCCAACCATTTTCTGCCGGGAATACTCCTTGTTACCAGAATTCTTTTTTTTCCGTTTTCATTTATTTTTTTCCAATAATCAGCCATTTAAAACCTTCTCATTTCCCATTTAGCTTCCAGTTGAGCATGGAAACCCGTTTACAAACCAAAACTGCAACAAATAGTTGTAATTTTGAAAGGTAATAGTTTTAAAAATATCTTTTATATTGGAAATACACCATTTTGGGATAAATTCCAAATTCTGAACCAATTTTTCCATTTTCATCCATTGTTTTGCCAAAAGGCAAAAAGCCACCAAAGACAAAGGAGGAATTGTCACTGATATTTACACTTATATTTGAACTGATGTGAAAACTCCTATCCAAAATGTTTGACATAGTCATAAAAGAAAAGTTCACTCTGTAGGTTGGTTGCCAGTTTAATCCAAGGCCACTGTAAAAAACACCCAGGTTTAAAACTTCCCCGTAAACGCTGGTTCTGGTAGTTTGTGACTGCAAAAGGTAATCATCGGTTTTGTCAGTTCCATAACCGTTGTAGTAAAACTCCATGAAAAGACTGAAAGGTTTTTTTGTTTTAAAGGGATAGTTGAATCCAAGTACAGCTCTGACAAAATCTTCTTTAATTTCATAGTCATTATCAACCACCTCATCATCACGCATATCATGGGTATAAGTAATTTCACCTCTTATTTTGAAGCGATCCAGATTACCTGAAGTGAACAATCCTCCCATTAAATCACCTCTTACCCAGCCCCCAAGGATTCCAACATCCCATTTTCCGAAATTTGTTCTGAATCTAGTCAGAGCTGAAGATGAATCGAGAGAAAATCTGGGATCACCGGGAGAACAATTTTTGCCCCAGGGAGTTTCCCAGATGGAGGGAACAGTGGGATTGTCCGGATCGGGACTGGAAACATGCCGGCAGGTAGGACCTCCAGCTACTCCAATCAAGGATAATTCAGTAAAAGTCCCGAGGGCAATATTGATTCTTAAAGCATCTACCCCTGTTTTAAACTCTTTATCTATCTCTATGGGTGAAAAAGTTGCCAAAATATCTGCCGGTTGCCAGATAAATCCTACTCCAAAACCAATAGGCTGGCGACCAACAATAAAATCAAATTTACCTTTTCGATATTTGAAATAAAAACGATCGACTTCATTGTACCAGGATGATTGAGGAGATTCAGAAGCGCTATATTGAAATGGAAGAGCTCTGGGGGGTTCATAGGTTGCAGTGCTTCCTCCGGCCATTCCTTCCATTACATTGGGCTGGTTGGAAAAAATTGGAGAAGTTTTGAACATTATATTCCATTTGAATTTATCTTCTTTCCAGGCACCTGAAAATTTGAGCCTGGCCTCCCCTATTCCCATCATGCCGCTGCGTGAATCCCAGTTCATCAAAGAAGTAAGAACAGGATAAGGATAATTAAGATGCATTCCGATGAAATATGTTTTAACCACTCCATCCAGATCAAGTTTCAGGTTTTCGGATTCCTTAAGATTTATTGCATAGGAAGAAAAGGGATAGAATGATATGAAAAAAAATAAAATTATGGTCAACTTTGTATTTTTCAAATTAAATATCATAAGTACTCCATAGATTTAGTTCTGTTGCTTGAGAATATCGTTTTTGATCATGCCATCGCTGAGACTGATCAATCTGGATGAATAATCCATGACCATTTTATCGTGAGTTGAAAACAAAAAGGTAATATTATGATCCTTGTTTAATTTTCGCATCATTTCCAGAAGTCTCGCTCCAGTCTCAGAATCAAGATTGGCGGTAGGTTCATCAGCCAGAATCAGAGCAGGTTTTGCCACAACCGCTCTTGCAACTGCTACCCGCTGTTGTTGTCCCCCACTCATCTCCGCTGGTCTTCTCGAAGCCAGCTCTTTCAGACCAACTTCTTCCAATATATCCAGGCACAGTTTCTTTCTTTTCTTTTTATCTACTCCCTGCAAAGCAAGAACAAGTTCAACATTCTCAAAAGCTGTCAATACAGGTACAAGATTATAAGCCTGAAAGACAAAACCGATTTTATGGAGTCTGAGATTTGCCATCTGGGTTTTTGACATTTTGCTGACTTCTTTACCGGCAACCTCCACTTGTCCGCTGGTAGGATTATCAAGACAACCAATCATATTGAGCAAGGTTGTTTTTCCTGAGCCCGATGGTCCTGAGATAGCAGTAAATTCACCTTTTTTTACTTCCATATCAATTCCCCTCAAAGCACGTACCTTGATTTTACCCTGTTCGAAAGTTTTTTTAACAGCTTGGGTTTTTATAATATTTTTAGACATTCTATGCTCCTATAAATCTCTGACAGCTTTAACCGGCTTGATTCTGAACGCTCTGATCGAAGGTGGCAATGCAGACAGGACAGATAATACAATCACACTTATTGCCGTCCAGACAACGGAATATAAGGTGACTTTTGAATACATCAGATTGGTCATAGGGATTCCCGCTGCTTCCATTCCCTGTTCTCCCTCAACAAAAACAGCGGGGTCGAGACCATGAATGGACAAATAATAACTGAGAGACAACCCCAGAATCATTCCGACGAATATAGCTATGATTGCTGTGAAAACAGCTTCATACATGATAAGCATAAAAATACGCCAGGGTGACATACCGATGGATTTGAGCACGCCAAATTCCCTGGTTCGCTCCATAACCGACATTAAAACCGTATTGAGTATTCCTGCTGATACGATTCCCAGAATAATAAAAAGAAAGACATACATGCTGATTGTATCCACCCACAGCATCTGGGCCAGCATCGGCATTGCATCTCGCCAGTGAAGGACATCCAACTCTGTTGTATTCAACTTTGTTTTGAGCCTGGAAGCGATCTTTTCTGAGGATGCCAAATCTGTAAAAATTGCAAGTTGGGTCACAGCCGAATCCATTTTGGTCAATTCTTGAGTCTGCTTCAGTGAAATCAAGGCATAACCTCTGTCTACAGTTAAGCCACCTGTTTTAAAAATCCCCCTGACTCTGAGAGCTGACCGCTTAATATTACCGTTAACATCGGAAATGGATAACTGGACTTTCATACCCAAATCCACTTTCAGTAATTTGGCTGCAGTAGCTCCTATTACAATTTCTCCTTTTGTTCCTGACAAAAATTTTCCTTTGATTAATTTTTCCGGGATTTGGGAAATTTTTTTTTCAACAGCAGGTTTTACTCCCACCAGATTATCAAGAATGGTGTTCCCACTTGACGAACTTAGAGAACCTGTAAGAAAAATTCTTTGAGCTACATTGGAATCTGGCACAATTTCTTTTATTTGTTGAAGCACCAGTTCCGGTTTTGATATGTTTTCTGTGATTTTTCTTTCCTCGCTGTATCCTTTAGCTTGGACTACGACGTGCCCAGCCTGCATCCTGACTCCGGTATCTATCATTCCTTCATGAGAACCAGTTGTAAATTGAACAAAGAAAAGAAGAAGTCCATAACTGAAACCTATCGCTATCATGGTTAGAATAGTCCTGGATTTTCTTCTCCAAAGATTCCTGAAAGCCATTTTCAAAAGAAGCATTATATTATCTCCTACTTTAGAACTATTTTTGTTTTCTGAAAGCCTCAACGGGTTTTACCCTGGCAGCTCTCAATGCAGGCCAGAGAGCAACCACTACACTGACGAAGATCAGCATATAAATGGGAATAAGCAACCCGTTCCAGGTAAAAATTGCCCTCCATACAGGTTCAATAACAACCCCTTGAAAAGTAAACCCATCTGGCAAAAGAGCATTAAGATCAATCCCGTGGTCAATAAGCCAGGATTGGAAAAGCAATCCCAGGCTACTCCCCAGAAGAATAGCTCCCAAAGTCAAAAAAACTGTTTCAATCAAAATCAGTGTTGCAACAAACCACGGCTTCATTCCTATGGACTTCAGCACACCAAATTCTTTTATCCGCTCCATCACTGACATCAACATGGTATTCATGGTTCCAAACCCTGCAATGATGAGAATTATTGCAAGAATCAAATTGGTCATGACATTGGAAGTTGCTACAATAGATGCCATGGCAGGTTCTATGTTCTGCCAGATCCTCACAATCAGATTTTCATCAAGATCCTGGCGAATATGAGCTGCCACCATGGAATTATCTCCATGTTTATGCAGGGAAACAGCAAATTCGTGCACCATTTTATTTTCTTTATTTCGGAGTCCGATAAATTGAAGATCCCAACCATTTCCAATATGAATATAAACAACATTTCGGTCGAGACGATCCAGTCCCGTTTTAAAAATGCCCTTAATTTTAAAAAGACGATCAAGCGGATAATTAGCCATGGTAACTGCATCCATTCCCACGATATCTCCCACTTTTACATTGAGCAGTGCAGCCAGCTTATTTCCTATAATAATCTGAGTTTTCACACTTTCAGGAGTGTTTGTTAACCATTTAGTCGACAAATATTTTCCTCTGATAATCGATTTATACATATTGGAGACTTTGATTTCCCTGGCCGGTTCAACCGCTGATACTCCTACCGGTTGAGAATAATTTCGCACAAAAGTATATTTCCCTTGGTCAGCCCCTAATTTGAGTTTTGAACTGTCTTCGGGATTAGAATCACTGTCATTAACAGAAGGTTCTCCAGGTTCTTCACCATTTACATCTTCCAACTTTTTGAAATTATCTATGTCATCGCCTTCTTCTGCCAGCGGATCGCCAACATCCTCTTTTGAGGCAAAAATTAGCCTTACTTCCTTTTTGAGCATGAGGATCAAAGAATAATTGAGTTTTCTGCCTTTGAATATTCCTCCAATGATGATTTTCTCACAAGCTTGTGTAACTGGAAGCGGTGAAAGGATGAGTTCATTTCCCGGCTTCAATTTATATTTGGCAGCTGTGTCTTCATCAACTGCTACCTGACATCTGTTTTTGCCGTCCATTTTGCCACTGACAATTTTAACTTGGTCAAAATTATCAACTCCCCTGATGCGACTTCCAATTTTTTTGGACGAACTGATCATGCCGCCACTGTAAATTCTTGGTGCTACTGCCTTAACCCCTTCATATTTATCAATTTCAGAAATTAATTTGTAGGGAACGACCTGACGAATACCTTTTTCTTCAGGATAATCCTTCTGGTGAATTTGAAGATCACCGAGATGCATTTTGGTGATTCCATCTACCATTTGCTTGTACATTCCGTCCATCAATCCGATGGTTGGAATAGAAAAGGCCAAACCTATGGCCATGGCAAAAAGAGTGATGGCTGTTCTTCGTTTGTGGCGCCATAAATTACGCCAGGCCATCTTTAAAATAAGCAATTTGTTTCCTGAAAAAAGCATTTTTACACCTCAAAACTGTTTAAGGTTATCTTTTCAAACCTCTAAGAGTGAAATAACGCCCTGGGATAGATACATTGAAACGAATTTTCTTATAATAGATTTCTGTATATTCATTTTTACCAGCCGGGCTCAAACGCATTTTCGCAGGAATTTTACGT
>JAQICJ010000264.1 GCA_027858615.1 Deltaproteobacteria bacterium
GATCTTGATATAGTCAATCCTTATTTCAGAAGCAGAGAAGCCATCAAAATAATGGAAAAAGAGGGAATTAACGTGGTTGTACCCCGCGGGGGCAATTTTCATGCGGATCTTCCTATTATTCTCCCTGAAATCAGGGGATTGTTCAAAAAAAAGGCAGGACCGGCAATTTTTGATGTAGGTGGTGACGAAGTTGGCAGCAGAATACTGAGCAGTTTTGAAGACGTTATTCAGTCTGATTACGAACTTCTGCAGGTAGTTAATTTCAATCGTCCCTTCACTTCCACCACCGAAGGTGTTCTGACCATGAAAGATCAATTGGAATTTGCTTCCCATCTCAAAGTTACAGGGTTTATCGGCAATACTCACCTCCTTGAACAAACGGATATGCAGATCGTTCTCAAGGGATTTGAATTTCTTCAGGAAACCTCGGCACAGGCTGGAGTTCCTATCAGGTTCATCACAGCCCATCATTCCATGGCTGAAGAAGTTGCCCAAAAAATTGGTGATATACCGGTTTTGCCGGTCAAAAGAATATTGCAGCCCCCCTGGAAACCGGGTGGCATTAAAAAGATTGGTAATAAAAGGCATTTACAGGTATAGTAAACAGCCGAGTTTCCAAAATTTTAATATCTGTTGCCTATGTATTAATCCAAGTAGTTTTATTTCAGGTTGAAATCCCTGGTAGGAACCAACTAAGTTACAGGAGACAATATGCCACAAGTTACAATCGATAAAAACAGATGCAAAGGTTGTGAACACTGTGTATCGGCCTGCCCGCAGAATGTGTTGGAAATGTCCGATGACATCAATGTCAAAGGGTATTTTTATTCTTATACGGCCAATCCACAGCGTTGTATTGGATGCACAATGTGTGCAATCATGTGCCCTGACATGGCAATCGAAATCAAAGTTCACGGAACCCAATATAAATATTTCAATTACTAATGAGAGGTTACAATGGCTAAAATATTAATGAAAGGTTCTGAAGCAATAGGTGAGGCTGCCATTAAGGCCGGATGTCTTTCCTATTTTGCCTATCCGATAACTCCCCAAAGTGAAATAGCTGAATATCTGGCAAAAAGACTCCCTAAAATCGGAGGAACCTTTTTGCAGGCAGAAAGTGAAATTGCTGCCAGTCAAATGGTCTTTGGAGCAGCAGGTACTGGAGTCAGAGTAATGACTACCTCCTCAAGTCCGGGTATTAGTCTCATGTCAGAAGCCATGAGTTATATTGCCGGCGCTGAACTTCCAGCTGTTTTTGTAAATATAGTCAGGGGCGGGCCCGGTCTGGGTGGTATTTTGCCATCTCAGGGCGACTATTTCCAAGCTACAAAAGGTGCCGGACATGGTAATTTCCGTTTCCTGGTACTTGCTCCTGCCAACGTGCAGGAATTCGTCGACTATATGATCAAAGCATTCCCCTTGGCAGAGAAATACCGCAATCCAGTTATGTTGGTGGGCGATGGTCTTATTGCCCAAATGATGGAGCCCGTCGATTTTGATAATGTCGCTTCCACTCCCCAGGGAGATGTAGAAAGCTGGGCTACAACCGGATGTAAAGATCGAGAAACCAATCTCATCAACAGTCTTTTCCTCGATCCTCTCAAACTTGAGAAATTCAATGACAAATTGGCTGATAAATATAACAGGATGCGTGATGAAGAAGTAGTTTACGAAGAATATGCCATGGATGATGATCCTGATGTTGTCATGGTTGCTTATGGTACTACTTCCAGAGTTGTTAAAACAGCCATCGATGAATTTAGGAAAGAAGATAAACTCAAAGTAGGCCTCATCAGACCAATCACTCTCTTCCCTTTCCCAATGGATGTTTTGCGTAATTTAAGCGCTAAATCACATGTCAAGGCTTTTGGCGTAGTAGAGATGAGCATCGGCCAGATGCTTGAAGATGTCAAATGGGCAACTCTGGAAAGAAAACCTGTTGAGTTCTTCAGCCGCAAGGGCGGGATTGTTCCTAATCCTGATGAAACTAAAGACTTTATTAAAAATATTTTCAAAAAAATCGGAGCATAATCATGAAAACTATTTTTAAAAGACCCGATTCCATGACCGATATGGTTACCCATTATTGTCCAGGCTGTACCCATGGAACAGCTCACAGGATGGTAGCCGAAGTTGTTGATGAAATGGGAATTAGAGAGCGCACTGTCGGTATTGCCCCTGTTGGTTGCAGTGTTCTTTTGTATAAATATATGGATACAGATATGCATCAGGCTGCTCATGGCAGGGCTCCTGCAGTAGCCACCGGAGTAAAAAGAGTAAAGCCGGGGCTTATAGTTTATTCATATCAAGGCGATGGAGATCTGGCATCAATCGGTACCGCCGAGATTATCCACGCTGCCAATCGTGGCGAAAAAATCACTGTTGTGTTCATCAACAATGCGATTTATGGGATGACAGGGGGACAAATGGCTCCTACCACCATGCCCAACCAGAAAACAACAACCAGTCCTTATGGTCGTGATGTCAATGATGTCGGTTATCCCATGAGAATGTGCGAAATGTTACAGACACTCAGAACCCCAAGTTATATTGCTCGGGCTTCTCTGCACGATCCCCTTCACTCTGTTCAGGCTAAACAGGCATTGAAGAAAGCATTTGCCTATCAGAACGAAAATAAGTGTTTCAGTTTTGTGGAGTTGCTGTCTATTTGTCCGACCAACTGGGGTATCCCCCCTGTTAAATCAATGGATTGGCTTGTAGAAAGAATGTTGCCCTATTATCCCCTGGGCGTTTTTAAAACCCCTGAAGATGAAGAGTAATGGAGATTAATTATGCAATATGAAATTACATTTGCCGGATTTGGCGGACAAGGAATCATGACGGCCGGAAAATTTCTGGCTCAGGGAGCTATGAATCACGGCCTCGAAGTGGCCTGGGTTCCTTCTTATGGTCCCGAAATGCGAGGTGGTACAGCCTATTGTACTGTGGTTATTTCTTCAAAACCTGTTGGTTCACCAGTTGTCAAAAATCCAGGCATTGCTGTGGTGATGAATCGCCCCTCTCTCGATAAATTTGCTTCTCAAATCAAGCCCGATGGTATTTTGATTATCAATTCATCTCTAATAGAAGCAACTTCCGAGCGCGAAGATATTTTCCAGGTGCAGGTGCCTTGCAACAAGATGTCCCAGGAAGTGCTTGGAATCGGTCGCAGTGCAAATATTGCCGCTTTGGGAGCATTGCTCGGAGTCAAAGAAATGATTCCAAAAGAAGAGATTGAAAAAGTCATGGAAACAAAATTTGGTAAAAAACCAAAAATCCTTGAAGACAATCTCAAAATTTTTCGTGATGCTTATGAATTAGGGAAAAAACAAAGGAAAAATGCCTAGTTTTTCCTGAAAGCAATTAGAGATTGCTGCTGGAACGAGCCAATCGAAGTTTCAGCCTATTAATAAGTTTTTTGTTCAATAACTGCTTTGTTGAGGAAATTTATGGAAATAACACAGAAAGTTGACAATATCATTGATAACTATGGTGGCGATTCCAAATCCATTTTGGCGATATTGCAAGATGTTCAGGCTGAATACAACTATCTTCCCCGGGAAGCTGTTAATCACATTGTTGAAAAGATGGAAGTCTCTCTGGCTCGTGTTTCAGCTCTTGCAACCTTCTTTTCTTCTTTTTCTCTGACCCCTAGAGGAGAACATATAATTACAATATGTATGGGAACAGCTTGTTACGTGCGTGGAGCCCCACAGATACTCAAGGAAGTGGAAAGAGATTTGGAAATCAAAGATGGGGAAACAACTCCCGATCAAAAGTTTTCCATTGAAACAGTAAATTGTGTAGGTGCTTGTGCTTTGGGTCCCCTGGTAATTGTTGACGGTAATTATCATGGCAATATAAGTACAACAGATGTCAAAAAGGTAGTTGAAACATATAAGTAAAATAACTATTAAACCCCTCTGATATGGCAAAGCTTTTTAACAGTTTGAATGACGGTTGAACCCAAAACAGTTCATTGTTTAAATATTCATGTTTGGTTGCCTTTTTTTGAGGGTTAAATTCTTTGGAGTAGATAAATGGATAAATTGAAATCACCCCAGGAACTTGATTCACTAATCAAAGAGCTCGAAAGCAAATTGAATCCTGAGCAAAAAAAGATAAGCATCTGCCAGGGAACAGGATGTCTTGCTTCTGGTGCTGATAAAGTAGGTAAAACCTTTGTAGATGAAATCAAAAAAAGTAATCTGGATGTGAAATTAATCCACACCGGTTGCCATGGATTTTGTGAACGTGGTCCCCTGGTAGTAATTCACCCAGAAGGGATAATGTATCAAAAAGTCAAAGAAAAAGACATCCCTGAAATTCTGGATAAAACAATTAAAGATGGCGAAATTATTAAGCGTCTTCTCTATAAAGATACTCAGGGCAACAGATACGAAAAGGAGCAGGACGTTCCTTTTTACAAAGATCAAAAAAGAATTGTTTTTGCTTTGAACGGACATATCGATCCAACCAGAATACAAGATTATATCTCAAATCAGGGTTATGGTTCCATCTCCAAAATTCTTGCCGGCTGGAAATCAGAAAAGGTAATTGACACCATTATCAAATCCGGTTTGCGAGGAAGAGGAGGAGCCGGTTTCCCCGCTGGAGTCAAATGGCAATCCTGCGCTGAGCAGAAAAACAGCAAAAAATATGTTATTTGCAATGCCGACGAAGGTGATCCCGGTGCTTTCATGGACAGAAGCATTATGGAAGGCAATCCCCACAGTGTAATCGAAGGAATGCTCATCGGAGCATTTGCTGTAGGAGCCGACGAAGGTTATATTTACATCCGCAACGAATATCCCCTGGCTGTTAAAAGGCTCCAGGTTGCTTTAAAGCAAGCACATGAATACGGCCTTCTCGGCCAAAATATTCTTGGCAGCGGTTTTAATTTTGAGATCAAAGTCAATCGTGGAGGTGGTGCTTTTGTTTGTGGTGAATCCACAGCTTTGATGCAATCCATCGAAGGCAAAGTAGGGCGTCCCCGAGTTAAATGGCAGCACACGGTCAAGAAAGGTTTATGGCAGAAACCGACAGTAATCAACAATGTTGAAACCTGGGCCAATATTCCTGCCATCATCAACCGAGGCGTTGACTGGTTTACCTCAATCGGAACCGGTGATGTCACCGATAATCCCTGGGGAGGCTCCAAAGGAACCAAAATTTTCTCCCTGGTTGGCAAGGTCAATAATACCGGACTGGTCGAAGTTCCCATGGGTATGACTCTGCGCAAGCTTGTTTTTGATATCGGCGGTGGAATCAAGAATTCCAAAAAAGGACGCAAGTTCAAGGCTGTACAAACTGGCGGTCCATCAGGTGGCTGTATCCCCGAGAAGTTCCTTGATAATCCAATCGATTTTGATGAACTGGAGAAACTCGGTTCCATGATGGGTTCTGGCGGCATGATTGTTATGGACAACAGAACCTGCATGGTTCAAGTGGCACGTTATTTTGTCGATTTTCTAAAAGAGGAATCTTGTGGCAAATGCACCCCCTGCCGTGAAGGTCTCAGAGGAATGTCCGAAATTCTCAACCGAATTGTCAGAGGCAAGGGTCGCGCAGGCGATATTGATTTGCTTTACAATCTGGCAACCACCATGGAAACTACCTCATTTTGCAATCTTGGAAAAACAGCAGCAAATCCTGTTTTATCAACACTGAAATATTTTATGGATGAATATAAAGCCCATATCGATAACATAGAATGTCCTGCTCGTGAATGTGGCGATTTGATCAAGTTTCAGGTAGATAAAGATAATTGTACCGGATGTACCTTGTGTGCCAAGAATTGCCCCACAGAGGCAATTTCTGGAGAACGTAAAAAAAATCATCACATTGATCAGGACAAATGTGTTCAATGTGGTGTTTGTGATGATGTTTGCAACTTTAATGCAATTAATATTTTAAGTGGTCCCGAAATTAATCAGAAATTGGGAGAATAATATGGTTAAGATAAAAATTAACGACAAAATTGTTCAAGCGCATAAATGGGAGACCGTTTTGCAGGCAGCCATAAGAGCAGGTTTTGAAATTCCTTCTCTTTGCTATCATCCATCTTTGAAAGCTGATGGCTCCTGTCGCCTCTGTCTTGTTGAAATAAATAAAGGTGGCAAGACTAAAATTGAAACCGCCTGTACTGTTCCGGTCAAAGAAGGAATGGAGGTAAAACTCGATACAGCCGAAGTCATCAAACACCGTAAAAATATTCTGGAAATGTTGATCGCTCAGGTTCCGGATTCCCCGGTCCTCACTGAATTGGCAGCCAAAGACGGGCTTAAAGATATAAAACTTGCCAAAGGTGAAGATGTTTGTATCAAATGTGGTCTTTGTGTAAGGATATGCAAAGAAAGAATTGGTGCTGATGCTCTTGCCATGCAGGGAAGAGGACCTGATGTAACTTTCACACCTCCCTTTGGCGAAGCTCCAGAGTCGTGTGTTGGTTGCGGATCTTGTGCTTTTATCTGTCCGGTTCAATGTATAAAATATGAAAATAATTTTGCAGATATCAAAATCTGGGGCAAAAACTTTGAAAAGGCAGTTTGTTCTGAATGTGGAATGCCTCTTGAACATACCCGTGAACATATTGAATTGATGAAATCCAGACATGAAATCATTAAAGAAGAAGAAGTTCTTGTTTGTGAAAAATGTTCTCGCAAGAAGACTTTGGAAACCATGAAAAATATTGTTGACGGACAATTGACTTTTAAAAAGATGGGGAGGTAACCTATGAGTAAAACATTTATAATCAACCCCGAAAAATGCACAGGTTGCCGTACTTGTGAGTTAACTTGTGCTTATACTCATACTGTTAACAACCAGCCTGGAATCTCCAGGATCAGAGCTTTCAATACCAAGCCTCCAATGGAAAGAGGTATTCCGATTGTCTGTCTGCAATGTGACAGTGCAGCCTGTGTTGAAGTTTGTCCTGTTGGGGCTTTGCAACGTAACCTTGAAACAGGTGCTATTGATGTTGATTACGAAAGATGTATTAATTGCCATGCCTGTTACAGTGCCTGCCCCTTTGGAAATATCCTTATAGAGCCTGTTAATAACAGAATTGCCAAATGTGATAAATGCGGTGGAGAACCGCAGTGTGTCAAATTCTGCCCCACCAACGCTCTCGAATATAAATAGTTCCCTTCCCAAAAATGGATGTCACCGTCTGGCGACGGAAATTGGATTAATCTGCTTTGTCATAACTTTTTGATATAGTGGCAACTATGTCTGCGAAGTTACTCCTCGCATCTGAGGCAAACTTCTCATTCAGTCAAAAACCCCCTTCCCAAGAGGAAAAGCGATGGAGTTCGCTTGTAATTCTTATTCTGAATTCAAACTGCCTTCTGGCTGATAACTCCTGTGTCAAAAAATGAAAATTATTTGTGTGGGATTGGCTTTCCAGTAGTTCGTCATTTAGATGTGTACATAATTGAAATTCAATTACTCCCAAAGTAGCAGTATCTTAGGAACAACATGGGATTTGAAACATTATTTTTTATTATATTTGCCGGTGGTTGGCTGTTTGGCAGAATTTTTGAAAAGATAAAACTCCCTGGAGTTTTGGGGATGACTCTTTTTGGTATCGGAATTTCTGCTGTTTATCATCTTTATGGCCAGCAAAAAGGTTTCTGGCCTCAGGGTTTTTGGGAGGTAGTGCCTTTTATCAAGTCTCTGGCTCTCATAGTAATTTTATTGAGGGCAGGGTTGGGTATCAGCAGATCGGAATTAAAGAATGCAGGTATTTCTGTGATTCTAATGGCTTTCATCCCTTGTTTGTTTGAGGGAGCGGCTTTAATGGGATTGTTGATCTATTTTCTGGATTTTTCCTGGAAAGTAGCAGGTTTGACCAGTTTTATGCTGGCAGCAGTCAGTCCTGCAGTTGTTGTGCCTTCCATGCTCGAAATAAAATCCAAAGGTCTGGGCAAACGCAATGGGGTTATTACTGTAATCCTGGCAGGAGCTTCAGTAGACGATGTTTTTGCAATTACCATGTTTACGATGTTCTTGAGTATTGCAGTTGCCGGATCCCAAAATACAGCTTTAACTACAATGACCTATATGCCGGTATCTCTCGTTGGTGGTCTGGCATCAGGTTTGACTCTGGGGTTTTTTCTGGCCTGGTGGTTCAAGCGTCATCATGAGGCGATCAGGGCAACGGAGAAGGTGTTGTTATTGTTGGCTTCTGCGGCTTTTTTGGTTCAGGTTGGAAACTGGATACAACTGGCCACTTTGCTTGGGGTGATGGGAACAGGTTTTATTCTTTTGGAAAAGGCAGAAAAGCAGGCACATGAGATTGCTCTGAAACTCGGAAAGATTTGGATATTTGCTCAGATAGCTTTGTTTGTGATAGTTGGAATGTCAATTGATTTATCGGTAGTTATTGCAGCGGGACCGAAGGCTATTTTGGTTATTGCGCTGGGGTTGGTTGCCAGGTCTGCTGGAGTTATGCTGGCTACCTGGCCTTCGAAGATGCACTTGGCCGAGCGTATTTTCTGCGTGATAGCATATCTTCCCAAGGCAACAGTTCAAGCTGCTTTGGGAGGAGTAGCCCTTTCATATGGATTAAAAGAAGGTCATCAGGTTCTGGCTATAGCTGTTTTATCTATTATTTTTACAGCACCCCTTGGGTTGATAGGAATAAGAATCGGTTCCAGAAAACTTCTGGGAACCTGATATCAAAATTATACAAGCTCTGGTTTTTATAAAAAAATATGGTATAATCCCGAATCCAACAGATTTGGTTAAAGATTATTAGTTCCCCTCCCAAAAAAGGAGGCATTCACCTGAATACGAATACGGAAGTTTACCTCATCTACTTTGTTGTAACATCTTGAAATAGTGTCAACTTGGAATTCTCATTTCAGAATGAGTGGTCACCGTCTGCGGACGGAAGTTGTAATGATCTGCTTTGTCGTAACATCTTGAAATAGTGTTAACTATATCTGCGAAGTTACTTCGCGTATCTGTGGCAAACTCCTTACCCAGTCAAAACCCCCATTCTGGAAAGGGAACTTATTAGAGAGGAGTGTAGGTTGTGAAAAAGACAGGTATTTTTATTTTTCTTGTTTTATTTTTAACTGCACAGACAGCAGGAGCCAATCTCCTGCCTGTTAAAGTAAAAGGCAAATACGGTTATATCAATAAAAAGGGTAAAATAACCATCAAACCACAATTTGATTTCGGTTCCCGCTTCAATAATGGAGTTGCTTCAGTTATTATTGGACGCAAATATGGATTCATCAACAGAAGCGGTAGTTTCCTCATTAATCCGCGATTTGATTATGCCTGGGATTTTTTCAACGGGGTTGCAAAAGTACTGGTAGGGAAAAAATTCGGTTATATTAACAAAAGAGGGAAATACCTTGCGTCTCCTCAATTTGACAGTGCATCTCACAAATTTGTCAGTGGCTATGCCTTGGTCAAAATAGGCGGACCATTTGGTAAATGGGGTTTTATCAACAAACGAGGCAATTATATAATTAATCCCCAATTCAGCAAAGCCCGCCATTTTTCTTCTGGACTTGCGGCTGTCAAGAAAAATAAAAAGTGGGGCTATATCAACAAGCAGGGTAATTTTAAGATTACCAACCATTTTCATGCTGCCAAATCTTTCAGTGACAATCTGGCAGCAGTGAAAGTTGGAGATAAATGGGGATATATCAACACACAGGGGACCTTTGTCATCAATCCAAAATTTGGTGAAGTTCGTTCTTTCCAAAATGGACTGGCTGCAATCAGAACCAAAGGTAAATGGGGTTATATCAATAAAAAAGGAAAATACGTCATTAATCCCCAATTTGATGCTCTTTCATCAAAAATTTCTGAAAAGACTGCTCGGGTAATGCTTGGAGATAAATGGGGCTACATCGACAACAAGGGCAATTTAATCATCAAACCCCGCTTTTCAAAATCCACCAGTTTTTCTGAAGGTCTGGCAGCAGTACAGTATAATGGCAAGTGGGGTTATATTAATAAGAATAACAAGTTCGTCATTTCCCCTGTTTTCGACGATGCTGAACCCTTTGAAAATGGTATTGCCGGAATTGAAAAAGATGGTAAATGGGGTTACATCAACAAAAAAAATAAATACATCTGGAACCCTACAAAATAAATTACTTCTCACCCTGGTTATTCC
>JAQICJ010000273.1 GCA_027858615.1 Deltaproteobacteria bacterium
GCCGTAACTCTTATTTCCACCGGTTCTTTGAATAGTATTTCAGTTTCTTTTCCGACAACCAGTTTGTAAAAATAAAAACCTCTGTGTTTTTTAAGTTTTTTAAGTTTTTTCAAAAAGTAGTTTACTTCAGGATATTTTCCCAGCCATTGCCTGAAAAACCAGGAGTGATCCCGGGAAGTATATTCGTTAAGATAATTGCGAAAGGGTTTGTTGTTTTCCAGATATGATTTCAAAAAATTTTCCAGTTCGACTTTCCCAAGCAAATCAAGCAGTTTATTGTAAATTCTGTTGCCTTGAGGAAGATGATTGTTCCACTTCAAGGCTGATTCTCTGAACAGATCTTTATTTCCGGGACCCGAAAAAAAAGAATTGGAAAATTCCATGCGAGGATTTTTGATGATCACATCGATTTGAGGGATAAATTCAAATTTACTGAGGAAGGAGGCAACATTTTTCCTTTTTCCCAGTCGGTGGCGGGCCAGCAGCCCGGAAAGCCAAACCAGATCCTTGTTGTTTTCAAGGGAAGACAATTTTTGTCTGAACACAAGTTCATAAACAGCCTTAAGCAGGCTCTGACGGTGAAAGTCGAGCATGTATTGTGTGGGAATTATTTGAAAAATCTTATGGGCAAGAAAAATTTTATTATTTTGAACAGGAAGGGCTATGTTTTGACGTAAAGGGGTTTCGAGCAGCCAGATTTTTCTGGTTGACTCAATCTGGGTTTCCCGCTTGAGAAAGGTGAGCACCTGATTAATTTTGATTCCGGAAAAAATATTCCAGAAAGAGTGCAAAGGACTGTAATGATACAGGCAAAATTTGCCAAAACAATATTGTTTGAAATTATTGCCGGTTATCAATGGGAAAAAAGTAACCCTGCCACTGTTTTCCACCTTGCCCTTTGCAGGTTTTTCCAAAAAAAGCTGGAGATTTTTGTTGGCAGTGACTTTGACCTTGTGCTTCCAGGGAAGAGGCGGGGAAGTTGTTTCGTATTTCCCATTGATCAAAGGAACCGGAATTGGATACCAGGGAGCTCCCAGCCAGCATCTTCCTTTAATACAGCCAAATAAACCGAATTTTTTGGGGATTGCAGTGGTAAAGTGAATTTCCAGTTGGCCGTTTAATTTGAGGGTTGGAGGAATTGTGATTTTTACTGCTCCCCGCTTGATCCAGTTAATCCTGACCCAGGAAAAATTCAGTTTCCGCTGGTTGTAATAAATTTCATTGATTCTCAGATAACCTTGATTAAAATGGGATGGATAAAGTTTAAATCTGGTGAGATCGTTGTAGTAGGGAGCTTTGTTTCTGTACTTGTTGGGGTAAGTAAAATAAAGATTGGTGCGGCGTTGGATATTCTTTATCAAAAGCTTGCCCTCGATGGTGCCGGTATTCTGGTTGAAATCGGCTCTCAATTCTGCCGGAGAGCTTGCAAGTTGTAAAAATAAGATAAAAATTGAAAACATATAGTTTTAAATGTATTGGGAAAAAAACCAGAAAATCAAAAATAAACTACTTCACATATTACAAAACATATGGCAAATTGTGTGCATGAAAGAAATACCATCCAAACGAATTCTCATAGCTGATCCTCGAGGACCCGAAAAACGGGTACTAGTTTCTATCCTCAGCAGACTGGGATACAAGATAGATTCAGCTAAAAATGAAACTCAAATCAAACAACAATTAGCCAAAGCTCCTGATCTGGTCATTCTTAATTCAGAAATTGAAAATGGTGAAGAGCTTGCATTCAGTATAGCCGGTTCAGACTGTCGTATTCTGCTTTTGGACTGTCTTCCCGAAAGCAAAGATTCCAAACACGATTTTACCGGTTTTATCGATATTACCGAGCATATTCTGCGTGGAATCTCTGTCAAAGTACCTGAAATAGTAATGATCGTAAACGATTTTATCTCAGCTGCTTCAGGAAAAGGGCACAAAAGGCAGCCCAGGATTCCCGGTGGTTATGCTGCCAATGTCAAAACTGTCGAAGATGAATTCAGCGCCTATATTTTCAACCTCAGTGCTTCCGGAGCCTTTATCGAAATGACTTCACCTCCGATTCGAGGTACTCTTGTTGATCTGTCTTTCAAGTTGCCTGGCTATCCCGAAAAATTTTCTTTCAAATCAAAAATTACTTGGAGAGTTCTGCCCGATGAAAGTTCGGCCATGCGTTCCCCTCCGGGTTGTGGAGTTTATTTTACTGATATATCAAAATCAGATCACAATAAGATCGAAACTTTTGTCATCAATAAAGGCAAAGCCCCACAGGAAAATTAATTCTGCCGGGGCGATCTTTCCAACCGATTATTATTTCAAATTTCTTATCCTCATCATCCCAGCCTGTTAGCACTCATCAATCAACCATATACACTTTTTTATCTTCGATGAGCAAATGTGAGGTTCAGTTTTAACATTATGCAGGATTGAAAACAGCAAAATGGAGGCTTACCTTGAATAAAGCAATAAAAAAACTTATTTCTGCGGATAAAGTACTTGATCTTATACCTCAATTTCAAAACTCTAAAGAAATTGCAAAAGATCTTAATCTTGATTTGAAGGGAGTGAAAACGGCTCTGGATTTGTTGGAAAGTGGAGCTACCATTCCTTTTATTTCCCGTTATAGAAAAGATATGACAGGTGGTCTGGACGAAGTTCAGTTGGAGAATATTGACTCCAGAAAAGAATACTACGATGATTTTCTCAAAAGAAGAGAAAGTATTCTTAAAATTATCGCCGAACAGGAAAAACTGACTCCGGTTCTTTTTGATTTGATTATTGTGGCTCAAACCAGAGAAGAGTTGGAAGATCTCTATCTGCCTTACAAGAAAAAAAGGCTTACCAGAGCAGAAAAAGCAAGAAAAAAAGGTTTGCAGCCCTTGGCAGATAATATACTCGGGAAAGATCTTCCAGAGGGTGAATGGAGTTTTGCCGATTTGGCCGGAGCCTATGTTTATTCTGAAAAAGGAGTTGAAACTCTTGAAGAGGCAAAGGCCGGTGCATGTGATATAGTGGCTGAAACAGTTTCTGAACACAAGGAATTGCGAGAAAATCTCAGAGGGCTTTATCGAAAAAAAGGTATGGTCAGATCAAAAGTGATTTCAAGCAAAAAAGAGCAGGATACCACTTTTAACGATTACCATGACTACAAGGAAAGCGTCAGCAAAATTACCCCTCACCGGATTCTGGCAATTTTCAGGGGAGAAAAAGAAGAAATATTGCGTTTTCACATCAAGGTTGATGAAGATGAAGCCCTTGTGATTATCGGGGATTATTTCAAATCACCCCATTCCCGATTGAGGGAAATCTGGGCAGAAATCAGAGTTGACAGCTTCAAGCGTTTGCTTAATTCTTCTTTGGAAACCGAAACCAAGAAATATCTCAAGGACTTGGCAGACAAGAAATCAATTGAAATCTTTCGCTCCAATCTCAGAGAGATTCTCATGGCTCCACCTTTGGGTGAAAAACGAGTCCTGGCAATAGATCCAGGGTTCAGATCCGGCTGCAAAGTTGTGGCTTTGAGTGAAAACGGAGTTCCTCTCAAATACAAAGCTATTTTCCCTCATCCTCCCAGAGGTCATTGGGTATTGTCAAAGAAACAGCTTAAGGAAATGATAGACACTTATAAAATAGAAGCTGTGGCGATAGGGAATGGAACTGCAGGCAGAGAAACGGAAAAACTGGTAAAGGAGATGAAAGCCGAAAAGATGTTTTCTGCTGCTATTCATGTTGTCAGAGTGGATGAAAGCGGAGCTTCAATTTACAGTGCCTCCAAGATTGCCAGGAAGGAATTTCCCGATCTGGATGTTACAGTCAGAGGAGCAATTTCTATCGGCAGGCGACTGCAGGATCCTCTGGGGGAACTGGTAAAAATTGATCCCAAATCACTGGGAGTGGGTCAGTACCAGTATGATGTAAATCAGAAATTACTTAAAGAATCACTGGATATGGTTGTTTTATCTTCAGTCAACCAGGTTGGAGTTGAGGTGAACACTGCCTCTAAAAGTCTTTTGCAATATGTTTCTGGATTGGGACCGGGACTTGCCGGAAAGATTATTAAATACCGTGATCAGAAGGGGGGATTTGAATCCAGGCAAGAATTGAAAAAAGTATCCGGACTGGGAGCAAAATCCTTTGAACAATGTGCCGGCTTTATCAGGGTGGCTAGAAGCGATAATTCTCTGGATCACTCAGGAGTTCATCCTGAAAGTTATGGAGTAGTTTTTGACATTTCCAAAGACCTTGGACTGGATCTTGAACAGATGATTGGCAACAAAAAAATTCTATCCGGTATTTCTGTGCAGGAATATTCCCATTTGGCTGGCCAATACACTTTAAAGGATATTTTGGCTGAACTGGAAAAACCGGGAAGAGATCCAAGGGATTCTTTTGAAGCTGTTGAATTTAGAGAAGATGTTCAGGAAATGGAAGATCTGAAAGAGGAAATGATTCTTCCGGGAGTGGTTACCAATGTCACCGGGTTTGGTGCTTTCGTTGATGTTGGGGTTCACCAGGATGGTCTGGTTCACATCAGTGAGTTGGCCCACAGATATGTCAAGGAACCTACTGATGTGGTAAAACCAGGGCAGAAGGTTACAGTAAAAGTTATCAAGCTGGATCTGCGCCGCAAGAGAATATCTCTTTCCATTAAAGCCTGTAAACCCCGTCAGGGAAAAGCAGACTCTGCCAGAACAAAAACTAAAAAAAACAACCCCTTTGCTCGTCATTTCAACAAATAATCCCCTCACATCTATCTAGTTCCCGTCCCAAAAAGGAAGGTCATCGCCTGAATGCGGAATTTTACCTCATCTGCTTTGTCGTAACTTCTTGAAATAGTATCAACTATGTCTGCGAAGTTACTCCGCGCATCTGAGGCAAACTTCTCATTCAGTCAAAAACCCCCATTCTGGGACGGGAACTATCTAATAAATTCCTGGGAGATTTTATTCAGTAAATTCCTGGGAGAAAGATCCAATATTTCCGGCAGCATCTTTAATTCGGATCTGAAGTATATGGCTGCCTTTTTTTTGTTTTTCAAGTTTAAAATTAAGTTTCTCCCTGAGAGAATCAAAAATCTGATCATTCGGAAGCAGCATCTGCCAGTCCTTCTGGTCTACCCTGAAACTGACAGCAGTTATTCTGCTGAATGTATCCCTGACTCCAAATGAAACCTGTCCATTTTTGCTGATTCGCAAAGAACTCAGTTGGGGGGCGGAATTGTCAACAGTAAATTGCCTTGAGATTTTGTGAGAGCTTAATTCTTTGCCCGGAGGATTGGAGATGCCGTCACTGGCAATAACTTTGAGTTTATAAATACCTTCGGGGATAAAATCTATGATCCAATAATGGTGATTTTTTGTAATTGGTTTTTTTGTAGGTAGTGTTCTCCAGGAACGATCTCCAACTTTCTGGACATGGAGTTTGTAAATCAATTTGTCTTTGTCGCGATTGAGAATAGTCCAGGAAAATTTGAGCTTGTGGGGAGTATGTTTGAGTTTATTGGGAATCAAAGAATCAGATTTTTCTTCATTGCCTGAGATTTTTGCTTTCTGATCTTCTATTTTTACAGTCAGGATTCGGGGTCGCAGATTTTCTGTATCGAAAAAGATTTTGAGGAATTTCAGATAGGCTTTTCCACCTGTGGGCCAAGTGACTTTATATTGAAAGTATCTGGCAGCTTTGTTTGAGGTTTGACCTGTTAGTTGTCCCGATGGTAGAGAATTGACTCCTCTCAGTTTTTTCCATTTATTCCAGTATTTATCATCTGGTTCTGCGGTGGGACCGCTTCTGGTGAAAATTTTGACTTTACCGTTTTCTACTCCATAGATGATTTTGCCAAAGGAGGCTCTGTGTCCGGTATCAAAAACCTGGGATTCGTATTGAACAGGTTTTTTGCCAGGTTTTCTGGAAACCGAATAGCACCCTGCACTGTCTCCTGTAACCAGCAGACCGTTGCCATTTTTATCAAGTTCAAAATCGAGGATTTGCCGCTCTTCACTTTCAAACATGATGGCAGCTTCAAAAAATTTGTTTTCAATCTTGATGATTCTGCCGGATTTACCGTCGGCAACATAGGCTTCATTTCCAATCACTTTGAGACTAGTAAGATATCCCTTGGAACTTTCCAGCATTTTTTCGGCAAAACCCTTGTCGTTGATCAGGTAAAGCCAGCCCGAGCCCTGAACAACTTTACGTCTGCTGAAATGTTTGCGGGGAGTTGCTTTCATCACAGCCTTTTTTGTTTTTCTATTGTCACTTTTGTTTGTTTTCTGGCTGGAATAAGAAGTGTTGGCTTTGTATTTCAATTTGTTTACGATAACGTAAATATTTTGATTTTTCACTGCAATATCACGAATTTCATTTCCGGAAAAGTCGTAAATAAGAGAAGTTTTTTTGCTGGAAAGGGAGTAATTGTAAACTCTGGCTTTGGAATCGGTGCCCAGCAACAGTGAATTTTGCAACCCTGCAGTTACAACCAGGATGTTATTTTCCTTGCTTTTCCAGATCGATTTGAATTTGCCGGTGTTGATATTGATTTGAAAAAGTTGACCTTTGGGACCGGTTCCCGCATAGAGGGTGCTGCCTTTGCGATAAAGGGACCAGATGTGTTTAACAGGTAGTTTGGCTATGAGCTTGCTTTTTCCGTCGGTAGTAATGGAATAAATCCGTCCAGAGGGAATTGCAGCTGCGATAATGGTGTTTCCAGAGCCCCTGATCATATCAGTGATGATAATATCTTCCTTGAAAGTATGCAGGATTTTGATTTTATCATTTTGCCAAACCCAGATTTGGGCAGGATCACCTGAGCCGAGGAAATATCGATTTCTCCATTTTAATTGAGTGTAAAAAAGCCCGGGAAGTTTATCTTTTGTTTTGGCCTTGGTAAAACTGAGACCGGCTTTGAGCCCCCCGGTTGAAGGAATGATTGCGCCTTTGCTTTTTCCTTTTTTAAAGGTCTTGTAATCATGCAGATCCCAATGTTTGGAAGGAGCTGCCGTTGCGACAGTTGCAGAAAGTAAGATCAATGCAATTAGAACTTTTTTCATTGTTATAATCCTTTGAAATATCTGATATTAGTATTTATTTTTCCGTAAGTTTTTCTTTGATGAAAACCTGTTTTTTCAGGGAACCGGACACTAGTTCAGGAACTCTGATCACTTTACGATAAAGGGTTTGTTTGGCCTTCAATTTTTTACTGTTAGAGCGATAGAGTAAGGAGTCGGCAATGGACAGAGGAAGATTATTCAGCCTGGTGCCTTTGATATCAACGGAAGGATTAAGGGTTTTCATGGTGATGACAATGGAATGCCTGTCAAAGGTATTTTGGAGATATTTGAAAAACTGTATTATGTTTTGAGGCTCAGCTTCATCCAGGTTGGTTGAAAGACCGGATGTTATTTTGAGATAGACCTTGCTGCTTTCCAGTTCTTCCGGAATTTCCAGAGGAATGGTTTTGACAATTTCCTGACCTACTTGAGGCTTGAGTTTAACCTGGAGTTTTATTTTTTTGCCTGCTCTTAAAACAGGGGAGGGAAGTTTGAATTCCTGCAGGCTGTAATTATTGAGACCTCTGGTTATATTGGCTGTAATTTCCACTTTTTTGATTACACCTCTTTTAAAAGGATTATCCAGCAGATATTGAACAGCCAGTTGCCCTCTGGTGGAATAACGTGACCAGGAAGAGGCTTTGAAACTGAGGGTTATTCCTTTGTCATAGGAGAGAGTATCAGTAAAAGTCATCAGAGGGATAATATCGGAATAGATTTTGTATTGAATGGAATAAGTGAGATCGGAATAATTTTGATAGAATTTGTAAAGAGAACGACGCAAAACTCCATTGATCAAGTTGTCTGTAAATAGTCGGTGTTTAGCAACCTGATAGTTGAAAGTCATGGATTTCTCACCCAGTCCGCTGGTTTTGATAACAACCGGTACAAATCCGGGGTTCTTGTCCTTGTTTACAACTACACTGGCCTGTTCATCCTGGATCAAAGTTCCCTGGGGCTGTGTTATGGTTCCTAGTTTCATTGAGGAGGAAGTGCGGGCAATTACAGTGTGAATGGTGGCGTGAGCAACCGGCAGCCTGGTTTCGCCTCGTCCCATGAAGGGGTGGGAAAAAATTGCCATGCGGTTTTTTTGGATATGGGTAACAGTACCAATGGCAGCAGCATTCATATCTCCTCGAACCAGTACAATGCCAACGGGACTTCCCGGCTTGTAGACAAGATTTTTTTTGATATTTTTTTTCACTCCAGATGGAATAAAGTTGCCCATGGAATTTAAACCTGGGAAGAATTTGCTGAAATGAGCTTGATCAATTCCGCCTACACTCAAGGGAAGAGTTAGCGGTTGAACAGAACTGTTTTTTTGTTTCCTTGCCAAATAAATACGGGAAGTTGTTCTTTTGAAAAAACTGGAAGATGCAGTAGGTTTTTTGCGATTTCTTCCCCAGACATCGACGTTATCAATAGGTTTATTCATGGTTTTTATGATAGCTTCTGCCGGGGTCAGAATGGCAATTGGATCTTTTTGAAAACTGAAACCATAACCCAATCCTCCTGCAAATTTCCCTTTGATGTAAATCGGAGAGCCGCTCATCCCAGCGACGACTCCGGCATGATCGGTTACTGGATGATCAAGTTTGATCAGAATCAAGTTCTGACTGATAAGGCTGTTAGGCATTACTGCGATTACCTTGACCTTGAATTTTTCGATTTTTCTGTTTTGAAATACAGTGAGACCATACCCTTTCATTCCCGGTTTAATATTCTTGGAAGGAAGATAGGATGGAGTCTGGGGAAGTTGAAAAAATAAGGAAAACAACAAAATAAGATTTATCATTCAAGTTTCCTTTGCTTTACTTTGGTTTAGAACGGACAAAACTGATTTGATAAAATGCCTTGTCTGCAGACTACCCGGTATTTGGCGATTCACGGGGTTTTATTTGCCAAATGCGGGTTTGAAGGTGGATAAATAAAAATGCTTTTAAATTTTGTCAGCACCATTAATCCCTGAGCAGGGTTCCTGAGGAGTTTGATTTTTCCTTTGCTTGGAGACAATAAGGTTTTCCATTGAATTTTGCCTTGATAGTCAAAGGCAACTCCAAGTATATTATGTTTTGTTTCAAGTGAAAGTACAAGGGCTCCCTGGTAGAAAATGAATTCTTTGCCAATTTTATATCCCAAGTTGTTGTACCATTTGAGGTTTTTTGTTTTAAAATCCACATAACCCAGGATGGAATTCTTCATTTTAACGAAGACTCCATTTTTAAAGGGATGAGCGTAAATTGCCTGGACAGGCCAGGGAAGTTCAACTTTGCTGAGGAGTTTGTTGGTATCGAGTTTGAATACTTTGATAGTTTTGTAGTTGGATAGAACGTAGCGGTTGTAGTTGAAAATTTTTACATAGGTAAGTTTTTTGGAACCATTGAAAAGATATCTGGACCAGAGAATTTTGCCGTCAGTCCACTTGCGAGCTACCAGGAAACCTGTGGATACGTGTAAAAGAATAACTTTTGAAAAACCGTAGTGTCTGGATGATACCATGGGAGCCGAGAGAAGATGTTTCCATTTGATTTTCCCCTTTTCGGTGATAGAGGCAATAATTTTGTTGGACCAGATCAGAAATTCACCACTGCCTGTGGAAAAAAAACCGGTAAATTTGTTAGCGGCAATGGGAATAATTAAACTATTAACTAGAAGTCCGGCTGTGGAATAAATATCAATGTTGTTGCCATTTAAAATAGCAATCCGACCTGAAGCCGTAAGTCCGAATCGCTGACTTTTGAAAGAAGGCATCCGGTACAGACCAAGTCCTGTTTTTTCGGTGAACAGGGATCTCAATTTGTACTTTCCTTTTTGTTTTTGCAAAAAAATCAGGTTGCCATTGTCAAGATACCACATATAAGGAGAATTCTTGACGTAGTATCCGGATCCGGCATTGAATATTCCGGGGGCAGTTTTGGTACGAGCTGTTGGAGTTTGTTTCAGCAGTTGATAGAATAATTTCTTGTTATTTTCCTTATTGCTCTTGAAACTTGTAATCTCAGGCTTGAAGGAATTAGAGGTGAACAATTGAAAAAATATAAGGAAAAACTTCATGAAATAATGGGTTCAATTTTTACAAATTAGTTGTTGATAAGAGAATAACTTAAAAAACCGTGCTGAGAATACAAATTTTATCAGTTATTAACAAGGAAAAAAAGGATATGTAATCCACAATGGGATCATTGAAATAAATCAACAATATGGTGAAAAAGCTCTGGGGAACTAAACTGACTGGTTCCCCTTGACATTTGAATGGGATCATTTACCATCCTTTAACATAGTCACCGGTGTGGTGCCAAATAAAACTGAAAAAACTGTTTTCACAATTAAACGAATACTGTATAAACTACACCCTGATTATCTTTTTTGTCCAAATAATTTATTTGGACAAAATGCTCTTTTAAAGACATGAAGTTCAAATATGAGCTTTGTTTATGGATATTTATTTTATAAAATTTTAATAATTCAATCCCATGGAGGCTGACTGTGCCAGATGACAAGAAAAAAGATCTAAAATCAAGACTTGGTCGTAGAAGACTCAGAACGGCATCAAGAAAAAGACTTGAACAACAGAAAAAACAGGAAGAAGCACCAAAACAGGAAGCTCAACGGGCACCCAGCGGACAACAGCAGAGGATGCCCGGCCAATCAGTTGAAACACCGGTTGCATCTCCTCCTGGCGCATCTGCAGCACCTGGTGTTGCTCAGGGCGAGCAGAGTGCAGCTCCTGTTAACCCCGAATTCAATATTGATCCCAATTTCGGCAAGACCAGCAAAAAAATGATGGTTGTCCTCGCAATCCTGATCGTTCTGCCTGCCCTTGGTTTTGGCTATTGTACAGGCAACAGGGTTGAACAGAATAAAATGGCCAACTATGCCCGCGAAGACGCCGGCAAGATTCTGGTTGACGTCAAATCTATTCAGACAGATTTCAACAAAATGGCTGGAAGTTTCAAAGTTGCTCCTAAAACCATCAGCGACTGGAAAAAGAATTTCCAGCCAGTAAGATTAAAACCCGATCTCGCAACTGTGGGTCGTTCCAAGCTTACCTGGATTCCCAAACCTAATAGACGTAAAGATTTCATGAGTAATCTTGTCACCTATTACAGCAATATCATGACAATCAATTATTTTTACAATAATTTTGTCAACGATATTCAAACTCAATTCCAGAAACACGGCAAGCTTTTTGAGGATTTGAGCAAGGAAAATGGTAAGAATATTGGGGAACAACTTAAAAATTACATGAAGAACCTGCTCAAAGCTCGCCAAGAAAAGGTTACCAAGAAAGGTGCTCCCAATTTTCTAGTACTCATGGAAGGTTCTCCTGCCAAATCAGTTATTGTACCTTTCGATGAAACCAATCTGGTTTGTCCTTCCAAACCAAAGAACTGTCCCTGCAAAAGAGGCTCCAAGCCCACAGAAACCAAAGACTGTGAACGCGAGTGCCCTTCCAATTGCCAGTCCTATCAGAAGGTTTACAAATATAACGGTCGGGAATATTTTCTTAACACCAATAACAACAAAAATATCAAGTACAAAGATGCTTTTGTTGCTGTTAAATTCGAAGAGATTGCCCCTCGTTCTCTCAACATGATTGTCAAATACGAAATTAAGAGCCCGGTTATCGAATTCTTCAAAGATATTCGTGGTAAATTCGGTTTTATCCAAAAGATGATCAAACAAACAGAAAAAGTTGCTCCTGAATTAATCAATACTCTCGAACATGCTAAAGAAAGAAGCGAAAGAGGACTTATCTAGTTCCCATCCCAAAAATGGATGTAATCGTCTGAACACGGAATTTTGCCTCATCTGCTTTGTCATAACTTCTTGAAATAGTATCAACTATGTCGGCGAAGTTACTCCTCGCATCTGAGTCAAATTTCTTATTCAGTCAAAAAACCCCATTCATTGGAGGGGAACTATCTAACTTCAGGTTTCTACCCTCAATATATCACTTCAAATGCAGGTACAGGGGATTTAGCTTGGTACTTATCGGTTTACATAACCAGTTTGCAAGATATAAATTCTAATTACATCTTTTTTTGTTGCAAATCCGTAAAAATTCTCCTGTTTTGAATTCATGGCCATGAATTTTGACAGGAACTCTGGACATCCGGGATTTCATTCTTATGTTTAACAACAGGAGGTTTTATGGACACTTCAAATAACAATCTGAATATTGAAATACCAGATATAGTGCCAATTCTGACTTTGAGGAATTCGGTTCTTTTTCCTGGTGCAATCATTCCTCTTGATGTTGGACGCAGTAAGAGTATAAAAATTATTCAGAACGCAGTGGATACAGAAAATCCCATAATTGGTATAGTTGCTCAAAAAGTTGAAAAAACCGAAGATCCACAGGAAGACGACATCTACGAAATTGGAACTGCCGCCAGAATACTGAAAGTTATCAAGCTTTCTGAAAACAATTACAGTGTTATTGTTCAAGGGGTTTCCCGGATTAAAATTCTTGGATTTTTGGGACGCGAACCTTATATCACTGCCAAGGTCAGGGAATTAGAGTCTGAAAATGCTTTTCTTGATCTGGACAAAGAAGATTTGAGCAATGAAGAAAAGGAAAAGAAGATTGCCTTGAATGCTTTGGTTCAGAGCATAAAAACCGCAGCTCGCAAAGTTATCAATCTTATCCCTGATGTTCCTAACGAAGCTAACTCCTTGATAAACTCCATCAGCAAACCTGGACAATTGGCTGATTTAATCAGCGCAAATCTCGATCTCACCGTAGAAGAAAAGCAGAATATTCTCGAAATCACTGATATTGAAGAACGTTTGCATGAAATCCTTGTTATTTTGAATAAGCAGATGAAAATTCTGAAAATCAAAGAAAAAATCAACGCCCAAGTCAAGGAAAAGATGGGTAAATCCCAAAGGGAATATGTTTTAAGGCAACAACTCAAAGCTATTCAGGAGGAATTGGGTGAAGTTGACGAAGTCGACAGCGAAATCAACGAGTTCAAAGAAAAAATAAAATCTGCCGGGATGCTTGAAGAAGCTGAGGAGATGGCTCTTAAGCAGATAAAAAGGCTTAAATCCATCAATCCCGCCAGCAGTGAATACAGTGTAACTTACAATTATGTGGACTGGTTGGTTAATTTGCCGTGGAAAGAAGCCACCAAAGACAATCTTGATATTGTCAAAGTCAGGAAAATTCTGGATCAAGATCACTATGATCTGGAAAAGGTCAAAGAACGGATTCTGGAGTATCTGGCGGTAAGAAAGCTCAATCCCAGCAAGAAGGGTCCAATTCTCTGTCTGGTAGGTCCTCCAGGAGTTGGAAAAACCTCCCTGGGCAAGTCAATAGCTCGTGCCATGGGGAGAAAATTCTGGAGAATTTCACTGGGCGGAGTAAGGGATGAAGCCGAAATCAGAGGTCATCGTCGTACCTATGTAGGAGCTTTACCCGGTAGAATTATTCAGGGAATAAAAAAAGTCGAAGTCAGTAATCCTGTTTTCATGCTTGATGAAATAGATAAATTGGGCAACGATTATCGCGGAGATCCGGCATCAGCTTTGTTGGAAGTTCTCGATCCCGAGCAAAATTCTACTTTCAGCGATCATTTCCTGGAAGTTCGCTATGATCTTTCCAAGGTCATGTTTATTGCTACTGCCAATGTCAGCCAGACCATTCCCTCAGCTCTGAAAGACAGGATGGAAATTCTCGAACTTCCCGGTTATACCAGAAATGAAAAATATCAGATTGCTAAGAAATACCTCATTCCCAGGCAAATAAAAAGCAACGGACTCAACAAAAAATTAATTCATTTTTCCAAAGGTTCCGTTTATCAGATAATCAACTATTACACCAGGGAAGCAGGTGTCAGAAACCTCGAAAGGAGCGTAGGCAAAGTCTGTCGGCAGGTGGCAGTCAAAGTGGCTGAAAACAAAGACCTTGATTCCGGAGATAATTTCGAAAAAGTAAATGTAACGGTTTATAATCTTAGCGAATTTTTGGGTCCCGAGAAATATTTTGATACTGCAGCTGACAAATACAAAAGCCCGGGTGTGGCCACGGGACTTGCCTGGACACCGGTAGGTGGTGATATAATTCATCTGGAATCAAGAAAAATGAAGGGAACCGGCAAGCTTTTCCTGACTGGAAAGCTGGGAGATGTCATGAAAGAAAGTGCTCAGGCAGCCCTTTCCATTTTAAAATCAGAGGCCGAGAATCTTGATCTTGATCCTGATATCTTTGAAAAGATCGATATCCATCTTCATGTTCCGGCGGGTGCTGTTCCCAAAGATGGACCTTCAGCCGGTATAACCATCTATGTTTCCCTGCTTTCTCTTCTCAGCAACAAGGTAGTTTTCAGTGATGTTGCCATGACGGGAGAAATAACCCTGAGAGGAAAAGTGCTGCCGGTAGGGGGCATCAAGGAAAAAACCCTGGCTGCACACAGAGCGGGAATGAAATCAATTATTCTTCCGGCAAAAAACAAAAAGGATATTAATGAAATCCCAGATGAGGTTAAAAAAGATGCAAAGATCCATTTTGTTTCCCACATTTCCGAATTACCCAAACTGACAATAAACTCAAATTGAATTTAATCCCCGGAGCATCCGGGGAAATAAGGATCCCTTACAATCATCGTTCCCAGGGGGGCTCGATCATGTCCATCATTGCCACCTTTGGTAATTTCAAGTCTTGATTTGCCTTTGAAAAGGCCTGCATAAATGCGATAGCGCCCGGAAGGAAAGCCGAAATGAGGAATTTTAATTGTATGAGTATCGATGACCCAAGTGCCTTTGGACCAGTTTTTAGTGGAAAGATAACCCTGTACTGGCTCGTGATCTCCGGTAATCCTGGTTCCGTAAGGGGGATCCAGATGAATGAAAATTTTGTAATTTCGGTTAAGTTTGCCCTCAACTTTGAAAACCAGTTTGATTGCAATTTCTTCTCCCCGGCGCGCTTCTGATGGAATATGATATCCCTCAAGGCTTAAACCGCGTTCAAAACTGGTTGTGGCTTTGTAAGTGGTTTGGGGAGCTTGGGTGGCGATGAAAGGAAGCAGTGGGTTGTAATCTTTGTCTGTATTGTTTAACCGGTTGCTTATCAGCAGATACCTGGGGGTAGGTTCCGCTGGTACAAAGTAGGAAATTTTTCTACGTCTCAGATTAAAGTCAAAAGTTCCCAGTAATCTTGAGGGCAGGATAAGAAATCTTTTCTGGTTGGAAGTGAGATAAGAGTAAATTTCCTGGTAAGATTTGAGGTTTACGGCTTCTTTGTTGATATAAACCGGGGCACTGGCACTATTGAGATTATAGACTGCAATCAGGTCATCATTTTTGGCTTGTTGCTTGTAAGCTGCATAAACCGGTCTGGTAGAAAGATTGAAAGACAAAAAAGGCAGCCATTGGAAAGAAAACCAGATGGCAAAGGCAAAGGTGGTAAAAGCGAGAATTGTTCTGCGGTTTTTCAATTCTCCAGGCAATAATTTATTCAACTTGGCAATTACCAGGAGAATCAAGTTGTTGATTAAAATATAGATTCTTTTGCAAAACCGGTAAATATAGACCAGTACATATTTGCCAAGATAAAAAAGAATAAATCTGAGGGGAAAGAGCAGAAGCCAGACTAATTTGAAAAGATAGGAGGTGGTTTTCAAGTCTTCCCAGATTGCAACCAAACCCGGGATAATTTTAGTTTTCTTTTTCCAGACAAGTAAAAAGAGGGGCAATTGAGAAGGTATGAGAGCCAGCGCGAGCCAGAGTCTGGTTTGAGGTTGAATTTTATCCAATATGTAATGAATTGTGCTCTCACCAAGTATTTCAGGATATTGAACAAGATCGCGAAACAGAAGCAACGCGCTGAGGGAAAGAAGAAGACTTAGGGGAAATCTTCCGAATTTATTAAAAAAATTGACCAGGAAAAAACTGGTGAAAATTGAA
>JAQICJ010000294.1 GCA_027858615.1 Deltaproteobacteria bacterium
TGTAAGTTCTCAATTCAAAAGATGAAAAATTGTGTATCAAGTTCTTCGGGATTTTTTTGCAATTATTTTATTGACAATATTTTAATAGGCAGTATTTAACATCACCTGCGTAGGGCAGTAGCTCTAATTGGTAGAGCGGCGGTCTCCAAAACCGCATGCTGGGGGTTCGAATCCCTCCTGCCCTGCCGAGTTTAAGGATTGATTATGGGTAATCGTAAATATGTTCATCTCACATTCATGATAGCAACGGTTATTTTTGCCTGGGTTTTTATTCAGGCAACCGGAGTCATCTGGTCATATTTTGCCAGACCAAACAGACTTATGGTTAACCTTGTCTGAATTGGATTAGGATTTATTCTGGTTGGTTCCCAGTGGATCAACAAAGAAAAATTCCATAGAATCAGTACTATTATAAATGAGTTGAAGCGAGTTACTTGGCCCACTAAAAAAGAAACCAAGACAGCAACTTATGTTGTGATTGTTACAGTGTTCATTGCCTCCATAATCATGTTTTCCTTCGACTGGTTCTGGTCTTGGGTGACCAGTAAAATTCTCACCAGTTAAATTTAGAGGAGATTCCCAATGGCTAAAAAATGGTATGTCGTTCATACCTATACACAAGCGGAAGATGCTGTAAAGACAGCACTGGAAAAGAAGATCAAAGCCGAGGGTGTTTCTGAACTGTTTGAAGAGATTCTCATTCCCCGAGAGAAAATCATTGATAATAAGAAGAAGGGGAAAAATAAAATCACAGAAAGAAAATTTTTCAGTGGTTATATTTTTGTAAAAATGGAAATGGATGACAGAGCATGGCATATAGTTAAAGCCATTCCCAAAGTTACAGGTTTTCTTGGAGGAAAAAATCCCACTCCTCTGCCAGAAAGCGAAATAGTTGGAATTCAAGCCCAGATAGCTGAAGGCAAGTCAAAACCAAGGCCTAAAATCATATTCACCGAAGGTGAAAAAGTCAGAGTTAAAGAAGGTCCTTTCAGCAACTTTGAGGGTATTGTCGAAGAAGTTAAACCGGACAAACAGAAACTCAGAGTTCTTGTTTCTATATTTGGAAGAGCTACACCTGTAGAGCTTGACTATACACAGGTGGAAAAAACATAAAGAACATTTAGGTGTAGAGATGAAAAAAGTTATTGGACTTATCAAATTACAATTACCGGCAGCCAAAGCAACACCTGCTCCACCAGTAGGTCCCGCTCTGGGCCAGCACGGAGTAAATATTCCCGCGTTCTGCAAGGCATTTAATGCCAGAACATCAAAAGACGATGGAATGATTATTCCTGTGGAAATCACAGTTTTTGCTGATCGGTCATTTTCTTTTATTACTAAAACTCCTCCCGCTTCAATTCTACTTTTAAAAGCCGCAGGTCTTGAAAAAGGATCGGGAGAACCCAATAAAAACAAGGTTGGCAACGTAACCCTTGATCAGGTTAAAGAAATTGCCAACACCAAGATGGTAGATCTGAACACCAATAAAATGGAATCAGCTATTAAAATCATCAAGGGTTCTGCACGTTCCATGGGAATTATAGTGAAGGAGTAATAATTTCACACCTTCTTAAGGAAGGTTTTTTACCACATCGTATTTTAGTGACGTTGTGGGAGGTTTTAACCGAAAGAGGAATTATGGCCAAACACGGAAAAAATTATAATAAAAAAATGGAGATGCTTGACCGCCGTCAACGTTATGAAATCGATGACGCAGTCAAACTTCTAAAACAAGTTAGTTATACCAAATTTGACTCATCGGTTGACTTTGCTATAAATCTTGGAGTAAATCCACGTCACGCAGATCAAATGGTAAGGGGCACGGTATCATTACCTCATGGTACAGGCAAGGAAGTAAAAGTTCTTGTTTTCGCCAAGGGAGAAAAGGCTATTGAAGCCAAAGAAGCCGGAGCTGACTTTGTTGGAGCTGAAGATCTGGTCGAAAAGATCAAAGAAGAAAACTGGGTTGATTTCGATAAAGCCGTTGCTACTCCCGATATGATGAGAGTAGTCGGCAAAATCGGACGTATTTTGGGAACCAGGGGACTAATGCCCAATCCCAAGGTAGGAACAGTTACCTTTGATGTTGGTCAGACAGTCAAAGACCTTAAAAAAGGCAAAATTGATTTCAGAGTAGAAAAAGCTGGAATCATTCATGTGGCTGTTGGCAAGATCTCTTTTGATGAAAAGCAACTCAGAGAAAATATTCTGGCTGTAGTGGATATTCTCAAGAAAATGAGACCTGCTACTGCAAAAGGTGTTTATTTCAAGAGTATGACCATCAGTCCCACTATGGGTCCAGGAATCAAGCTGGATATTCCAAAAGTACTTCTTGCCCTTCTTGATTAGTGAGGTTTGACATGAATAGAGTAGAAAAAACAAAAGCAATTGAAGAATTAAGAGAAATTGCTGCAAAAGCACAATCGTTTGTTCTGGTCGATTTCAGCGGAGTCACCGTAGAACAGATCAACAAGGTTAGAAGAGATTTTGAAGCCAATGATTGTGAATATAAAGTAGTAAAAAACACCCTTTTCTCAAAAGCCCTGGCTGATACAGATGCTCAAGTAATTACAGAATTGCTCAAAGGGCCTGTAGCCATAGCCTGGTCTTTTGAAGAACCAGCCCCACCGGCAAAGATTGCAGTCAAGTATCAAAAAGAGATCAAAAAGTTTGATATTATTGGTGGGTACATGGAAGGCGAGCTTCTGGACAAAGAAGGTGTCAGCCATCTTTCAAAGATGCCTTCAAAACCGGAACTGCAAAGCAAATTGCTAGCTACAATGCTTGCTGTACCACAGAATATGATGAGACTCATGGAAGCAGCTCCCAAAAAGTTCCTGATGTTACTTCAGGCTAAGCAGGAAGCTGATAAAGAATAACCAAAAACGGCATAATTTCTATATATTTTTTAGGAGGATAAAATGGCAGTAACAAAAGAACAAGTAATCGATTATCTCAGTAATATGACAGTCATGGATATGGCTGATCTGGTCAAGGAACTGGAAGAAAAATGGGGAGTTGAAGCAGCTCCTGCAGTAATGGCCGGTGCAATGCCCGCCGCTGCTGATGATGGTGGAGAAGAAGAAGAAGAGCAGACTGAATTTGATGTAGTTATCAAAGAAGTCGGCAAAAAGAAAATCAAAGTTATCAAAGCTATCCGTCAAATGACAAGTCTCGGCCTCAAAGAAGCCAAAAACATGGCTTCTGCTGATTCCGTGGTTAAAAGTGGAATCGCCAAAGAAGACGCTGAAAAGGCCAAAAAAGTACTTGAGGAGGCTGGCGCTACTGTAGAGCTTAAATAACTCCATTTTAAACATATTTGTATGTTTTTTGAGAAAGAAGGAAATAGATATACTCGACAGGGTTAATATACCCTGATCGGGTATGTCTATTTTTGTTAATTACATTCAGGAGTTGCCAATGTCCTCTCTGGTTCAACTAAATAGCCGTTTCAGAAAATCCTTCAGCAAATTTAACATACCCGTTAATGTCCCAAACCTGATAAAATTTCAGATTGACTCTTACAACAAGTTTTTACAGGGGAAGATCGATGCGGAAATCAGAAGAAACGATATTGGACTGCAAAATGTTTTCCAATCTGTTTTTCCTATTTCCGATTATCAGGGAACATCATCACTTGAATTTGTACAATACAGAATAGAAAAACCAAAATACGATGTGGAAGAGTGCAGACAACGGGGTCTTTCATACGAAGCCACAGTCAGAGTTACAATCAGGTTGATCATTTATGATAAACCTGTTGATGAAGAATCTGAAGATGAAACCAGGGAAATAAGGGACTTTAAGGAAGAAGAAGTATTCTTCGGCACCATACCACTTATTACTTCCAATGGTACCTTTATGATCAATGGTGTTGAACGGGTTGTTGTAAGTCAGTTGCATCGTTCATCAGGTATCTTTTTCAAACATGATAAAGGCAAAAAACATGCCCGCAGAAAATTGATTTATTCTGCTCGGGTAATACCAACCAGAGGTTCCTGGTTGGATTTTGAGTTTGATGCTAAAGATATTCTTCATGTACGAATAGACCGTCGCAAAAAAATGCATGCTTCCGTTTTGTTGCGTGCTTTTGGTATGACTACTGAGGAAATTCTCAACAGTTTCTATTTTGCCGAAACAATTTCTCCTTTGGAAGAAGATGGTTATTGGCAAAAAGAAGTTGATTTCGAGAAATTGGAAAAGTTCAGTCTCAGTCACGATATTATAACTGTAGATACCAAAGAAAAGATTGTCAGTCGTCGTAAAAAGCTGGGTAAATCTAGAATCAGAAAGATTAAGAAAAGCGGAGCAAAAAAACACCTTATAGAAGATGGTTATCTGCTGGGCAAAGAAAAATATAACAAAAAAGTTCTGGCAGAAGATGTTTTCGATCCTGAAACCGGTGAGGTAATTGCTCTTTGCAACAAGGGTCTTAACAAAACAATTCTCAAAAAAATCCGCAAGGCCGGAATCAAATCATTTAAAACTCTTTTCATTGACAATCGTAATGTTCACGATCATTTCCAGAAAACTGTAAAACTCGACAAAGTAAGTACTCAGGAAGAAGCCTATCTGGAAATTTACAAAAGATTGAGACCAGGCGAGCCTCCCACAGTAGATACAGCCAGAAAGTATTTTGAACACATGTTTTTCAATCCGGATCGCTATGATCTGAGTCCTGTGGGACGGTTGAAAATTAATTACAAGTTCAAGTATGAAGATCGCGACAATACTGAAACCACAGTTATCCAGAAAAGGGATATTGTGGAAACTGTAAGATACCTGCTGAATCTAAAGGAAGGAAAAGGCAAAGTCGACGATATTGACCATCTGGGCAACAGAAGGCTGAGAGCTGTCGGTGAACTCCTTGAAGATACCTACAGAAAGGGTCTGGAAAGACTCAAAAGATCCGTGCGGGAAAGAATGGCAACTTCCAGTGAAATGGAAACCTCGATGCCTCACGATTTAATCAATTCGAGGCCTGTAGCTTCCGCTGTCAGAGAGTATTTTTCTTCAAGCCAGTTATCCCAGTTCATGGATCAAACCAATCCTATTTCTGAAATAACCCACAAAAGAAGACTTTCAGCGCTTGGACCCGGTGGTCTGACCAGGGAAAGAGCAGGATTTGATGTCAGGGATGTTCATCCAACCCATTACGGAAGAATTTGTCCCATTGAAACTCCTGAAGGTCCAAATATTGGTTTGATTGCTTCCCTTGCATCTCATGCCAGGATCAATGAATACGGCTTTATTGAAACCCCTTATCGTAAGGTTAAAGATAAAGTAGTAAATAACGATATCAGAACCATAAAATACTACAGTGCTTTGCAGGAAGAAGAAGAAAAAATAACTGAAGCAACTGTAAATATGGATTCCGAAAACAGGATCATTGATGATTTCGTTTCGGTGAGAACCGACGGAGAGACAGTCAACGTTCCCAGTGAAAAAGTAACACTAATGGATGTAGCTCCTGAACAACTGGTCAGTGTAGCCGCTTCCATGATTCCCTTTCTTGAACATGATGATGCCAACCGTGCTCTCATGGGAGCTAATATGCAGCGCCAGGCTGTTCCTCTCATGATTTCCAGATCACCGCTGGTAGCCACCAAACTTGAACCTAATGTTGCCAGAGATTCTGGAGTAACTCTGGTTGCAAGGAATCCCGGTGTTGTTGTCAAGGTTAACGGTCGCCGCATAGTAGTTAAAAGAGATGTGGAAGGGGATATTGAAAAAACAAGTCTTAAACCAGATATCTACACTCTTACCAAGTTCAGAAGAACCAATCAAAATACCTGTTTCAACCAGAAACCCATAGTAAATGAAGGCGACAGGGTTCGAAAGGGAGATGTTATTGCTGATGGTCCCTCCACCGAATGTGGAGAATTGGCCTTGGGTAAAAACATCATGGTAGCATTCATGCCCTGGTCCGGGTACAACTTTGAGGACTCCATTCTGGTCAATGAAAACTTGGTCAAGGATGACGTTTTTACTTCAATCCATATTGAAGAATATGAATGTGACGCCAAAGAAACCAAGTTGGGTCCCGAAGAGATCACTGCCGATATTCCCAATGTCAGCGAGCGTGCTTTACGCAATATCGATGAAAGTGGAATAGTCAGGGTTGGCGCCGAAGTAAAATCAGGCGATATTCTGGTTGGCAAGGTAACTCCCAAGGGTGAAACTCAGTTGACTCCAGAAGAAAAGCTCCTTAAAGCGATTTTCGGTGAAAAAGCGGGAGATGTCAAAGACAGTTCTCTGCGTGTTTCACCAGGAACAGAAGGAATTGTCATTGGTGCCAAAATCTTTTCCCGTCGTGGTCAGGATAAATCACCCCGTGCTCTGGATATTGAAGATGTCGAACGTGAAGATCTCCTCAAGGATCAGACAGATGAAATAAGAATCATCTCAGACAGTTTCTATTCCAGAATCAAGAAATTGCTGGTTGGTAGAATTACTGGTTCCCGCTTGATCGATGATTCCAGAAAAGTACTTCTTCCCAAGGGGATTACCATTAAGGAAGACAGTCTTGATTCCGTGTCCCAGCGATATTGGAAAGATATTCAAATAAAAGACAGCAACGGAATTATCGAACAGAAAATCGATAATCTTTCCAAAAAACTCGATCAGAACATCAAGGAAATAGAAACTTCCTATCGGGAACGAATTGAAAGAATTACCAAGAGCGATGAACTCAACACCGGAGTTCTGAAAAAGGTAAAAGTTTATCTTGCCATTAAACGCAAATTGTCAGTTGGTGACAAAATGGCCGGACGCCATGGTAACAAGGGTGTTATTTCCAGAATTCTCCCTCAGGAGGATATGCCTTACATGGAGGATGGAACTCCTGTTGATATAGTTTTGAATCCCCTGGGTGTTCCTTCCCGTATGAATGTTGGTCAGATTCTTGAAACCCATCTGGGATTGGCTGCTCATGAATTGGGACGTCAGGTCTCCGAATATATGGAGAGCAAAGATTGGGAAGCAGAAGTAGCCCGTTACCAACTTAAAAAGATCTATAATTCTGAAAAAGCCAATCGTTTTCTGGAACTGGCAACTGATGAAGAAGTAAAATTGTGGTCCAGAAAAGTAAAAGAGGGAATTCATATTTTTACTCCTGTATTTGAAGGAATTGAAGAAAAGGAAATCAAGGATTTTCTTACTATGGCCGGCAAGGATACTTCCGGACAAATGATTCTTTTCGACGGCAGAACAGGGGAAGCTTTCCATCGTCCTGTAACCGTCGGTATCATGTATATGCTCAAGTTGCATCATCTGGTTGATGACAAGATTCATGCCCGCTCCACTGGCCCTTATGCTCTGGTTACCCAGCAGCCACTTGGTGGTAAAGCTCAATTTGGTGGACAGAGACTTGGCGAAATGGAAGTCTGGGCTATTGAAGCCTACGGTGCAGCCTATTCTCTTCAGGAATTCCTCACGGTCAAATCTGATGATGTAGCTGGCAGAACCAGGATGTTCGAGTCCATTGTCAAAGGTGAAAACAAATTGAATGCAGGTTTGCCTGAAGCCTTCAATGTTCTCCTCAAAGAACTGCAAAGTTTGTGTCTCAATATTGAAACCCTTTCTCTTGATGAGAGCAATCAGGGCGATTATTCCATGATTACATCCATGAAAGACGGGGTTCTGTTCTAAAACTGAAGTCATAATCAGTTTAGACTCAATCAGGAGTTTAAATTATCTGATTTCCTTTCAGGTGTTGGAACAGATAATTATTTCGGAGTCGGCAGATCAATTAATTTTCTGTCAACTCAGTTTAATCATGAGCAGAAGTTTAAGCCTCGTCATGATCATTTATAACATTATAAAGTTAATTAGCCTGATTCAATCAGGTAAAAGCATATTTGGAGAAGTTTCCCATGAAAGATATATTCAGTTTTTTTGAGCCCACAAAGGAAACTAAAGATTTCGATGCTATTCAGATAACCTTGGCTTCACCAGAAAAAATTCTGGAATGGTCTTATGGAGAGGTAAAAAAACCCGAGACAATAAATTACAGGACATTCAAACCAGAAAAAGATGGATTATTTTGTGCTAAAATATTTGGACCTGTAAAAGATTATGAATGTAATTGCGGTAAGTATAAAAGAATGAAACACCGCGGGGTTGTTTGTGAGCGTTGCGGTGTCGAAGTTATTTCTTCCAAAGTCAGACGGGAAAGAATGGGGCATATAGAACTTGCTACTCCCGTTGCCCACATCTGGTTTTTAAGAAGTCTCCCCTCAAGAATTGGCAATTTACTGAACATAAAAGTCAAGAATCTGCAGTCAATTCTTTTCTGTGAAGCCTTTATCGTTACCGATCCCCTGGATAGTGGACTGGAAAAAGGCAAAATTCTAAAAGAAAACGAATATCAGGAATTACAGGAAGAACTGGGTTATGGTTCTTTTAAGGCTGAAACCGGTGGTCAGGCTATTTATGATCTTTTATCTCAACTTGATATTGAATTGTTGAACTTTGAGATCAAGGAAGAATTGCAGTTAACCAAGAATAAAGCAAAAAGAAAAAAATATGCCAAAAGGCTTAAAACCATCAAGGCTTTTAAAAATTCAGACAATCTTCCTGAATATATGATGGTAAAAGTTGTTCCGGTTCTGCCACCTGACCTGAGACCTTTGGTTCCCCTTGATGGCGGACGTTTTGCCACTTCCGATCTCAATGATCTTTATCGTCGGGTCATCAATCGTAACAACCGCCTCAAAAAATTGATCGAACTCAGTGCACCTTCAATAATCATCAGAAATGAAAAAAGAATGTTGCAGGAGTCGGTGGATGCTCTTTTTGATAATTCCAGAAAAAAGAAATCAGTTACAGGTTCCCACAGGCGTCCTTTGAAATCTCTGTCCGACATGCTTAAAGGTAAACAGGGACGTTTTCGTCAGAATCTCCTTGGTAAGAGAGTCGATTATTCCGGTCGTTCCGTAATTGTTGTAGGTCCGGAATTAAAACTTCACCAGTGCGGACTTCCCAAAAAAATGGCTCTCGAATTGTTCAAACCATTCATTTATCACGAATTGGAAAAACAGGGACACACTTCAACCATCAAGAATTCCAAGAAGATGGTGGAAGCAAAAGATAATCCCGTTATTTGGGATATTTTGGAGAAGGTTATTCGGGAACATCCCATTATGCTGAATCGTGCTCCAACTCTGCATAGACTTGGTATTCAAGCTTTTGAGCCAGTTCTTATTGAAGGAAAAGCCATTCAGTTGCATCCTTTGGTTTGTACAGCTTTCAATGCCGACTTTGATGGTGATCAGATGGCTGTTCATGTACCATTAAGTGTGGAAGCCCAGATGGAAACCAGGGTTCTGATGATGTCCACCAACAATATTTTGGGACCGGCTCACGGAAAGCCAATTATAGTTCCCTCTCAGGATATAGTACTTGGACTTTACTACATAACCAGAGATCTTCCTTTTCGCAGGGGCGAATACAAGCCTGAAGGCAATATATTTGCCGGTATTTATGACGGGATCCAGGAAGTCAGAATGGCTTACGAAAACGGATATCTTGATCTCCATGCCAAAATAAAGGCTCGCCTTACATCTATTGACGAATACGGTGATGAAAACATCAAAATTTACGATACCACCACAGGCAGAGTTCTGCTTTATGATATCGTACCTAGGGAGATCCCCTTCGAATATATCAATCAAACTCTCAAGAAAAAACAATTGGGGAATCTGATTGACAAGTGTTATCGACTTCTCGGAGAAAAAGCCACAGTTCTTCTGGCTGATTCACTGCGCAGCATGGGTTACAAATATTCCACTATTGCTGGTATTTCCATCGGTATTGATGATATGCACATCCCTGCCAGCAAGCAGAAAAAACTTGAAGAAGCTGAACTTGAGTTGAAAAAATATGAAGATCAAGAAAGTGAAGGTGTGATCACCTCAGGTGAGAAACACAATAAGATCATCGACCTCTGGTCAGGAATGTCCGATACTATTGCCAACGAAATGATGGACGGAATTGCCACCGAGACTTTCACTGATTCGGAAACAGGGAAAACAGTAGTTGACAAATCACTCAACCCCGTTTTCATCATGGCTGAATCAGGTGCTCGTGGTTCTCATCAACAGATCAGACAGTTGGCTGGTATGAGGGGTTTGATGGCCAAACCTTCAGGTGAAATTATTGAAACACCAATTACAACCAACTTCCGTGAAGGATTGAGTGTTCATCAATACTTCATTTCCACTCACGGTGCTCGTAAAGGTCTGGCTGATACCGCTCTCAAAACCGCCAACTCCGGTTATCTTACCAGAAGGCTGGTTGATGTTTCCCAAAATGCCATTGTTTCGGAATTTGATTGTGGAACAGCCAAAGGCATTGAACTGGGTCATCTTACCGATGGTGGTCGCATTGTCGAAACTTTGGACGAACGAATTCTGGGCAGAGTTGTACTGGAAGATATCGTTGCCCCTTATACAGATGAAGTTATTGTTTATGCCAATGAAGTAGTTGACGAGGAAAAAGCGGAACGAATCAAGGAAGCCGGGGTTGACCGGGTTAAAATTCGTTCGGTTCTTACCTGTGAAGCTTCCAGGGGTGTTTGTATCAATTGTTATGGTCGAGATCTTTCTCGAGGTGCCATGGTGAAGATCGGTGAAGCTGTAGGAATTATTGCTGCCCAGTCCATTGGTGAGCCTGGTACTCAGTTGACAATGAGAACCTTCCATATTGGTGGTGCTGCCAAGGTTGGTGCAGACGAATCATCTATCGAAGCCCAATCCAAAGGAATAGTCAGGCTTGAAAACTGTAATAGTGTGGAACGTGAAGATCCCCAGACCAAAGAAAAAGAAAAGGTTATCATCAATCGCAATGCTCAATTGATCATTCTTGACGAATCCGGTCGGGAAAAGAGCCAGTACAATCTGATTTATGGTGCCAAAATCATGGTGGACAACGGTGATACCGTAGAACAAAGTCAGCGCCTGAGTGAATGGGATCCCTATTCCGAAACCTTCCTGGCTGAAGTGGGTGGTTTCGCCAAGTACGAAGATCTTGAAGAAGGTCGTACTCTCAAGGAAACCATGGATGAAAATACCGGGCGTACCAAAAAGATGGTTATCGAAAGTAAAGATACCAGTCTTAAACCGAGAATCGTTATTGTCGATAAAAATGGTGTGCCCAAAAAGATCCCCGGAACCAAGCACGATATGGTGATCAGACTTCCTGCCAAAACATTTGTCAGTGTATATGACGGTGAACAAATCAATGCAGGTGCCGAGCTGGCCAAGCTTCCCCAGGAATCTGCCAAAACCACCAAAGATATTACCGGTGGTCTCCCTCGAGTTGTTGAATTGTTCGAAGCCAGAAAACCAAAAGAGCATGCTATTATTACAGAAATTGACGGTGTTGTTAGTTTCGGAAAAGACATCAAAAACAAACAAAGAGTGATAATCACCCCCAATAAAGGTAAATCCAAAGAATATAAAATTCCCAAGATGAAACATGTTAAAGTCAGGGAAGGCGAATATGTTCATGCCGGTGATTCCCTCATGGAAGGTCCCCCAAATCCCCATGATATCCTCAAAGTTTCCGGTATCGAAAAATTGGCCAAATATCTGGTTGAAGAAGTTCAGGGTGTTTATCGAGTCCAGGGTGTATCGATAAATGACAAGCATATCGAAATGATCGTCCGCCAGATGCTCAAAAAAGTAAAAGTAATAGAACCCGGAGATACAGAATTTCTGGTTAATCAAAGAGTAGATAAATTGAAATTTGATCGCGAAAACTCGAATATTCTTAATGAGGGTGGAAAACCTGCCCTGGCTGAACCACTTCTCATGGGAATTACCAAAGCTTCGCTTTCAACAGAATCTTTCCTCAGTGCTTCTTCCTTCCAGGAAACCACCAAAGTCATGACTGAAGCGTCAATCTGGGGAAAAATTGATTATCTCAGGGGTTTGAAAGAAAATGTTATTATGGGAAGAATTATTCCTGCCGGAACAGGTCTGAAGGCATATGAGCGGATGACCTATTTTGTCAAGGATGAAGAAGAGAAAGAAGATGACTTTATAGATGAAGAAGAAATGGATTTTTAATCTGAAATAGATCTTGTTTTTTCAGAAAAACTCAATTTTTCGTCTATTCTATCCTTATTTCGTTCTTTTTTCGAAAAAAAGCCAATATTTCTGCTTAAAACTGCAAATATGTAGTTGACAGTTATTATTCCATACCTATAATACTCCACGCTTTCAAAATGGAAGCATCTTTTTTCGTTTCTATAACCAGTGAAAGAAGTTTATAAATATGCCGACAATTAATCAGTTAGTGAGAAAAAGAAGAAAAGTTATCAAGAAAAAAAGTGATGCTCCAGCTTTGAAGGGATGCCCTCAAAAGCGCGGTGTTTGTGTGAGAGTTTATACAACAACTCCCAAAAAGCCTAATTCGGCTTTACGCAAAGTTGCCCGTGTCAGACTTACAAATGGCATGGAAGTTACAACTTATATACCAGGAGAATCTCATAATCTTCAGGAACATTCCGTTGTTCTTATCAGAGGTGGACGTGTAAAAGATCTGCCCGGTGTAAGATATCATGTTGTTAGAGGTACCCTCGACACCGCAGGTGTTGATGACAGAAGACAGGGTCGCAGCAAGTACGGAACAAAAAAACCAAAAGCATAGGAAGGTGTGTTGAATGTCCCGTAAAGAAAGAGCACCAATTAGATATGTTCATCCGGATCCTAAATTTATCGATGCAGATCTGGATTTAAGAAAAAAATTGACCAAGTTTATCAATGGGATCATGTTATCGGGCAAAAAAAGCGTAGCCGAAAAATGTGTTTACGATGCCTTTGATCTTATTGAACAGAGAAGGAAAGAAGACCCTCTCAAAGTTTTCCAGAAAGCTATTGATAATGTGAGACCCAGAGTCGAAGTCAAATCTCGTCGTGTAGGTGGATCTACGTACCAGGTGCCGATGGAAGTTGACTACAGAAGATCTATTGCTCTGGCCATGCGCTGGCTCAAGGGATTTTCCAGAAAAAGACCTGAATATACTTTCGTAGAAAGACTTGCAGCCGAGTTAATGGAAGCAAGTGAAGGTCGCGGTTCTTCAGTAAAGAAAAAAGAAGATACCCACAAAATGGCCGAAGCCAATAAAGCTTTCGCCCATTATCGCTGGTAATAAAAATACAATTTTAATAACTGTATAATATCGGGATTTATCCACCCACCGCAAGGCGAGTTTTCGAACCGGCGGCTGTGATAACCGGATTATTGCATCCAAAATTCAAAAGGATTCAGTTAATGACTTCCTCCAATAACGAGATGGATAAACAAATTTCCATCAATGACATCAGAAACATTGGAATTATGGCACATATAGATGCCGGGAAGACAACTGTAACCGAAAGAATATTGTACTATACAGGAATTACCCATCGCATCGGCGAAGTCCACGACGGCAATGCCACCATGGACTGGATGGAGCAGGAACAGGAACGTGGAATCACCATTACTTCTGCTGCTACAACCACCAGATGGGGTGGAAAGAGAATCAACATTATTGACACTCCAGGACATGTTGATTTCACCATGGAAGTCGAAAGATGCCTCCGGGTACTTGATGGCGGAGTTGTTGTTTTTTGTGCTGTTTCCGGAGTTCAGCCCCAATCAGAAACTGTATGGAGACAGGCTGACAAATACCAGGTTCCTCGGATCGCTTTCATTAACAAGATGGATCGGGTTGGAGCCAACGAAGAAAACGCCATAGAATCCATGGAAAACCGACTGGGTGCTCTTCCTCTGCAATTACAGATTCCAATTGGCAGAGAAGATGAATTCATGGGAGTTATCGATCTGGTTAACCGCCAGGCTTATGTCTGGGAGAAAGATATTCTGGGAGCTAAATTTGAACTTATAGATATCCCTGAAGATCTTAAAGATAAAGTAGAAAAGAAAAGACTTGCTATCATTGACATTCTAGCGGATATCAATGAAGAGTTTCTTGATATTGCCTTGCAGAACGAAGATGTTCCTGCTGAAATCCTGGATAAATATATCAAGGAAGAAGTCCTCAAACTTAAAATTACCCCTGTTTTTCTGGGCAGTGCCTTTAAAAATAAAGGTATTCAGCCTCTCATGGATGCAGTAGTTTCCTATTTGCCATCACCCACGGAAGTCAAAGAAATTCGGGGAGTGGACAAAGAAGGAAACACCCTTGTGCGCAAACCTAGATATGACGAACCGGTTTCTGCCTTGGCCTTCAAAATAATGAGTGATCCCTTTGTAGGGCAACTCACATTCTTGCGTGTTTATTCTGGGGTGCTTGAAGCTGGTTCTACAGTATATAATGCAACTTGTGGCAAAAACGAACGGATTGGACGTTTGCTCCGAATCCATGCCAACAAGCGAGAACAGATAGATGAAATTACAGCTGGCAATATTGGTGCTGCAGTTGGCTTGAGAGTCGCCTCTACCGGTGATACTCTCTGTGACGGATCTGCACCGATTTTGCTTGAATCTGTCGATATTCCGGAAACAGTTGTTTCAGTAGCCGTTGAAACAAGGACTGCAGGAGATACGGAAAAACTCGGAAAGGCATTAAAAAAGCTTTCCCGTGAAGATCCCACCTTCAAGGTGAGTATGGATCAGGAAACCGGTCAGACTATTCTTAAGGGAATGGGTGAACTCCACCTCGAGATTATCATTGATCGTCTGATTAGAGAATTCAAAGTGGAAGCAAAGATCGGAAAACCAGAAGTGGCTTATAGAGAAACCATTACCAAAAAAGCCGGTGGCGAATGCAAATTTGTCAAACAAACTGGTGGTAAAGGTCAATATGGACACGCTGTTATTGAAATAGAACCTGCTGAAAATGCATCAGGTTTGACCTTTGTCAACAAAATTACCGGCGGAGCAATTCCCAGAGAATATATTTCTTCTGTTGAAAAAGGAATTAAATCCGCTATGACTAATGGAATTTTGTCCGGTAATTTTATGGTTGACATTAAGGCAACTTTGTTAGATGGATCCTTTCACCAGGTTGATTCCTCAGATAATGCTTTTATTGCTGCCGGTTCTCTTGCATTTAAAGATGCAGTGAGAAAAGCAGGTCCAATCATTGTAGAGCCGATCATGGATGTTGAAGTAGTCACTCCTGAAGAATATCTCGGTGATGTTCTGGGAGGAATCAGTTCCAGAAGAGGTAAAATCCTTGGTATGGAGAACAGATCCGGAGTTCAGATAATTGATTCACAAATTCCCTTGGCAACAATGTTCGGATATGCTACACGGCTAAGGTCGCTTTCGCAGGGAAGAGCAACTTATACGATGCAATTTTCGCAGTATAAGGCGGTTCCCGCTAATATTATTGATAGTTTGGTTGATAATAGTTAACCTCCAAAGGATAGATCACCATCGTTTGAACTTTGCGGTTCATCAACATTTAATCGGCGATTGATCAATATATCCTCAAAAAGTTTAACTGTAACTCTGAGATTAATAGGAGTAAAAATGCAGATAAGTCGAATAAGAATCAAATTAAAAGCTTATGATCATAAATTGCTTGATCAATCTGCTACTGAAATTGTAAATACTGCAAAAACAACAGGAGCAAATATTGCAGGTCCTATTCCTTTGCCTACTAAAATCAGCAGGTATTGCGTATTGAGATCCCCACATGTAAACAAGAAATCCAGAGAAGAGTTCGAAATCAGAACTTTTAAAAGATTGATAGATATTCTGGAACCAACTCAGCAAACAGTTGATGCTTTGATGAGACTTGATGTTGCGCCTGGAGTAAATGTCGAGATTAAAACCTGAGGCAATTGAGATAGGGAGTATACGATGCCAACTTTAAAAGTATTCGATCAAAAAGGTAAAGAACAAAGTACAATAGAATTGTCTGATGATGTTTTTGCAGTTGAAAGTAATGATCACCTCATGTGGCTGGTGATCAAGGCTCAACTTGCCAAGAAAAGAGCTGGCACCCACAAAACCAAGGGTAGAAGCGAAGTTCGCGGCGGTGGAAAAAAACCATACAGACAAAAAGGTACTGGTTGGGCACGCCAGGGTAGTATTCGGGCGCCAAATCATGTGGGCGGTGGAATAGTATTTGGTCCCACCCCCAGAAAATATATCCAGAAAGTCAATAAAAAGGTTTCCAGAAAAGCGCTTAAAATTGCTCTCAGTCAGAAAGCAAAAGATGAAAAACTGGTTATTGTAAATGATCTCAACCTCGGGCAAATCAAAACCAAAGCAGTAAACTCAATGATCAGTAACTTTGGTAATGGCAAAACCCTCATCGTTGAAGATCAAAATAACCGGGAACTGGTATTATCTTCCAGAAATCTTGCCAAACACAAATGGCTGGCTCCAGAAGGTATCAATGCATATGACATCGTAAATCACGACACCTTGATTATGGACGAAAAGACTGCAAAAGCACTGGATGAAAACCTTAAAAAAGCAGTGAGGTAAAAAATGAAATTTGCTGAAGATATTATCATCAGACCTATAATGACTGAAAAAAGTGTTGTAATGCAGGACAACCAAAGAAAATTTACCTTTGAGGTAAATCCTGCTGCAAATAAAATTCAAATTAGAGATGCTGTTGAGAAACTATTCAATGTCAAGACCACAGATATAAAAACCATGAACTATCTTGGCAAAAGCGTTGAAAGAAGAATCGGCAGAACAAGAGTTGCAGGAAGAAAGAAAAGCTGGAAAAAAGCTATTGTGACCCTCAAAGAAGGTCATGATATTGATTTCTTTAATGATGCAGTGTAACTGAGGAGAATAATAATGGGTATCAAAAAATATAGTGCTTTTACCCCTGGCCGCAGATGGATGACAAGTAATGATTTTGCTGAATTATCCGATGATTATGAGGTAGAACCATCCCTCATCAAACCGATGAAATCCAAAGCCGGTAGAAACAACCACGGAAGAATTACTGTCAGATTCCGAGGCGGTGGTCATAAAAGAAAATACAGAGTTATCGATTTCAAAAGAAATAAAACTGGCATTCCCGCCACAGTCAAAAGTATTCAATACGATCCTAATCGAACAGCATTCATAGCTCTCATTTATTATGTAGATGGGGTTAAATCATACATTCTTGCTCCGGACGGTTTGAAAGAAGGAGATAAAGTAATAAGTGTAAACAGTGAAAATGCTGATATCGTAGTTGGAAATGCGATGCCAATTGAATTTATTCCAGTTGGAACTCATGTGCATAATGTGGAATTGCACATTGGACATGGTGGTCAATTGGGAAGATCTGCAGGAAATTCAATCCAGGTGGTTGCCAAAGAAGGCAAGTACGCCTCACTTAAAATGCCATCCGGTGAAGTTAGAAAAGTAAGCCGCAGGTGCAGAGCTACTATCGGTACCGTTGGCAACAAAAATCATTCCAATCTCAAAGGCGGAAAAGCCGGACGCAGTAGATGGCTTGGACGCAGACCACATAATCGCGGTGTTACAATGAATCCTGTAGACCATCCCATGGGCGGTGGTGAAGGACGTTCCAGCGGCGGTCGCCATCCTTGTTCACCTTGGGGCACACCTTCCAAAGGTTATAAAACCCGTAAAAATAAACGAACCGATAAATATATCGTAAAACGCAGAAAATAATTAAGGAATTGTTATGGCTAGATCAGTAAAAAAAGGTCCATTTATAGATGATCATTTGGTTGCAAAAGTTATGAAGGCCAAGGCTCAAGGTAATAGAAAACCTATCCAGACCTGGTCCAGAAGATCCACTGTCTTTCCAGATATGATAGGTCTCAATATTGCCGTTCATAATGGTCGCAAATTTATTCCCATCTATATCAGTGATGAAATGGTAGGACATAAACTCGGTGAATTTGCGCCCACCAGGACTTTCTATAGTCATGCCGGCAGCAAAAAAATGAAACGCTAGAGGAGAAAGAAATGTCTGCAAAAAATAAACATATAAGCAAAAGAACGCGTATCAAGGAAGACAGAGCTACCTATCCTCGTGCATCTTTGAACAATGTTCGCATTGCTCCCAGAAAAGCCAGGATTATTGCCAATATGATCAGAGGCAAAAATGTTGAAGAAGCCCTTTCTCTCTTGGCTTTTACCAATAAAAAAGCTGCAAAATTGATCAAAAAGCTGCTTATGAGTGCAACTTATAATGCAGAAGAGTATTTTGATTTTGAGCCTGAAGATACATATATCAAGACTATCTATGTTGACGAAGGTCCTGTCATGAAGTGGAGAAGGCCGAGAGCCAGGGGCAGAGCATTCAGAATCAATAAAAGAACAAGTCATATCACTATAAAATTAGATTTACGAGAGAATGAATAGGAGGCACCGTGGGACAAAAAGTTCATCCTGTTGGAATGCGTTTGGGCATCATTAGAACCTGGAACTCCAAATGGTATGGAGAACAGAATTACGCCAAATGGCTCAAGCAAGATATCAATATCAGAAAATACATCAAAAAAGAAATGCCGGATGCCGGAATTTCCAAAATTGATATTGAAAGGCGTACAGCCGAAAAATTAAAAATAATTATCTTTACCTCCAAACCTGGTCGCGTTATTGGAAAAGGCGGAGCAAACGTCGAAGAATTGCGCAAAGGACTGCATAAACTTTCTGACAGTGAAATGTTTGTTGACATTCAGGAGGTAAAGAAAGCCGAGACTAATGCCCAATTGGTAGCCGACAATATTGCCAGACAGCTCGAAAGAAGGATAAATTTCCGTCGAGCTATGAAAAAGTCTATCCAAAATTCCATGAATATGGGAGCCAAAGGAGTAAAAATACACCTGGCTGGTAGACTTGGCGGTGCTGAAATGGCTCGTAGAGAATGGTATATGGAAGGTCGAGTACCTCTTCATACTTTAAGAGCAGATATTGATTACGGTTTTGCCGAATCTAAAACAACCTATGGTACCATAGGGGTTAAATGCTGGATCTATAAAGGTGAAGTTTTAACCACTAACGATACTGAACAAATATAAGGCAGGTTTTACCATGTTGAGTCCAAAAAGAGTAAAACACAGAAAAGTACAAAAAGGCAGAACCAAAGGTCGCGCCAAAGGCGGAAAAACAGTAGCATTTGGTCAATTTGGTCTGCAGACACTCGAACCTTCCTGGATAACTTCAAGGCAGATTGAGGCTTGTCGTGTTGCCATCACCAGAAAGATGAAACGCGGTGGCAAGGTTTTTATCAGGATTTTTCCCCATAAGCCGATTTCCAAAAAACCGGCCGAAGTAAGAATGGGTAAAGGTAAAGGTGCACCTGAAGAATGGGTAGCTGTTGTAAAACCAGGCCACATCATGTTTGAGATTTCAGGAGTTGATGAAGAACTGGCTCGGGAAGCTTTTAAATTGGCCCATTACAAATTGCCCGTGAAAACCAGGTTTGTGAAAGGTATTAATAAGATATGAAAGATTCACAATACAGCGTAAGCCAATTGAAGGAAAGAACTGGCGAAGAGCTTTACGGACTGATGGCTGAATTAAAAAGAAATCTTTTTGATCACAGAGTCATGCAGGCTACAAGTCAGTTGAAAGATCATAATTCTATCAAAAGAACCAAAAAAAATGTTGCCAGGATTATGACAGAGATCAACAGAAGAAAGAATGCCGGCTAAGGAGATTATCATGGAAAGACAGCGCGGAAACAGAAAAACATTGGTCGGTGTAGTAAAGTCAGCCGGTAAAATGGATAAAACCGTTTCGGTTGAAGTAGAAAGAAAATTCAAACACCCTATATTCAAAAAATATATCAAGAAACACAAAAAATATCTGGCCCATGACGAACAAAACCAATATCAAGAAGGAGACAAGGTTAAAATGGTTGAATCCAAACCTATCTCCAAGAATAAACGTTGGGTGGTTCAGGAATTGATAGAAAGAAAACCAAGAATATAGGTTTTATAACTCTCAAAGAGGTGAGATTATGATCCAGATGCAAAGTGTACTGGATGTTGCTGATAACTCAGGTGCGAAAAAAGTTATGTGTATTAAAGTACCTGGCGGATCAAAAAGAAAATATGCATCCATTGGTGATGTTATAGTAGTGTCCGTCAAAGAAGCTATCCCGGCAGCCAAAGTAAAAAAAGGACAAGTATTAAAAGCAGTTATTGTAAGAACAGCTAAGGAAATAAACAGACGTGACGGCTCTTACATAAAATTTGACCGCAATGCTGCGGTTCTATTGAACGAAGTTCAGGAACCAATTGGAACCAGGATTTTTGGTCCCGTTGCCAGAGAATTGAGAGCCAAGAAATTTATGAAGATAATTTCCCTGGCTCCGGAGGTGCTATGATGTTGGCAAGAATCAGAACAGGAGATACCGTCAAGGTTATATCTGGAAAATTCAAAGGTAAAGTTGGCAACGTTCTTAGAATACTCAAGAAAAAAAACAGAGTTATCGTGGAAGGTGTCAATATTCAGACTGTAAACCGCAAAGCCAGACAGGCTAATGAAAAAGGTGAGCAGGTAAAAAGAGAAGGCTCGATTCAAATTTCCAACGTAATGCCCATTGATCCGGTAACTAAAAAGTTTGTCGGAACCAAGGACGAGGCCACCAAAGTAAAAGGTGCCAGAGTTGGAACCAAGGTGCTTGAAGATGGCAGAAAAGTTAGAATTGCCAAAAGCAGCGGTGAAGTAATCGAGGCTAAAAGCGAATAATTGGAGGATTAAAGATGGCCAAGAAAAAAGGTCGCAAAAAATCTAAAAAAGGCAACAAGAATCTTCAGAATGAGCGTGTCAGAAGAGAAGCGGAGCCCCGATACAAAAACCTTTATAAGGAAAAAATCATTAAAAACATGGTTGATGAATTTGCTTATAAAAATCGGATGGAAGTTCCCAAGCTCAAGAAGATTATTGTTAACGTAGGTCTGGGTGAAGCCATGGAAAACCCAAAAATTCTGCAAAGTGCTCTCAAGGAAATTACCATGATCACTGGCAGAAAACCTGTAGTTACCAAAGCCAAAAAATCTATTGCCAATTTTAAATTGCGCGAAGGTACTAAAATTGGTGCAATGGTGACTCTCAGAAAAGAAGTAATGTATGAATTTTTTGAAAGACTGAAAGCCATCGCAATGCCAAGAAAAAGAGACTTTAATGGTGTTTCCGTGAAAAGTTTTGATGGAAGAGGAAATTATTCCTTAAGCATGACTGAGCAGATTATCTTTCCCGAGATCAGTTATGATGACATCGAAAAAATCAAAGGGATGAGTATACAAATAGTTACCAGTGCCCAAACCGATAAGGAAGCACGCTCTTTACTTGGATACTTTGGAATGCCCTTCAGAAAAACGGGAGGAAAATAATGGCTCGTAAATGTAAAATGGCAGGCAAAAAGAAAAAATTCAAAGTAAGAGAACGAAACAGATGCCCTCACTGTGGAAGATCCAGAGCTTACATGAGAAAATTCGATATGTGTAGATTATGTTTTCGAAAGTTGGCTTTGGAAGGTAAAATTCCTGGTGTTATCAAAGCAAGTTGGTAGGGAGAAATAATATGTCAATGACTGATCCTATTGCAGATTTTCTAACACGAATAAGAAATAGCATAAGTGCCCAAAAAATTAATGTAAAGGCACCTTATTCCAAATTAAAAGTAAATATAGCTACCGTGTTGAAAAAAGAAGGCTATATAAAAGATTTCAAAATCGATAATGGCAAACCATTCAGAAATATTGTCATCGAATTGAAATACGGCAGTAAAAACAAACCCGCTATTGAAGGTATTAAGAGAGTATCCAGACCAGGACAGAGGATCTACTCAAAAACGGATGAACTTCCTAGAGTAAGACAAGGTTTGGGTATTACCATAGTAACTACAAGCAAAGGCGTAATGACAGACAAAGACGCCCGCCAAAACAATATTGGCGGTGAGTTGGTCTGTACAGTATGGTAAAGGGGGCTAGACAATGTCTCGTATAGGCAAATTGAAAATTGACCTGCCAGATAAAGTAAAGGTGCAGGAAGAAAATAATGTTGTTCATGTTGAAGGGCCTAACGGTAAATTGAATCATGAAATTCCTCAGGGAATCAAGATGGAAGTTACCGATAAAGACATCCTTTTTGTTCGAAAAAACGATAGCAAACAGGATAGAATGAACCACGGCATGATCAGAGCCAAAGTTGCAAACATGGTTGAAGGCGTAAGCAAAGGTTTTCGCAAAAATCTGGAAATCAGAGGCGTAGGTTACAGATGTGAGATCAAAGGTAAATATATTGTTTTTGCCCTTGGTTATTCTCATCCTGTCTACTTTGAGGTTCCCCAAGCAATCAAGGCTAATATCGAAAACAGAGGTTTAAAAATAGAACTATTTTCTCATGACAAAGTTATTCTCGGCAGAATTGCCGCTGAAATCAGAAGTCTCAGACCTCCCGAGCCATATAAAGGCAAAGGTATCAGGTATGAGGGTGAATATGTCAAAGAAAAAGAAGGAAAAGCCAAAGCATAAACGGCAGGTGAGATTATGATAAGAAAAGTCAGAATGCGTCATATCCGTAAAAAAAGAGGTCGAAGAAAAATATTTGGAACCAAAGATAAACCTCGCATGACCGTTTATCGTTCCAATAAAAATATCTACGTACAGGTTATTGACGATTTGGAAGGTAAAACTATTTGTGCAACTTCAACCTTGAACCAGGACATGAAACCGGAACTGGACGATTTGAGCAAAATCGAACAGGCAAAAAAGGTTGGAATCAAGATAGCCGAACTCTGCAAAGAAAACAAAGTCAAAACAGTTGTTTTTGATAAAAGCGGGTTCAGATATCATGGAAGAGTTCGCTCTCTGGCAGAAGGCGCAAGAGAAGGCGGAATTGACTTTTAGATTACAGGAAAAAGAGGAAATTGATGCCAAACAGACCCCAAGAAAATAATGAATTGATAGATAAGTTAGTTTACATTAACCGCGTTGCCAAAGTTGTAAAAGGTGGTAGAAGATTCAGTTTTTCAGCTCTGGTAGTTGTCGGCAACCAAAGTGGCAGTGTTGGGTTCGGACTCGGTAAAGCCAACGAAGTACCTGAAGCGATCAGAAAAGCCAAAGAAAAAGCTGAAGGCAACATGATAGATGTTCTTCTCAAGGGAACCAGTATTCCCCATGAGATCATCGGAAAATATGGTGCTGGTAAAGTACTTTTGCGTCCTGCCTCCAAAGGAACAGGCGTTATTGCAGGTGGTGTAGTAAGAGCTGTTATGGATGCTGTTGGTGTTCATGATGTACTTACCAAGTGCATTGGCAGCAATAACCATCACAATGTTTTGAAGGCTACCTTTGATGCTCTGACCAGGCTTCGTGATGCAAATGAAGTTGCTGAGCGCAGAGGAATTCCCGTAGAAAAACTCAAATAGAATAAACAGGTAGGAGATAGCCATGGCTACTTTTATAAAAATTAAACAGTTACACAGTACTATAAGTACACCTCCTGATATCAGAGCGACTATAAAAGGTCTCGGACTCAGAGGCCCTGGAAAAGAGAGAATCCTTAAAGATACTCATCAGATCAGAGGCATGATCAGAAAAGTGGCCCATCTGATAGAGATCGAACCCTGGGAAAAGGAAGGGAAATAGGGCATGAATACTTTATCCAATCTCAAGAGAAGCAAAGGTTCTGTTAAAAACAGAAAAAGAAAAGGCAGAGGTCAGGGAAGTGGTCTCGGAGTTACTGCAGGAAGAGGAAATAATGGTCAGAAATCAAGAAGCGGTGGTTATATCCGACTTGGTTTCGAAGGTGGACAGATGCCATTGCAGCGCCGGGTTCCCAAAAGGGGATTCAACAATATTTTCCGTAAGGAATATTTTGTAGTTGATCTTGATTTTCTCGTCAGAAAATTTCCAGAGGGCGGACAAATAAACCTGTCGATTTTGAAAGATAAAGGTTTTTGTCATAATGTAGATCTTTTCAAAATTACCGGCAATGGCAAACTTGGTGATGCCAAATACGATATTATTGTTGACTCAATCACCAAACCCGCCCAGGAAGCTATTGAAGCAAAAGGTGGTAAGGTCACTGTCAAAAAAACCATCAACAATTATATGGAAGTATCACTTGCCAAATTGAATAAAAACTTCACCTCTGATAACGATGAAGTAAATATTACTTTTGAAGATATGAAAGCCAAGGGTCTCATACCTAAATCAAAATCAAAAGTGAGAATTACTTCTGTTGGTAGAATTAATAAAAAATTCAATGTTGAAGCACATCAGATTTCTCGCCAAGCTTATACTACCATTAAAAAGAATGGTGGAAGCGTCAAATATCTTGAATCTACTAATCACATCCTTAAGGTCAATTTCAAAAAATTACAAAAATGGTTTCCTGCTGGGGGCAAAGTAAATCCTGAAGATCTCAAAAAATTGGGAGTACTGAAGGACAATCAGATTGTATCTCTGGTAAACAAAGGCCGGGTCAATTGTAAATTTGAAATTCAGGTCCACAAAGCTTCCAAGTCAGCCAGACGTAAAATTGAAGCCAAAGGTGGAGAAGTTAATATTATCGAATAATTGGATAATCTGATGATTATCATAAAATAACGGAAATTTACTATGCCAAGTGGATTCGGAAATATACATAAAATTCCAGAACTGAGAAAAAGACTCTTATTTACTTTGGGAATGCTGGCCATTTTCAGAGTTGGAATCTTTGTAACCGTTCCTGGAGTTGATCGTAGTTTAATGGAACAGGTCATGTCAGGTGCATCCGGTACTTTTCTTGGTTTGTTCAACATGTTCAGTGGTGGTGCCCTTAAGCAGATGTCAATTTTTGCTCTGGGAATCATGCCTTACATCAGTTCCTCCATCATTACTCAATTGCTCACAGTGGTTGTGCCACATCTTGAACAATTGAAAAAAGAAGGAGAATCGGGCAATAAGAAAATTAACCAATATACCAGGTATGGTACAGTGGTTCTTTGTGTCATTCAGGGATATTTTCTGGCAACCTGGTTTGAAAGTCAGAATCAGGCATATCCAGGAATGGTTATTAATCCTGGTCTTACTTTCAAGATAATGACTGTTCTTACCATGACCGCCGGAACTATATTTATTATGTGGCTTGGTGAGCAGATCACCGAAAAAGGTGTTGGCAATGGTATCTCTCTTATTATCTTTGCTGGTATCGTAGCCAGAATGCCCGATGCTTTTATCCGTGTATATCAGCAATTCCGCAGTGGAGACATCGGAGTGCTCAATCTTGCCATTATTGTGGCTATAGCCGTAGGAGTCATTGCTGTTATCACCTTCTTTGAAAGAGCCTACAGAAAGATTCCGGTCCAATATGCCAAAAGGGTGGTTGGACGCAGAATGTACGGTGGTACTTCTTCTCACCTTCCCCTCAAGGTCAACATGGCCGGTGTAATTCCAGCAATTTTTGCTTCATCTTTACTGATGTTTCCTGCTCAAATTGCCAGTTTTACCCAAAGTACATGGCTCAAAAATTTCCTTTCCCCAATATCAAATCCCATTGATTGGAGATACAACCTCCTGTACGTAACCTTGATCATTTTCTTTGCTTTCTTCTATACAGCAATAACTTTCAATCCTAAAGATGTTGCCGATAACATGAAAAAACAGGGTGGATTTGTTCCCGGGATCAGACCTGGTCAGAGAACAGCTGAATATATCGACAAAGTATTAACCAGACTTACCTGGGGCGGGGCTATATATGTCGCTGCAGTATGTGTTCTTCCCAATTTATTGCGGGCACGTTTCAATGTTCCTTTCTATTTTGGGGGCACCAGTCTTCTGATTGTAGTAGGAGTTGCTCTTGATACAGTGCAGCAGATTGAGGGACATCTCATAACCAGACATTATGACGGCATTTCAGGACCAAAAGGACCAAGAATCAGAGGAAGAGGTTAAAAATGGCCAATATTGTTTTTCTTGGAGCACCGGGATCAGGTAAGGGAAGCCAAGCGGCAAGAGTTAAGAAAAATCTTGATATTCCTCAAATATCCACAGGTGATATGCTCAGAGCAGCCATAAAAAATAATACGGATCTAGGCAAAAAAGCTGCTGGTTATATGGAAGCCGGAGAACTTGTTCCTGATGAACTGGTTTCAGCCATTGTCAAAGACAGACTTTCCAAATCAGATTGTGATTCTGGATTCATCCTTGATGGCTACCCCAGGACTATTCCACAGGCTCAAGTATTAGAACAGATTCTTAAGGAAATTGTTCGCGAGATCGACTATGTTGTTGAGATCAAGGTTCCTGAAGATATAATCCTGCCGAGGATAACCGGAAGAAGATCCTGTCCCAAATGTAAACGTCCATATCATGTCAAGTTTCTCAAGCCAAAGAATGAAAATATCTGCGATGATTGCGGAGTTGAACTTGCTCAAAGAAATGATGATACTCCCAAGAGCGTAAAAGTAAGACTTGACTCTTATCATAAAATGACTAAACCACTTTCGTTATTTTACTCTGAAAAAGGAATTCTTCATGGAGTGGATGGTGTTGGTGATATGGATGAGATTACTCAACGGATTATGCAGATCCTGAAGTCATAAAACAAGGCAATGATGATGAGAATCAAAATCAAAAACAGAACTGAGATCGATAAACTCAGAGCTGCAAATATCATAGTCAGAGATGTACTCAGTCTCTGTGGTGATCTCATCAAACCCGGTATAACAACCTGGGATCTGGAAAAGGCCTCCAGGGAATATATTGAAAAAGTTGGCGCTAAATCAGCCTTTTACAAATATCAGCCTGCAAAAACCATGCAACCTTATCCGGCTGTTCTGTGTACTTCCAAAAATGAAAAGGTCGTTCATGGAATTCCCAGTAAGAAAGAAGTTCTCGAAGAAGGGGACATTCTTTCTATCGATTTTGGTGTTATTAAAAATGGATATTGTGGTGATGCGGCTCGTACTTTTGCCGTGGGCAATATTTCAGAAACAGCCCGAAACCTGATGACAACCACCAAAGCATCGTTGGAAGCAGCCATCAAAAAAATGCTCCACGGTAACAGGTTATCTGACATTGGACATGCAGTCCAAACTGTTGTAGAAAATGACGGATTCAATGTTATCAGAGATTTTGTCGGCCACGGAATTGGTCAGGATATGCACGAACCTCCTCAGGTACCAAATTTTGGTAGACCCGGGAGAGGATTGAAGTTGCAAAATGGTTTGGTCCTTGCTATAGAACCGATGGTCACAGAAGGTGACTGGCAGGTCGACATCCGTGAAGATGGATGGACTGTTGTTACCAAGGATCGTAAGTTAGCCTGTCATTTTGAACACAGTGTTGCAATTACTGAAGAAGGCCCTTTTGTTTTAAGTGCCTGAAGCCTAGGAGAATAAAGATGAAAGTTAGAGCATCAGTTAAAAAAATATGCGATAAATGCAAAATTATTAAAAGACGAGGTGTCGTGCGGGTTATTTGCGAAGATCCCAGACATAAACAGAGACAGAAATAAATAACCTGGTTTCATCTCAAAGCCAATTTCTGGCAAACCAGTAGTATTTTCAATTAGATTAATTGTATATTTACTGAATTTTGAGATGTTAACCGCTTAAACTTTGCGGATTTTAGTCCAAAGGAGGATAGTGATGCCGCGTATTGCCGGTGTAGACCTTCCAAAAGATAAACGAATGGAAATTGCTTTGACCTATGTATATGGAATAGGCAGAAAAACAGCCCAGGATATTCTGGATGCAGCCGGAGTACCAGAAGGTACTTCATCTGATAATGTATCAGAATCTCAAGTTAAAAATATCAGAGATATAATAGACGATAAATATACAGTTGAAGGTGATCTGCGCAGAGAAATCAATATGAATATAAAAAGATTGATGGATCTAAGATGCTACCGGGGACTCAGACATATGAAACATCTTCCCGTCAGAGGTCAGCGTACTCACACCAACGCCAGAACTCGCAAAGGTCCGAAAAGACTGTCAGTAAGAGGTAAGAAATAATGGCAAGAGCAAAAAAAAGAAGAAAAAAAGGAAAGAAAAAGCTAAAAAAGAATATTTCGAAAGGAATGGCTTTCATAGTTTCAACTTTTAATAATACCATCGTTACTTTTACAGACCTGAACGGCAATGTTCTTTGCTGGTCCAGTGCAGGTATCAGATTCAAGGGTTCAAGAAAATCTTCTCCCTTTGCAGCCCAGCTCACAGGCGAAGATGCAGCTTACAAAGCAAAAGAACATGGAATTCAATCTGTTGAAGTAAGCCTTAAAGGACCCGGTGCCGGTCGGGATTCAGCTCTGAGGTCTATTTCTGCAGCTGGAATTAAAGTTACCAAAATCAAGGATGTTACTCCTATTCCTCACAATGGTTGCAGAGCAGCCAAAAGAAGAAGAGTGTAATAATTATCTTAGCGATGCTTTCAAAAATAACCTGATGGTTCTGAACTGGTTTTGTTAATTATAAATCCAACTTCTGTAATTTACCGGTTATTAGTTTTAAAGTATTGTCAGGTAAATTATCCAAACAATTATTTGGTTTCACTTGGATTAATTGTTAATCAATTACATTAATTGGTGTCTGAAACAAGGAATTAAAATGGATGAAAACAAAGAAATGAATGAGCCCGGAATCGTGGATGCTCAGGAAAACAAAGAACAAATTGAAGAAGTCAATATTTATGACTGGATAGCCAAAAATTGGAGAGATCTCATCAAACCAAAAACTATTCTGGTAGATGAAGATTCTCTTTCTGAAAAATATGGCAAGTTCACCTGTGAACCATTGGAAAGAGGCTACGGTACAACTATTGGCAATACTTTGCGTCGGGTGCTGCTCTCTTCAATGCAGGGTGCTGCTATTACTTCGGTAAAAGTTAGCGGCGCCGTGCACGAGTTCACCAATATTCCCAATGTCGTCGAAGATCTGACTGATATTATTCTTAACCTCAAGGGTGTGCTTTTTAAAAAGAAAAATCCCAAACCAGTTGTTCTTCATATAGACGTCAGGGGCCCGGGTGAGGTAACTGCCAGTGATATCCAATTAGTAAATGAGATGGAAATCATGAATCCGGAACATCATATCTGTACATTGACAGAAGATGCTCACTTTAAAATGCAGTTGGCTGTACAGACCGGAAGAGGTTATATTGGTGCCGAAGAACACAAGGATGAAACTCTTGGTGTTGGCAGTATTCCGATAGATGCAATCTATTCCCCCATTAAAAAAGTTAATTTCCAGGTGAGAAATGCTCGCGTTGGTCAAAAAACAGACTTTGACAAACTGATTCTCGAAATATGGACTGACGGTACTGTTGATCCTCAGAATGCAGTTGCTTTTTCCGCCAAGATTTTCAAGGAACTAATGCAGATATTTATCAACTTCGAAGAGGAAGAAGAACCTCTTGAAGATGATGAGGGTGAAGAAGAAGAAGAAGTCAATCAATTCCTCTTCAAATCTGTTGATGAATTGGAATTGAGTGTGCGCTCCAGGAATTGTCTCCAGAATGCAAACATCAATTATATTGGTCAATTAGCCCAAAAAACTGAATCTGACATGCTTAAAACCAAGAACTTCGGTCGAAAATCTCTCAAGGAGATCAAGGAAATTCTTGCAGAAATGGGATTGACCTTAGGTATGCAGATTGACTGGTGGCCCATTGATCAGCCTCCGCCAAAACAATATATGAAAAAGAAGAAAAAATAAGTCTGAATAAAACTAAAATTCAGTTAATTCAGAAGAACAGATATTCCGAGGTAAAAAAATGAGACATAAAAAATCAGGTAAGGTTTTTGGAAAATCACCTTCTCATCGTAAAGCAATGTACAAAAACATGACTTCTTCCCTCATAGAACACGGAAGAATCAAAACTACGGTTCAAAAAGCCAAAGAACTGAGAAGATATGCAGAAAAAGCTATCAGTTGGGGAACTTCTTTGGGGGAACTGGTTAACAAGCCAAAAGATGCCCTCAGTGCTGAAGAAAAAAGCAAAGTTGTGCATCACTACAGAATGGCCAAAAGAATTATCCCAGACAAAGATCTGCTTAACAAGTTGTTTACCGAGATCGCACCACTCTATCTCGATCGCAACGGTGGTTATACCAGAGTGGTCAAAAGTATGAGAAGAAGAGGCGATAATGCCGAAATGGCAATTATTGAACTTGTAGATTACGATTTCAACCTTGAAGAGATGGCAGACGATCTGGAAGAAGAAACAGAAGAATAGAACCAACTGTTGTTTGGTTTGAACACTCAGGTTATAATACAAAAAGCTTCGTCAATATCATTTTGGCGAAGCTTTTTTTTTAGGGATTTTAAATCAAGTTTTATCTGGAAACAGTTTGCTTTAACTGTTTGTGGTTATTTTTTGAAAACCCGCAATCTTAAATTGTTATAATATCTTGTGATGTTATGATTGCAGGATTTCAGTTGTTTTAGAGCGCCTGTTTCTTCTGTCGCCAAATACTGGTTATTTTTGAAAATGATGGTATATAATGTGTATCTCAGGTTCAGACGTATTTATTTGGATCTGGAAATTGTCATCAAGACAGGTATAAACTACTTAGTACTAACTAGATTATGCCAATTATTATCTATTAAGGAGTAGAATTATGAAAAGATTATTAATTATGTTATTTGTTGTAGCTACCTTCGGTTTGGCCTCATGTCGAGACGACGACAATTCCAACAATTCCAACAACACCAACAATACCAACAATACCAACAACACCAACAATCAAGATGGTGATACCATTGCCATGGTGCAAGATCCGAGTAACCCCAATTTTCTGAGTGATGGGGAAACAGTAAATCTTAAAAGTGTAGTTGTTACAGCTATAGATCGCTACGGCGATTATACCGGTTCTTTCTGGGTATCAGAAAATACAACTGCTCCTTATGAAGGAGTAGGTGTTTATAACTTTGACACTTCGGCTCAATGGTGGACAGATCTGCAATTGGGTGATTTAATCAATGTGACCGGCATAAAAACAGAATATAATTATAATGATGAATTTGATGATGCTGTGACCCAGATTACAGAGCCGGTTGTTCAAAGACTTGGTACAGGTAATCCCATAGATCCTGTGTCCATCCAGGCAAGTGATCTGCTTACAGTTGAAGATGGTGAACAATGGGAAGGCGTACTGGTTACTCTTTCTAATGTCAGAGTAGGTGAAGTGGGCGAACGCGACGGCAGATATGAAGTATCTTTATATCAAAGTACCAAAGCTCAGGATGATATGGCAGATCTTTCTTCCATCAATCAGGGTGAATGTCTCTCCAAATTTACTGGGATTGTAACCTACTTCTTCGGTTATTATCTTATGCCCAGAAGTGCTTCCGATATTGAAGTAGCAGCCGATGACAGTGCTTGTCCCACTGTTGCCAATGAAATCTGTGACAACGAGATCGATGACGACGGCAACGGATTTACCGATTGTGATGACTTTGCCTGCACAGGTGATCCTGCTTGTCCCGCCAAAGTTGAAAATACAGACGAACTTTGTGCTGACGGCAATGATAACGACGACGACGGTGTTGCTGATTGTGATGATCCTTCCTGTTATGGTCATCCCGATGTAACAATCTGTGTCGAAGAAAGTTGTACAGACGAGGTCGACAATGACGGTGACGGCTATACTGACTGTGAAGATTTTGACTGTGCCCAGGATGTGGCTTGTGATGGTTCTTTTGAAACTAATTGCACCGATGGTAACGATGACGACGGTGATACTTATTTTGATTGTGATGATATGGATTGTAACGATGATCCCGCTTGCATAGAAACAATTTGTGATGACGAAGTTGACAATGACGGCGACGAACATACTGACTGTGAAGATTTTGATTGCCTATACAGCGATGCAGCTTGTCAGGTGGATCAAGAAGTAACCGATGAACAATGCTCTGATGACACCGATAATGACGGCAACGGATTTACCGATTGTGAAGATTTCTCTTGTCAGAGAAGTCCTCTGACCACTATATGTGAAGGTAATGCAATTACTTGTGCCGACGGTGTTGACAACAACGATAACGGCTTTGTTGATTGTGGCGATTTCGCCTGCAGATATTGCGATACAAACAATCCCGACAATAACCGGGTTGTTTCAACCTGTCCTCCCTGTTCCTCCAACTGATTTGCAGACAAATTTGTTTTATTACCAACTTTAAGGAGGGAAAGTTAATTCTTTCTCTCCCTTTTTTTCCTTCACTGAACTCTCAAATAAATCCAATCCAAATCAAGGGGCAAAAACAAATATATATCTTGCTTTGTCTTTATGAAGAACAACTGCATCTTAATAAGCTATTATCAAGCCCCCTTTTAAATTCTAATTATTGATTTCAGAACTCAGAATTTGTCGTAGAAAATCTGATCCTCAGGTATTTGTTCAGTAGATAGAATTTCCATAATTCCATCGATCATGGGAGGTGGACCGCAAAGAAAGAAGTGAAGTTTTTCTTTATCATATTTGGAAAAATGGAAATCCTCGGCAAAAACCTGATGGATGAAACCGGTTTTTCCATGCCAATTCTCAATTTTTTCATCACTGAGAGCAAAAACGGAGGAAAAATTGTCGAATTTACTTTCCAATTCTTTGAAATAATCGAAATAAAAGAGATCTTTTTTGGTTCGGGCTCCAAAATACAGACTTACAGGCAAAGAAAGTTTTTGTTCAAGAGCAGTGTCAACTATGGATTTCAAGGGAGCCATACCCACTCCGCCTCCAATGAGGACCAGATGTTCCCACTGCTTGGATTTGAATTCCCATTCCCCATATGGACCGGTGAAGGTGATTGTTTTACTTTCTTCAATTCGATGGAGCCAGGTTGATCCGAGACCTCCGTCTACTAGCTTTACGGTCAGGGTAAATTGACAATTTTCATTTTCGGCACAGGCAACAGAGTAGGCGCGAAATTCATATCCGTTGAGTGAGGTTTTGCAAGGGATCTTGATTTGGACATATTGTCCGCATTGGAAACAAAAATCCTCAGCATCAACATTGAAAACAAGTTCTTTGATATCTGGAGTCAGCATTTTTGTTGATACCAATTTTGCCTCGTATTCTTTGGCATCAAGGTATTGGGCGGGTAAATCCAACTCGATGTCTTCCATAAGTTTGAGTTGACAGGCGAGCCTGGCACCTTTTTTTACTTCTTTTTTATCGATAAACTCTTTTTCAATGGGCAGAATTCTGCCTCCCCCTGATTTAACTTTTACTTTGCAATAACCGCAGGTGCCTTGTCCACCGCAGGCCGAGGGGATGAAAATATCTTCTGCATAAAGAGCCGAAAGCAGATCTTCTCCGGCGTTCACTTCGAAAGTTTTATCTTTTATGCTGACCTTGATGGGTTTTTGGGGAATAAACAGCCTGGTGCTGATAAAAATAATGACAAGGAGTATTTCTATTAAGAGGATAAAAAGGATAATACCTAGAATTATATTCATATTTTTCTCGTTGAAATCTAAAAATTTACCATGCCATTAAACCCCATGAAAGCCATGGCCATGATTGCTGTAGTAATCATGGTGATGCCAATACCTTCAAGTGGAGCAGGAATGTTGGAGTACCTGAGTTTTTTTCTAATTCCGGCCATGGTGAGAATAGCCAGGGTGTATCCGGCTCCGGCTCCAAAACCGTAAGTCAAAGCTTGAATAAAGGTGTATTCCCTGATGATCATAAAAAGAGAAACGCCAAGAATGGCACAGTTGACAGTTATCAGGGGCAAAAAGATACCCATAGCATGATAGAGAGATGTTGAAAATTTTTCGATGGCCATCTCGACAATTTGGACAAAAGCTGCAATTACAGCTATAA
>JAQICJ010000013.1 GCA_027858615.1 Deltaproteobacteria bacterium
TTTCAAATGTTCAACTTGTTGACTGAAATTAATGAAGTAAAATAATTTTCCAGATGATCTGTTGAAGATGTAAAAGTTTAAATTCAACTTGAGGCTTTTGGCTTATTTGAATTCTTTGAAAAAGGTGTTAATACAAAGGCAGTTATAAATACAACCATATGAAAGATTATAAAATATGGATCATAAATCTAAGAACAAAACTGATAATATAAAATCTGAAGATGAAAAAGAAAAAAAGGAAAAAGATGAAAAAGAAAGTGTGGATAACTCTTCTTACCGGATTCTGAGTAGGGAAGAAGAAGAAGAAATTGCCACCAATATGGAGAAATCCAAAGAGAAGGCACTTGATATAGCAATTGGTCTCCGGAGTTTTGAAGAAGCTCTGGATGATATTCTCGAAAACGTGATTCAGGACAATGTCCGTTTATGGAGATATCTTGAAGATCCGCGCAATGAAGGAATTGGCGAAACAGATTCATACGAGTTGCTTGAAGAGCTTACCGAAATTAAAATAAAATTACGTAAATATGGGGACAAGATTTCCAAAAGCAATCTTGAGTTGGAAGACGAAAACGACAAAAGAAAAATGAGAAACATAAAAAGAAGGATAAATAGAGCTCGAAAAAATCGACAAGACGTCTGCAAAACCTTAAAAGAATACCATTGGCGTAACGAATTCCTGGAAAATGTATCAGAGCGAATTCAAAATGGGATAGGAATGGTTAAAAAGCTTTCCCGTGAGGAATTCATCAATACCTACGGGGTCAACTATGATCGCTACAAAGAAATTTCTCAAAAATTCTTCAAGAGTGAACATGATTTTTTAAGTAACAGAGAAAATTTGATAATTTCCAATCAGAGGCTGGTTATTTATTTCGCCCGCAAATATCAGAATCAAGGGGTAGATCTGGTTGATCTGATTGGAGAAGGAAATATAGGATTATTAAGAGCGGTTGAACGCTTTGATCCTTCCAACGGATCAAGATTGGCAACTTATGCTACCTGGTGGATTAAACACAATCTTAATCGAGCGGTGGCCAATCAGGGCTCAACTATTCGGATTCCAGGGCACGTAAGAGAAGAAAAAAACAAGATCATCAAAGTTATCACCCGGACCATGGAAGAAGAAGATCGCAAACCCACTGTTAAGGAAATAGCTGACGAAGTTGGTATTCCAGTGGAAAAAGTCAACTACATCATGCGTCGGACTCAAAATACCATTTCTATGGACAGACCTTTGGGCGACAATCAAAATGATGACACACTGCAAAAGTTGATTCCAGACAAGCAGTCTATCACCCCAGAAGAAGAAGTATCCAAAGAATTCGACAAGATACTGATCAGCGATATTATTTCAGAGTTGAAACCGAGGGAAAGAATGATCATTGAGATGAGGTATGGACTTGGGGGTAAAGAATCCAGTACTTTGCAAAAAGTTGGTGATTATTTTGATATCACTCGGGAGAGAGTCAGGCAGTTACAGACTAAAGCCGAAAAGAAACTCTATCAGATTGCCAGTAAAAAAGGATATAACAAGAACAAAAAGAAGTAATTATTTTATCATCTTTAAAATAAAAGCTGTAAAAAAGAAGCGGGGAGTTTAATCTGGAGATCAAGATGGTGTTTGCCGGAATTCAACTGCAGAGTTAATTTTTCTGTTTTTATTCCTGGAGCTTGAGAATCAGATCCTGAAAGGGTTTTGATTTGTTGTCCAGTAATTCCGAAATTTAAAAGCCCTCTGGACATTTTTGACAGATTAGAATCAATATTGGAAGAACTTATTCTAAGATTGTTAGCGTTGATATTTAAATTGTATTCCAGGGGAGAATCTTTTTGGCTTACATTGTTTATAACAATGTGAGCTTCCTCAACAGTGCGGCAATCGAGGAAGGTGATTTTTTGGCAAAGTGATTTGATAAACTTCTGCAAGCTGTTGTTGTTGTTCCAGTCATCAGAGTTGAGTTTTAAATATGCCTCAAGTTTTTCAATTCTTGCTTCTTCATTAAGTTTGATTCCCAAAGCCAGGTTTTTTAGAATTTGGACTATAGGTTCAAGATGATAGATTTCAGGAAGTCTGGTTTGAAGAAAGTCCAATAGAGCAAGCAATATTTTTTTGTTGAGAGGCGACATGGTCAAGGTTAGTGGTTGCCGGTCTATTATTTCTGGATATTTGCAATCAGTACAATTTTTAAAATAAACTGAAGTTTTATAGATAGGGATCCAGTTGAGACGATTAGCCAATAGAAATTGATCGTTTTCAAAGTCTAGATTGAAATAAAAATTGTCCAACAGGGCAAAGGGTTCAGAAATCAGTTCAAGAAATTTTTT
>JAQICJ010000021.1 GCA_027858615.1 Deltaproteobacteria bacterium
GTGATAAAACAGAAAAAAAGAAGACTGAAACAGAAAAAAAGAAGACTGAAACAGAAAAAAAGAAGACTGAAACAGAAAAAAAATCTCAAAAAGATAAAACTGAAAAACAGAAAAAAATAAAATCACCTATCCCAAATTGGTCAAATTTGTGAAAGCCGAGTATCCCCCAAAAGCTCTGGAGGAAAGCCGCGAAGGCGTCGTTTTTCTGCATATGACCATAACCAAAGAAGGCAAAGTTACCGATGTTAAAATAGTAAAATCCGCCGGAAAAGACTTTGACGAGGCTGCCTTGAAAGCTGTTAAACAATTTGTTTTCAAACCAGCCACGGTTAATGGCAATCCGGTTCCGGCCAAAGTCCCCTTGCGCTATCCCTTTAAATTATCAGGTAAGGGAACTTCTTCAGACTCTCAGGAAAAGTCAAAATCTGAACAAAAGAAGAACAAAGAAGTGAAATTGATTGAAGAAAAAGGAGAAAACAAAGAGCAGCAAGGCAAAAGCAGTGATAAAAAAATTGAAAATAAAAAATCTGATGGTTCCAACAAAAAAGAAGAAAATAAAAACCAAAAGGGCGATTCCACCCCAACTGCCATAAAAAGTCGAGCAACTGAAGATGCTACCCCGGCAGCAAAAATAAACAGCAAAAAAGTTCAAGCAACCATAGAAGGGGTAATTTTCCAGAAGGGTTCCTCTTCCAAAATTGGAGACGCCAATATTCTGATTTATCAGAAGGTCGGCAAAAATAGTTTTGGAGCTCTGGTCAAAACAGAATTCAGCAAATCCAATGGTCTTTTTCAAATTAAATTGCCCGCCGGCGATTACTGGTTGCTGATTAAAGCTCCAGGTTGCTATGACTATAAAACTTCCGAAGCTCTGGCTTTAGGTGAAAATCTAAAAGTACAATACTTTGTTGAAAGGAAAATTGAAGACCCCTATGCCACTATAATCAGAGGCAAAGCCGTAAGAAAAGAAGTTACTCGCTACAGCATTGCTCTGCCTGAAATAATTTCCATTCCCGGCACCCAGGGTGATGCTCTGCGATCAATCCAAAATATGCCGGGAGTTGCTCGCAGCACCTTCAATCTTGGTTTTCTAATTGTCAGAGGGGCAGCCCCTGAGGACACCAGAGTGTTTTTTGAAGGCCATGAAATTCCCCAACTCTATCACTTTCTGGGTCTGACTTCCGTATTCAATTCCGATCTGCTCAAGAAAATCGATTTCATGCCCGGCAATTTCTCAGCCCGCTACGGAAGGGCCATGGGCGGCATAATCGACGTTTTCTCGCGCAAACCTAAAAGTGATGCTTTGCACGGCTATCTCGACATGGATTTGTGGGATACCAGCCTCCTGGTTGAAGGTCCCCTGCCCAAACTGAAAAAGGGCTCTTTTGCTATTTCCCTGCGACGCAGTTATATAGATTCCGTGCTGGCCGCTGCTCCTGATAGCCTGGTTGATATTCAAGTTTTCCCGGTTTATTATGACTACCAGTTTATGGTTAATTACCCGATATTCAAAGGAGATCTTAGATTTATCTTCTTTGGTTCTGACGACAGAATTAATTTTGAAGAAACCAACGAACAACCTTATAGCAGCAACTTTCAAAAAGCAATTCTGCTCTGGCAGCGCAAATGGGGTAAAAACAACCTCAAAGCCTCAGTTGCAGTTGATTCCAACAAATTGCAACTCAAGATTTCCGACAATCGTTTCCGCTTTGGCTACGAATATAACAATGCCGCCTGGCGTCTGGATTATACCCGCAAACTTTCCGACAAACTCAAACTATCTTGGGGACTGGATGGTACGGTCACAGATTTCAATTTCAACATAGCTTTCCGCAATACTGTTGGTGGCGAAGACAACGAAGATCCGGATGATCCTTTCTCTAATATTTCAGAAACAGTCAGTGATATCTTCTTTCATCAAGCGGTCTACCTGGAAGCAATCTGGAATCCAATTAAGAAATTAACTGTAATCCCGGGGCTGAGGGCTGACTTTCTTGATAAAGCCGATTCATTTCAAGACTATGCTCTTGATCCCAGACTGACTGTAAAATATGAATTGATGAAAGATAAATTGGAATTGAAAACAGGAATAGGAATGTACCATCAGGATCCGGATACCCGTTTTCTTTACCGAAAAGGTTTTGGCAATCCCAACCTCACCTGGCAGGATGCCCTCCATACAACAGCCGGATTCAAATGGCAAATCAACCGCTCAACTACCTTGGAAATTGCCGGTTTTTACAAATATCTCTGGGATTTGGTTGCCAATTCAGACAACACCGTAATGGTAGATGGAAAAGAAGTTCCAATATACAAGGAAAATACAGGTATCGGACGTGTTTACGGCGCTGAAGTTCTGTTGAAAAAGAAAAACAGCCTCAATTGCCCCAAGATTCTCGGAATTAAAAAATGTTTCGGCTGGCTCAGTTATACAATAATGCGCTCGGAACGCAAAGAAAACGAAGAGGATCCTTACGAGCTTTTCAGTTTTGATCAGACCCACATTATGACGGCTATCTTTTCGGTAAAATGGCCCGGTGGCTGGCAGGCCGGCTTCAGATTCCGTCTGGCTTCAGGCAATCCTTATACTCCTACTATTGGAGGAATTTATGACGCTGACACCGACAACTATATTGGAGTCAGTGGCGATTCTCTTTCCAAAAGACTGCCCATGTTCCATCAACTTGATTTCCGAGTTGACAAAAAATTTACCTTTAACCGCTGGAGTCTCACGTTATATCTAGATCTGCAAAACCTGTACAACAACCAGGTTACTGAGTTCATGGTCTATAATTATAACTACACCAAAACCACTACTTTAAACGGATTGCCCATCTTTCCATCTTTTGGAATTAAAGGTGCTTTTTAGAGGTGATTTTATGAAAATTTCAAAAAAAGCATATAGATTTATCCCCTTTCTATTTCTGTTTTTAACGGTCGCCTGTGTTGGAGAGGACTTTCCTCCATCTGCAGAACTAAACCCGGAAGAACCACAGGTTCTGGCTATAAAAGCCGAACCTCCTGAAATATCCCCCGGTGAAACAGCCGGGTTTGAAAGTTTGGTCTGGTGGCCTGAAACCGATATTTCTCGCGTCTGGCTCTTGTGTGTGCCCCTTCCCTATGAAGATCTCAACAACTGTGTGAAAAACTATGTGGAAAGGGGAGGCGAATTGATAGATTGCCAGAATATAGGCTCCCAGGACAATGCCTGTATTTTGACCCAGGATGCAACTGCTTCAATCCAGTTGGACTACCCCATACCCTTTGGTGGTGAAAGCTATCAGATCATAGTGGAGATGGTAGTTTCAGATCAGGAAGATGCCTGGAGTACCTGCAAAGAAGCGATAGAACAAACAATTCCCAATAAAAATTGTTTGATTTCAGGAAAAAGGCTTATCTATTCCAATACCGAAGACAACAATCTCAACCCGGTTATTTCCTATCTGACACTGGACGGCTCTCCAATCACTGAAGATACTCAGGTAGTCAACTTCAGCAATGATATTGTTCTGGGAGTAAAAATAGATGCAGATTACATTGATGAAATTCCAGAAAACCCGGAAGAAGAGATAAAGCATTATCTTGAATATTCCTGGTATTTCGACTGTGGTAAAATGGAACGCTATGATGACACGGGAGAAATTACCGACTTTGGCACCAATACCAGGGAAATAATCTGTAAAAAGCAACCTGGAGACAGTGAAGTAGAATGTAGTTTTCCCCAGAATTACTGGAAACCTGAAAAAGCCGGAAATTGTGTAATCTATGGAGTTTTGAGAGATAACAGCGGCGGAATTGACTATATAGTTCAAAACTTTTTAGTTGAGTAATTGCTCTTATCCACCTAAAATATTCTCAGTTGGTTGTTTTTCTGTTTTCTATTTTTTTTAACAGAAAATAGAAAATAACTAAAAAAGGGGAATATAAATGTCATCCAAACTATATACCATTATTGCTTCTTGCTTTCTATTGACAGGCTGTCCATCCAAAAACCATCGAAACACCAACACCTCCGACGATTATTATGCCACTCGGGAGGACGCCCCTCCCAGAGATGAATATGCTTCTCAAGAAGACAATTATCAGGAAGTTGCCCCTGACAATTACACAAAAGACAGCCCTGCTCGCAGACTGGAATTGAATAATCCGGCACTCTATGGCAGTGATAAAAGTGATATCATTGCAGACAATCCTCCCCCCAAAACTCACCATCACTCCAGAAAAAGAAAATATACCAAAAAACAAAGGGCTCACATTTTCCTCAAATCCTGCCTGTTAACCCATTCCTATTATAAAAAATGCAAACCAGGATTTTCGGATAAATTCCCGGCTAAAAAATATGCCATCGGTTGCACCAAATTGATTATGCAAGGTAACAAAAAGTTCATCAGAGCTCACATTTGTTCCATCCGTTCCAAAGGAAATTGCAGGCAAATTCAACAATGCGCCCGCACTTATACCAGTTCTCGTTAAGTCCCCTTTGTCAACTCCTGGTCATAAATATAATTCGATTAAAACAAGATTATTCCATTCTGGATTATATGGGGAGGTTATATATGGTTCCCGTCCCAAAAATAAAGGTCATCGTCTGAAAAGGGAACTATAAAATGGGAACCATGAGAGGAAAGTGATTATTTCAAAATGAAAATCGGTGACAAATTTAGATAATAACTATTCTTTTTTATCATCCTTTTCGTCTTTTTTATCGTCGAGTTTTTCTTTATCACCTTTTTCTTGAGGTTCTTCATCTTTTTCTTCAGATTCATCTTTTGGCTCTTCGTCTTCTTGAGGTTCTTCATCCTCTTCAGATTTATCTTCTTCATCTTTTGATTCAGAGTCTTTTTCTTCAGAATCTTCTTCGGAAGTTGATTTATCGCCAGAGTCCTTTTCAGTCTCTGAACTTTCAGATTCAGAGTCTTCCTCATCTCCGGATTCATCCTCAGATTCATCTTCATCATAATAAGCAGATCCGTCAAGATCTTCTTCGTCAACCTCGGCCCTGATGTTCGGTTTTTCCAGGCCATAACCCTTGAGTTTGTCCTCCCGTTTAAGCAGGAAACCTATTACCAGAGAGAGAATCCCGAGAATAGTGAAAAGAAGCATATCCCAAAAGTAGTCATAGCGAATATTGAGTTTGGCTTTGACAATATGAGGGACAACTCCCTTGGAGGTTGCGGCCACCAGTTTTTCCTCAAAATCATTTCTATCTTTACTGTTAATCAAATCCAGATTGGTTTTACGAACAACTTGGGCAATACCCTTTTTAATGCTTTCTGTATCTACTTTATCATCGTCGGCTGGTTTGTAACTTGTTTTATAAACAACAGTATTAATAAGCTTGGTACTGGTCTGTTCTGCAAACTTGGTAATTTCATCTTCGGTGAATTTAAGATCGTGATCTTTCAATTCAATTGTATAAGCCTGTTTAATGGTCTGCTTAATGAATTTTTTGTTGGGAGAAACACTGGGATTGGTGACATTAAGAATGATTCCCAAAAGAAGTGGAATTCCCCAGAGACCAATATTTTGAATCCAGAAGATTACCGCATATGCTGTTCCCAGTTGTTTTTCAGGAATAATTTTGGGAACTGAGGGCCACATGGCAGCAGGTACCAGAGAGAAACCAATACCCAGCAGAATAACCATCAAGGTTGCAAGTATCCAGCTGTCCAGCCCCGGAATAGTGAGGGTGCCGTGAACAACTATCAGGATAAGAGCACCAATAATCATAATGGTGGCTCCTTTGCCCTTTTTATCGTAAATACTTCCAAAAAGTGGAGTGAGGAAAATTGTTCCAAATGGAAGCAGAGCAGGAATAGAACCAGCCAGGTTGGGATTGACGTTATATTTGTTGATCATAAGATCGGTGGCGTAATAGAGAAAGGGAAATACGGCCGAATAGAACAGAACACAAAGCAGAGCTATATACCAAAAACCACGATTGGTGATGATTTCAAGTATATCTTTGAGTTCAAACAATTCTTCTTCTTCATCCCCGCCAATATTGTGTTTTTTGTTATATTCTTTCTGGTCAGCCAAGGACTGGTCCAGTTTTTTGTCCATAAAACTGTAAACAATAAAAGCAGCCAGCGCTATCAGCATGAAAACAAAAGCAAGAAGAACAGGAGAAGCATAATTGTATTTGTTGGCTACAGGAAGGGCAATACCAAGAGCAAGGGCAGTACCGAGTCGGGCAATGGACATTTGCATTCCCATGGCCAAAGCCAGCTCCTTCCCTTTGAACCACTTGACTACCGCTTTGGAAACAGTAATTCCTGCCGCTTCTGTACCAACTCCAAAAATACCAAATCCGGCGGCTGCAACCAGCACCTGCATTTTAATTCCTGCAAATTCGGCTCCTGCCGGAAACTCGGTAATCAAAGCAAAATAGTTGACTCCAGTACCAATAACCATGAGAATAGTGGCCATGATGCCAGTAAATCTTATCCCCATTTTATCCAGAATGATGCCACTGAAAACCAGCATGAACAAAAATACATTGAGAACTGCATAAGAGGAGTTGAATGTTCCAAAGTCAGTACTATTCCAACCCAGAATACTTTCGAGCATGGGTTTGAGGGGAGAAAGAGCATAGTTGAAATAATAGGCTCCAAACATTGCAAAAGATGCAACAATAAGTGCCGTCCACCTTGCTTTTTTTGAATCTCTTAGTGATTGAAAAGTTTTGGTCATTTTTTGATTTTCTCCTCTGTCTGTTGTAAGTTAACACAAACAAATGCCTTTTGGTTGGCAGATAATGGATGGCATTAAACCAACATTTCAAGGGCAAGTCAATTAACTTTTTAAACGCTTTTCCAGTTAACCTTAATCTTTTATCCTTTATGGAATTGCGGGAACTATCTAGTTCCCATCCCAGAAGTGGTGTTTTTGGCTGGGGAAGAAGTTTGCCTCAGATGCGCGAAATAACTACGCAGACATAGTAGTTACTATTTCAAGAAGTTATGACAACGCAGATGAGGTAAAATTCCGTCGCCAGACGGTGACATCCATTTTTGGGATGGGAACTATCTACCCTGCTCTGCCCGGCAAATCAAATAAGCAGTTGAAACTCCAGTCCCAATCAGTTTTTTTGTATTTGTCAGTCAAAACAATAGCTTTGACTGATTTTGCAAATGCCGGTTTAAGGAAATTTTACTATGGCTCCTTTGTTTCTTAGTGTTGATTGTGGTTCCCAAAGTCTCAGACTGTTGATTTTCAACAGCGAGGGCAAATTAATTCAATATGAGCAGATCAAGTATAATCCTTATTTTTCAGACAAACCCAACTGGGCGGAACAGGATCCGGAAATCTTCTGGAAAAGCCTGATCAAGGCAGCACATCAACTCAAGCAAAAATCCAAGCCAGATCTTTGGAGCAAAATAATCTCCGTATGTATCACAACTCAGCGGGACACGGTTATCAATTTAGACAAAAAGGGCAATATTCTGCGTCCTGCCATAATGTGGATGGACAGGCGCAAAGCTCGACCTCCCTGGACCCCCGGTTTTTTGCTGAAGGCAGCCACAAAGTTGATTGGAATGGATGAAACCATAATTAAAACCCAGATGGATGGGAAAACCAATTGGATCAAACAGAATCAACCTGATATCTGGGAAAAAACCCTTAAGGTTCTGCAAGTTTCAGGTTACCTCAACTATAAACTGACGGGTGAGTTTCATGATTCCAATGCTTCTCAGATAGGACATATCCCCTTCAACTACAAGAAAATCCGCTGGTCCACCCCTGGGGAACTGACGGGAAAGATGTTTCCTATTGAACGGAACAAACTTCCCCGGCTGTTTTCACCAGGTGAACAACTTGGAACCATTACCAAAAAAGCTGCTGCTGCAACCGGGATAAGTGAGGGAACTCCGGTTATCGCCGGTGCTTCCGACAAAGGATGCGAAACTCTGGGAATGGGAGTAATCAATTCTGATCAGGCTGCACTCAGTTTCGGAACCACTGCCACTATTCAAACTACCTCCCCTGTGTATTTTGAAACTCTCAAACACATGCCTTCCTACCCCGCTGCTCTGCCAAATTATTTCAACCCTGAAATTGAAATCTTCCGGGGGTTTTGGATGGTGGAATGGTTTAAAAAGCAATTTGCACATTCTGAATGCACCAAGGCGGAAAAACTCGGAATCGAACCTGAAAACCTTCTCAATGAATATCTGGTTGATATACCTGCAGGTTCAATGGGGCTCATGGTACTGCCCTACTGGACTCCGGCTCTGAAAGAACCTTCATCAAAAGGAGCAATTCTGGGTTTCGGAGATGTTCACACCCGGGCCCATGTCTATAAAGCATTGATAGAAGGCTTGAATTTTGCACTTTATGAAGGAATGAAAAAAATAGAAAAAAGGGGAAAAGTTAATATTAAAAACATCATGGTTTCAGGGGGAGGAGCCCGCAGCAATGAAATCTGTCAAATCTGCTCCGATATTTTCAACAAAAAAGTAACCCGTGGACAAACACATGAAACTGCAGGGTTGGGAGCAGCTATTATCAGTGCCAGAGGCATGGGAATTTATGACTCCTGGGAACAAGCTGCTGCTGAAATGGTTAATTACGGAGAAACTTTCACTCCCAACAAAGAGAATGTCAAGCTTTACAGTCAACTTTACAATCAAGTCTACTCAAGCATCTTTGAACAGTTGAAACCCCTCTATCGCGATATTAGAAAAATAACCGGCTATCCGGAAAAAATAAAATAGATACCGGTGAATTTGAGATGAAGTTGAGCTTATTTCTTGAGACCGAGCTCTTTTAAAACAGTATATTGAGGCCTGATGTCAATAGGTATGGTTTTGAGTTTGGCAATAGCTTTTTTCAATGAAGAAAAAACCTTGCCCCATTTTTCTTCAAAAGCTTTGGCTTTTTCATAATCGGCATCAGTTTGAACTTTAATAATTTCTTTGACTAAATTTCGAGTAGCTCCCGAGATCTTTTCGAAATTTATCTTGAAAGTTGTTGTAGTCGGGTCAAAAACCACGGCCTTCTCATTAAGCAAATAATTCAAAGCCATCAGATTTGCCTTGCCGTGGGCTTCATTCACGCCAAATCTTATGGAACGGAAAATTGAAGCTACAAAGGTGACATATCCTTTTTTAAGAGCTTCTTCGCCATATTTTTTCTTCTGCTTGACCATAAAATCTAGCCCCAGCAAGCCTCCCATATCAGCCTTGGCCTCTTCGTTGGCGCTTCCATATTCTTTCAGTTCCTGGCGTATTTCCACTTTTTTTCCGTTTTTTCTGGCGTAAACCGGGCCAATTCCGTGAACAGCCTCGTGATAAAGAGTGTGAGTGAAAAAAGCATCAAAAGAAATGTATTCCTGCTGAGAACTGTCAATGATCAATTTGGCAATGGGAACTAGAATAGCTTTATATTTGGCTTCTGCTACATTTTTAAGCAAAACCAGTTTATAACCACCTTTTTTCTTGTTTTGACGAACTCTGGGATCGTTGGGCAAATTGAAAGCGAGAGTCTGAATTCCGGCTTTGGTGTCTCCGGCAGTAAAAAGTTCGTTAACAACTTTTATGGGCAGATTTTTTGGTCCTTTTCCCGGGAAAACTTTTGTGTACGGGAGATTTTTTTCCAACTCCTGGCTGTATTTGACAAATTCCTGCAATTTGGCGGTGTATTCCTTGTCAACAATAGTAACGAATGATTCAAAAGCAGCCTTGTATCCGTTGAGCTTATCCTCATAAACTTCATAGGGACCGATTACAAATTCAATTGCTCCCTCAAGTTTCAACCAGGCAAAATCACTTTCAAGGTAGTCATCAGTGATAAAAGCATCAGCTCTGGATACCAGATATTTTTTCAAAGTATTGTCGGTGGTAAGAGAAGCAGCTTTTTTAAGATATTCGCCTGCCCGGGACAATTCCGTTTTGAAATATTGAGAATATTTGATTGTTTTAAATTTGCCGTTGCGACGCAAAACAATTGTGTACAAAGATTTAAGATCATCGATCTTTTTCTGGATATTATTTTTTATTTTCGTAGTTTTGGCACTTTTAAGAGCTGATTCAAGGGATTTCAACTTCAAATTGAAGGCACTTTTGGTGAGATTTTGATCATAAAAACCGGCTCCTGCTGGTTTAGGTCCCACATCCCAAAATGGTTTGTTGTCATCTGTTCTGTCCCAAGGTCCGAACATGAGCTGGTAAAGTTCAAGGTAAGGCTGTTTTTCAGGATTTTTTGCAACCGCAGCTTCAATTTCCTTTTTGTATTCAAGATTCTTCATGGAAACCTGTTTAAAAAAGATTTCATCCATAATCATGGCCGCTTTGATTAATTCGGTTACAACCGGTTTGAGCTCTGAAGTGAGATCCTTAGGGGGATAATCGATTTTCATTGGCTTGAATGAACTTATTCTTGCTTTTACTTCTTCCAGATCCATAAGATTTTCATTCTTTGATTTGGTTTTGTTTTTCTTGGGAGCAACAACCTTTTCAGGCTGTTTATTTTTTTTCAAATTCTCCGCTTTTTGTTGAGGGGGAAGATCAGAAGGCCTGCCCTGGGATTTTTCCTCTTTTTTCTCTGTACAACCAAGAACCAATACAGTGGACATAATTATCATCAGAATATTTTTCATCTCATTAACTCCTTGAGCAGCTCATTTTATAAACTAGTTCCCGCCCCAAAAAGCAGAGTCATCTCCTGAACGCGGAATTTTGCCTCATCTGCTTTGTCATAACTTCTTGAAATAGTGAAAACTATGTCTGCGAAGTTACTTGCGCATCTGAGGCAAACTTCTTACTCAGCCAAAAACCCCCATTCTGCGAGGGGAACTAACTACAAATAATAATTGTAAAATAACTTCGGAACTGATGTGTAAAAACGGATCTCACTCCGGAAGGAAAAATAATCAGGAGTCAGTGGATCCATCATGGAAACAGGGATGATAA
>JAQICJ010000018.1 GCA_027858615.1 Deltaproteobacteria bacterium
GATTGCGATGACCAGGACTGCGTTAACCATCAGGCCTGTGCAGAACCACAGGATGAAATCTGTGATAACGAAATCGATGACGACGACGATGGTTTTGTGGATTGCGACGACACTGACTGTGCTGATTCCGAACATTGTCAAACCACCCCGGAAATCTGCGACAACGAAGTTGACGATGATAACGACGGTTTCGTGGACTGCAATGACTCCGACTGTACCGATGAATGCGAATACCTGGAAATCTGCGACAACGAAATCGATGATGACAACGACAACTACACTGATTGCGATGACCAGGACTGCGTTAACCATCAGGCCTGTGCAGAACCACAGGATGAAATCTGTGATAACGAAATCGATGACGACGACGATGGCTATACAGACTGTGAAGACCTTGACTGCGACTCTGATCCTGTCTGTCAAACCCAGTCCGAAGATTGCTACAACGGCATTGACGACGATGGTGATGGCAACATCGACTGCAACGACACCGACTGTAACACTGATCCCAATTGCGGTGGCGACGAAGATTGCACCAACTTCTTAGATGATGATAGTGATGGTCTCTCTGATTGCGATGATCCTGACTGTTCCACAGATCCCACCTGTTTCACCTGTGATCCCGTTGATGACACCGGCTGCGTTGATTCCAATGAACATTGCTACATAGATATGGGATATACAGGTGCAGACTTTTATTGCGAGTCAACTACAGGCACTCTCGGACTAGGCGAAGAATGCAACGAAACTATTGACTGTGAAGTAGGTCTCACCTGCAGAGGCGGAGGACCGGGACAAACAGCAACCTGCATGCAGGTTTGCCACATGGGACAAACAGGTGAATGCTCTAACAACACCAGTTGCCAGGGTGCTCCCACCGCCGAATTCGGAACTTGCCGCTGACAACCAACAACAATCCGAATTCAACTCCCGCCAACTTGCCAGATTCCCATCTCAGAACAGGAATAATTAACTTCTCATCCTTTTAAATTCAAAACAAAATCAGGGAATACTGAGACAAAAAGTATTATTTTTATCTAGATTTTTATTATTGACATTGAGTAATTGAAGATTAGCTTTTAGGTTGGAGGTTATCATGTTATCTGATATAGAAATATCAAATCAGTTTAAACCACAACCAATTCAAGAAATTGCAGCTAAATTAGGATTAAGGGAAGACCTGATTGAGCTTTATGGAAAGTATAAAGCCAAGGTAGATCCCACTCTCTGTCGCAAAGACTGGGGATGCAGTCACCAGGGCAAACTGATTCTGGTTTCATCTATGACTCCAACTCCCGCAGGAGAGGGCAAAACAACTGTTTCCATAGGTTTGGCCCAGGGTATTCAGAAATTAAAAAAATCCGTTGCCCTTGCTTTGAGAGAACCATCACTAGGACCGATTATGGGAATAAAAGGTGGTGCTACCGGAGGGGGATATTCCCAGGTTGTTCCCATGGAAGATATCAACCTCCATTTTACGGGAGATCTCCATGCAATTACTTCATCCCACAACTTGCTGGCGGCAATGATCGACAACCATATTCACCAGGGTAATTCTCTGAATATAGACCCTCGGACGATTACCTGGAACCGGGTCATTGATATGAACGACCGGGCGCTGCGCAAAGTGGTAGTTGGTCTCGGCGGCCGCACCATGGGCATTCCCAGGGAAACAGGCTTCGATATCACTGCTTCTTCAGAAGTTATGGCCGCTTTGTGCCTGAGCACAGGACTTGAAGATCTGAAAGCAAAAATAAATAATATTCTCATTGGTTTCACCCGGGACCGCAATCCGGTTTTTGCCAAGGATCTCAAAGCTGCAGGAGCAATGACAGCTTTGCTTAAAGAAGCAATCAAACCAAATCTGGTTCAAACTCTTGAAGGAGTACCTGCCTTAATCCATGGAGGACCTTTTGCCAATATAGCTCAGGGCACAAATTCAATTCTGGCTACATCCCTGGCACTGAAAACTGCTGAATACGTGGTAACTGAAGCAGGTTTCGGCTTTGATCTAGGAGCAGAAAAGTTTTTTGACATTGTCTCACGTACGGGAAATCTCAACCCGAACGGAGTAGTTCTGGTAGCCACTGTCAGGGCACTGAAACTCCATGGTGGCAAAAAACTCTCCCAACTTAAGCAACCTGATGCTGAAGCAGTAAAAAAAGGACTGCCCAATTTGCAAAAACACGTGGAAAATATCCATAAATTCAACCTTCCGGCTGTTATTGCCATAAATCGTTTCAACTCAGACAGTGATGAAGAAATCGAAGTTATCAAAAACTTCTGCAGTCAATGCCACTTCCCGGTAATCACAACCGAAGTCTGGGCCAAAGGTGGAGAAGGAGCAGTTGAACTGGCAGAAGAAATCACCAAGATTGTTGATACAAGCAAACAGAAATATAAACCCCTTTACAACCTGGATGATTCAGTGGAAAACAAAATTTTCACAGTGGCAAGTGAAATTTACGGTTCGGTAAAAATTGATTATACCAAAAGAGCCAAAAGAGATTTGCGAAAAATCAAAAAACTGGGCTATGAAAAACTGCCTGTGTGCATTGCAAAAACCCAAAAAAGCCTTTCCGACAACCCGAAACTACTGGGACGCCCTAAAGACTTTATCTCAACAGTTCAGAATATTATAATCGCTTCCGGAGCAGGCTTTATAATCCCAATTACGGGAAATATCATGAGAATGCCCGGCCTCCCATCAACTCCGGCCGCAAACAATATAGATATAGACAACATCGGCAATATCTCCGGCCTTTTTTAATTCAAAAATATTAGAAAAAGGTAAAAGCATGGTTTTTCTTTTTTTGGTCAATGGACTCCTTTAGTTCCTCGGCTCCATTTACTTTGGTTACTATACCTTTTTCAACCAGAAGATCCATATACTCTACCCCAGGCAAATCAACAACAAAAGTATTGCAGCCAAAAGCTAGTCCTTCATATAAAGCGGTTGAAAAAACACCGATGAGGGTGGAAGACTGACTGAAATACTCGTAGAGATTATTTTTGTTATGATCGATGATTTGAAAATTTGGCAATTCATCAGCTTTAACCAGATCAGGGTAATCAGATTGCCAGATGGAATATTCTTCAGGGTGAAGCTTGTGAACGAATTGGTAATCGGGCATTATCAAAGCTGCTTTGTAAGCAAAGGTTGAGAGTTGTCGGCCAATGGCACCTTGAGAAACAAATAAAATCTGTCTGCTGTTTTTTTTGAGTCCCTCAAAAATTTTTTTTTGAGCTCTAAAATGAGCAAAACCTTTATTGATTATATTTTCCGGAGTTAATGGCATATTCACAATATTTGTCCAGTAATCTCCGAAAGAATAGAAAGAGTCAGGAAAATAATCCAACTCTTTGCTGCCGGGAAAATTGTATCCAAGATGATAAGGGCTTATTGTTCCGTGCTGCAGTTCTATTGTTGGTATACCATTCTTCTTGGCAGCAGCTATCAAGGATCTTTTGTAGAAAGAATAGGAAACAACCAAATAAATTTTTTCCGGTTTTCTTTTTTTTAAAAGAAGATCATAAAATTTATAACCAAATTTGAAATTCAAAATCTCCTCTTTAAAGAGAGATTGGAGATCCAGCTCAACGCCAAACCTCTTTTGGAATTCTTCTTCAAGTTTTTTTATCAAGTCTTTGTTATTTTTTGAGAAATTAACTCTTCCCACCTTGCTGTATAAAAAAGAAAATATGCTTAAAACATCCAAATATTTGCGGTTATTAGACTTTTTGGACAAATGCTTCCCCAGATAATAGCTTTCATAAACATCGTAACTCTCAGGTTCGAGCTCTTCCAGCAGATATTTAGTATAAATATCTGCATATTCATCATCCACCACTACTTTTCGGGAATGGTCAAAAACAAGGATGTCTTTTTGATAATTACCTTGAAGAGGATTCTTTAATGAAGCATAGAAGAAAAAGAAAAAAGATTTGATAATATCCTTAACTGCAATTTTTTCTGCATGGGGCTTCGTAAAGGTCCCAGTTTTCAAGGCAACTTTATAATACAAAATCATGCGCAGAAGCTGCCAAACTTTTACCTGATCAAACTCCTGGTTCAGTAAATCATATTTATTTTCCATCTCAAAAAAGTTTTCACAGATTTCTCTTACGGAGATTTCTCTCAATTTTTCACCTCGTTGTCTCTATACAAAAGAATATAAAACGATAATGCAATAAAAACAAGTTAGATGGGCAGTGACAGAAGGTAATTCAAATTTGCCAGCCAGAAAAAGTAGATGCTTGAAATAATTATCAGGAAAAATAATCCAGGCAGGAGTTTTTTTAGGGTAATAACATGTTCTTTCAGTACAAACTTTGCATTATCAAAATGTTATAAAAATAACAGAATATAACTGAAAAGTGTAGTGGCAGCAGCAATTTTGTAGCCATAAATGGGAATAAGCCAATAATTGAGAAAAATATTCACAAAGCCTGCGATGAAAGTATTCAAAGAAATCAATTCAGTTCTTTTGCGATAAGATGCATATTGAAAATACAAAGTGTACAAAAAGACAAAAACATATCCCAGCACGATAACAGGTATAATTTCCAGGGCATCGTAATATTTTCGATCAGCTATAATAAGAGTCGTTTCTTTGGCAAATAAAATAATAACTACAGCAAAAAAATAGATCTTCTGAGCATAATCTTTAACCTTTCGATCAATTTTCTCATAGTTTTTATTGTTATATTCTTCAAAAAAGATAGGGTGCCATGCCTTGATCGTTGCCATAACTATAACATTCATAGCCATACCAACATCATAGGCAAATGAATAGATACCTGTTTCTACAGCTGTTCCTAATTGGTTGATAATAATCCGGTCGAAATAACCTAAAATATAACGGGACATGGCATGAGGAATGAGAGGCAATGAAAATCGCAAAGTATAACGGATATATTTCCAATCAAAAGCAAATTTGGCAAGCTTGGTCATTTTATATATTGCATAAACAGCGAGTAATCCGGTAACTGCAAGCTCGCCAAATATTTTGCCATAATAACGCTCTTTACTCAAATAGTACATGATCCCTATGGCTACAGCCAGAACACCTGCTATTCTAACCACCGAAACATGGAAAAACTTTTTTGATTGCTTACTCCCTTGAAGATAGCGCAAATATATTTCCAAAGGTACCGAAAATAAAGCTGCAACAACTGCAAGAAAAAATACCCTGCGATCTATGGTAAAAAAATCGGCTAACTGATTGTTGACCAGAAAAAGAAAAATCAGGAGAAAAAAGTTGAAAACAGAAATAAAGATGAGATTGCTTCCTAAAGCAGCATCAAAATCATCTTCGTTTTCAAAATAATAACGGATTATGCCTCCCCGTAAGTTCAGTCCAAAACCAATTGTCATCAAAGTAACGAGGGAAGTAAAAATAGACAGAATACCATATTCTTCTTTAGCCAGCCAACGGGTAAAGAGAGGAATACTAAGGACCAACAACAAATTTTTGATCATCGAAGCTCCCAAATAATTTTTGGTGTGCTTCATGAATTCAATATTATCTTTGTGTATCAGTTTTTTAAAAAAACCAAACAATATCTGCTCCAGAAAATTTACAATTTCAAACAGGGAAATGTAATTGAGATTCTCCCCTTGCTCTTGTCAGGGAAGGCTTTTGATAAATTTAATCATAATGGGATAATAAGCGTCAATGATTTCTCCAAAACCACGAAATCGAGCGAAATTGCTTTCTAACTCTTGGCTTATATAATCTTTCAGGATCTTAACTGTATAAGGATTTATTTGATAATTACAGGGAAGTTTCCTGATTATTCTGTCAAAAAAATTCATTTTTATATATTCTCTTGCCAACACTCCAGGACCTTTTTCAAAAGCTTCTACCCCCTTAAGGTTAAGAGCCTGAGAAACTCCAGTTCCCCTGCCATCTTCGTGGATCAAAAAGGATGGTTTTCTTTTGCTGAGAAAATAAAGATGACCGTGAACCCGATAACCTACATGCAAATCACAATTATCGTAAAATTTTATCCGATCAAGATTGAATGATGTATCAACAACTTCAAAACCATTTTCTAGAGCTTTTTGCTGTAGTAACCGGTTATTTTTTTCATCTTTGCTTGGGGTAAATTCATCATCGGCTTTGAGACCACGATGAAAAGAGCAATAGAGTTTTGCTTCAGGAAAAAGCTCTGCTAGTGTTTCCATGACAGTTATACTCTGTTTTTGCAAGATATGTTTCTGGGCAGGAGTAAAAACCACTTTTTTAATCTCATGGGGCAGTGACATTTTTTTACCTATGGAATCAAGATGATACCAAACAGGACAACCTGTCATTAATCCATTTTCAATACCATGCCGTTTCAAAACTTCAACACTGAAATAATCTCTGCACCCGAGAAATTGACTTTGGGAACTGATGCGTTTTAATAGCTCAAGAGAAGATGAAGTAAATCTATATGAATCAAGCTCACTGTAAGAGCCATAAGCTCCCTTCCAACCCAAACCCATGGGAATTACTGGCACCTTGATCTTATTGATATCTTTTGTAAATTTATATACGTGGGGATAAAAACCCGGCTGATAACCGGGACCTCCCATAATAATCAATGCCTTTCCCTGATTAATCCTGTCAAGGTTGTCCTCTAGAGACTCCCAGTGGGGAAGTTGGAAAAGGTTTCGATCTGGTCGATGGTGCTTCAATAAAACCCGACAACGTTGGGTAATTATAAAATCTCCAATATTTTTTTTTTGCCCTGTCAAAACTGTATACATTATTTATTCAAAATCCTAATCCAACAGATCCCAAGTAAAAATCTCATCGCTTTTTATTGGGTGTTTTGCAATCTTTCCAATTACTTTATCGATCTTATCTGGAGAAATTCCGGTACCGGGTCTTTTGAAAACAAGCATCTTCCGTTCAATGGTATCGCCAGCACTGATTTCAACCCCCGCCACAATGGAGCGTCTGGCGTTGAGTCGCGAGAGTTTTTCCGAGTCCAAACATTTTTTGTTACTCTCTCCTCGTATTTTCACCAGAAAAGGAAGCTGCTCGGTCAACTTGACTGCATCATTAAAATCCATTGAGTGGTAATGATCATTACCCGGAATGAATTTATCAAGACTGAAATGCTTTTCAATAAAAACTGCACCGAGAATCCAAGCTGTTTTAAGCACATCCATATTTGCATCAGGGCGAGTATGATCGCTGTATCCTATCCAAAAATCGGGAAATTCTTCTTTGAGGCTTGAAATCATATTGAGATTAGCATGCTCGAAGGGTGTTGGATATTCCAAAACACAATGCATAAGAACACACTTTCCTGTACCTGTCTGTTTTATTTCATCAACAGCCCGTTTTATTTCATCCAGATTGGAAGCTCCAGTAGAAAGAAGTATTGGTTTGTTTTTTCCTGCAATATGCCTGATAAAAGGCACATTAGTGATATCAGATGATGATATTTTGTAAACCGGAACCAGTTCTTCCAAATAATCGGCAGATTCAAAATCAAAAGGTGTTGAAAGAAAAACAATCTCCTTTTCTCTGCAATAAAGTGCAAGTTCTTTATATTCTTCATAACCAAAAGAATCATATTTTTTGAACAATTCAAACTGGGAAGTAGTTTTTTCTTCCTTTGTATCCCAATATGAAGGGGAATACTTTGAAGCCAGCTTTTCCGCCTTGTAAGACTGAAACTTTACTGCATCCAGACCACTTTCTTTGGCTTTATCAATCATCAATTTAGCGGCATCAATCAAATTAAGCCCCATTTTTTGAGCAATATCATAATAATTTACACCAATTTCAGCTATCAGGAAATAACCTTGTTTCTGTGCTTTTTTGAAAATATCCATTAATAATCCTCCTCAAAAATAACTTTGAGAACTCGTTTTATGCCTTTTTTTAAATCAAAGCTCAACATCTGATTGTGCATTTGTTTTCTTATTTGAGGAGTATTCACGAGCCATTTAACAGTTTCAGTAATAGTAGCGATATTTACATCTTTGCCAATTCCCAGGTTGAGAAAGCCATTTTTCAAATAACCAAATTCGTGGTGAAGTTCCCTTTTATTTTGAGCCAATAGTATTGTAGGCACAGCCATTGAAGCTAACTCCAGCATTGTTCTACCCTGGCTTGAAATTGCCAGATCGGCTTTTTCCATGTATCTAGTCATGAATTTAACAGACTGAATTATTTCAACATTGAGTTTATTTTTTTTAACTATATTTTTCAATTTGCTGACATTGCCGTATCCCATACCCACTATGAATGTAAAATGAAGATCTTTCAGTTTCATCTCATTTACAACATTCAGTAATTTCATGGTCAAATCTGCAGGATCGGTTCCCCCAAACAAAACAAGAATTTCTTTGGGTTTCTTTTTAAATTTGTAGTGATTTGCAAGAAGAAATTCATCCCGAATACAATAATATTTGCTCCCCCAATAATAATGATCTCCATCTTTTTGTTTTTCGTAAAGATCGTTAATAACTGCATGAGCTAAATTGGCCCCAGAACCCAGATCTTCAAAATTAACTACTCTGACCCCGGTGCTCAGTATTTGTTTAATGTAATCAGCGTCTGTATCAAGTATATCATTGACAACAATGTCTACATTGCGTTGTCTGATCAGTTCTGTTACCTGGGAATTATCAGTGATAACCTCATAAGGTATATGATTCTGTTTTATCTTGGCTATTCCCAAATCGGATTTTGAACTCAACACAAAAAACACATCGTGGTCAATAAGCTTGAAAAACAAAGACAAGCATCGGTAGATATGACCTAAACCAATTTTTGAATATCCTTCGACCCTGAACATTATTATTTTTTTGTTGAGTTCCTTTTCAGCCACCCACCAATCCTGAGAGGTATCAATATCTATAGCCTGTTCCTCAGGAATCTCAAACAGTGAGACTCTGGGTCCGATACGACTTGCAGGAGTAACATGCTCTCTTTTAGAAATAACAAAGGCTCCTGTTTCCTGTATATGGGCAGGAAGATATTGACGGTTCAAACGCTTTTTATAAAGGGGATAGTAATCTCCATCCCGGCGAGTCCAACTCAAGTGAGGACGATTGACCCCACTGATTACAGTATCAAAATCATTTTCAATAAAATTTTCTATGGCTTTGTCCAAAGTGAAAGTAGTCAGCAGGGGAGAAGTAGGTTGCATAGTAATTACCAGATCAAATAATTTTCCACTTTGGTTTTCCACTTTTCTTACTGCGTGGTGAACTACTGGATCCAAAGTTACGTTGTCTTCAGCCAAACTTTTGGGCCTGGCAATAACTTGAACCCCATATTTTTCACTCAATCCTGAAATTTCTTTATTGTCAGTAGAAACAACAACCACAGGATCATAATTACTTTCTTTCGCATTATGAATACTGTACCAAATCAGGGGATAATTTCCCAGCAAGCGCACATTTTTATGAGGGATACCCTTAGAACCTCCTCTGGCTGGAATAACAATCAATATATTTGGAATTTTCTTTTTCATTTTTACTTTTCCTTCACACAACTGCATGAATGCCAATTTCTTAAATCTCAAACACTATGGCAAAATCAATCCTACCAACTCCCATGGTTATTTTCTATTACTAATTCAAAAAATCGATTTCGCCTACTTTTCATTTATAGTTGGTTTGAAATAACAAGGTTTCCAGTTAAAATTCAAAAATCGACCAGGTCAGTGTGGAAATACTGACCAGTGCGTAATTATAAAAAATGTTCGACAATAAGATTTGGCATGTTAAAATGCTACAAATTTAGTTTGTATTAACAGTTAGTTCCTTTTGGAGATTATTATGTCTTATTTATTTAAAAATGGGTTTATTTTTTTTCTTATGATCTGGTTCGCTTTTCTTGCCAGCTGTGAGGATTATGAAAAAGCACCTTCTGATTATCTCAAGGATTGGCCCGAGGCAGAAAATTACAAACAGGAAAACTCTCTTCAGTGTGAAACTGATATTCCGGAAGATATATCCGAGTGGAGCGAAGTAGAACTACCTTTGGAAATATCAGGGCAGGACAATGGAGATGAATCCATTCTCTATTCTGTTTCCATTGCTCACTATTGGCTACTGAAAAATCAACTGCCTTCTGGCAACTATCTTTATGACTGGAATGCTAAAACCGGAGAAACTACTGATACTACCTCAACAATCCAAATGCTTGCCACCGCTTGGTCTCAACTTCTCGTCCACCGCTTTTTGCAACACCGGGAATTTTTACTTGCTGCCTATAGAGCAATTAAGGTTAACATGGGAAGCCTTAGTGACACCGTTACTGCAGATACTCAAACTACTATCGCTCATGCTGGCTCCCTGGCCAGAACCGCTTTCCTTGCCTTTTGTCTGATTGAATTTGAAGATATAATGGAAGCAGAAGAATTCAGGGAAGACATTGATAAAATTGGAGAATATTTTCTCTATCAGGTTGATGAAAGTGGTTGCATCTACAATCAGTATCCTCACAATAACGAATGTGGCAGCAGTTATTCCGAATTTGCTGTTGGCCAGGCTTTGGTTGCTCTAGAACGTTTCTATCGCTACACAAAAGATGAAAGATATTTGAACAAAATTGAAGCTGCAGCCAATTATTACTACAACTATTACCACACTGAAGCACATTTCAGCGATGATATCTACTTTGTTTCCTGGGCAACAGGTCCAATTGTTTCTCTTCTGCTGGAAAGACCTGATCCGGAAATGGAAGAATGGGTTTATGAAATGGCAGATTATATGGAATCCGATCAATATCAACCCACCGACAGAGTCGATTATATTGGAGGCTTTAAAAGAAGAAGTGACAAACCACCCACTTGGAGTGCTGCCAGCATGTTAGAGGGAATTCTTGATGCTTATCGTCTCGCCAAAGCCAGAGGTGATCAAGAAAAAATGGAAAAATATCACAGAGCCGGGAGATTTGGAGTACATTTTCTGATAAATCTGCAATACCGTGTGTCCAACGTAGACAAATACGACCTCATAGATCCTGAAAGAGCCATAGGGGCTTATCACTTTTCCCACTGGAAAGAGGCCAGTTCCATAAGTCGACATTACATTCGCACAGACTATATGGATCATTTTGCCATCACTATTCTCAAAGCAATTTCCTATCTGGATTTGCCAGTAGATTACCCTGGTGATGGCTTTGCTGAATAAATGAGAACTATTTAGTTATAACAATGGAAGCATAACCAACTGTACTATCTGGGTTGGAATTAAAAGCCTCGTAACTGGTTCTGTATTTTGCCAAAACAGCTTTGGACGCTCCTAGTGTAAGAATAGCCTGCATTCCTGCAACTACCGGCTCCAATCCGCACATATTCAAATCTGAGTTATTTTTTACTAATAGAAACAAAGCTTCTGGATCTAGCTTGAGCATTTCATCTATCATCTGCTGATCCTGCTCTTCAACCGTTTCATAATTTTTATAATGAGTCAGGTCCGTTGACATAATTATCAGATAAGGCTCGTCTACATTTTCCAGAACACCAGCAATCTGTTCCCCAATATCCAGCAAATCCTGCACATTGCCGGTATTATCAATGGCAATTGGAACAATTCTCAAATCTGGATTTTTATGATGCAACCAAACTACCTGGATTTCATTGGAATGCTCTTGGAGATGGGCTGCATGGTCAGCTTCTAACAAATCAACTTCATCAACAAATTGTTCTGCTAAATTTTGATCCACCGACACATTACCAAAGGGAAATGCCCAGGGCAAATCAGTCCATACCGCGTAAGGCCTGCCATTATCCTTGTGATTGTTGCCAAGCAAAATAACCAGATCAGGAACTTGTACCATCTCCAGAGCAGTCGCAGTTACAATACCTGAATATTGCCAACCAGCATGGGGTGAAATAATCCCCAAAGGATTGTCAACTTTTTCGGATTGATCCACTTCGCTGTATACCTGATGGGTTTTATTGCATAAATCCACTGGATCCATTTTGTAAAATTTTTCTTCAGCGGCCCAGGGATACCGCTCCACATTTTTGTCGAATTCTCTTGTTTCAAGATTTTCACAGACTGAATACTTTTTTCCTTCTTCTTCGCAAGCAACCAGAATCAGGGTTAAACCGATAATTAATAAAAACATTTTGTAAAATAATTTGTTAAGCATAAAAATAATCCTTTGAAATAAGAAGACTATAACTTCATCTGTTATTAAATAACAGAATTCTGCAATTTTTCCAGTAATAGATAATTCTTTTTCCTGAATTTAAAATGGGCCTCCATAAAGGCTCCTCCTGTCAAAAAGTATCAAAATTACTGAATCTGGAAGTTAAAAACAAGATCAAGCGGAAGATTCGGCTGTATCCTCTTTGGTCATTGATTTATCTACTATTGCAGTGGCTATGGTATCTCCCCAGACATTGACAGAAGTGCGAAAGCGGTCCAAAATCCAATCTACTGCAAGAATTGTGGCTATTCCTTTCTGGGCTATTTCCGGCGAAACATCAACTGCCCCAAAAACCATAACCATGGTTACAAGGCCGGCGTGGGGAATGGCTGCAGCTCCAACCCCCGCCAAGGTCGCGGTAATAGCAAGAATCATGATTTTTGCCAGGGATAGTTCTATTCCATAAGCCTGACAGATAAAGATAACAGCAACTGCTTCATAAAGAGCGGTTCCATCCATATTGACCGTCGCCCCCAAGGGCAAAACAAAACGAGCTGTCTGCTTGCTGTAACCGCCGTTATTTATGGCTGCATCAATAGTAATTGGCAAAGTTGCCGCACTGGAAGCTGTGGAAAATGCTGTAATCACAGCCTCAGAAAAATCTTGGAGATGGCGCAGAGGGTTTTTGCCGGTAAAAAGGAAAAGCAAAAGGGGAAGCACAAATATTCCATGAATAGCAAGAGCAACAACCACAGTTGTAAAATAGTAACTCAAAGCAGTCAAATCACGAATTACAGAATCCCAGCCACCTGCTTTTCCGGTTTTATCAGCTACCAGAGCAAAAACACCGAGGGGTGCGATCCAGATAACTCCCTTGACAAAAATCATCAGAACATCGTTGATGGTTTCAACCAACTCTGTCAACTGGCGGCCTTTACTTCCGAGGGTATTGAGAATAAAACCAAAAATAAGGGAAAACGTAATCAAGCCGAGGATTTCACCTTCGGCAGCTGCTTTGAAAATATTCTGGGGAAAAAGAGACCGTACTGTTTGGAAAAGAGCATCGTACCACTGCAAGGATTGAGTCTGGGCAGTCTTTTGAACAGCAACATTTGCCAAATCTATTCTGGAACCCGGTTCTATTGTCTGTACCAGAACTATCCCCAGAATTACCGCCAAAAAGGTGGTTAAAAAATAATAAATGAAGGTTTTTTTGAAGATACTGCCAGTGTTAGCACTGTCTTTGATGGAAGTCATGCCCAGAATCATGGAAGTAACAATAAATGGTACAACCAGCATCTTAAGCAGATTCATGAACACATCCCCAATGAGGGAAAGAAGACCGGTAAAAAATGGCCAATCTTCAGCCACCCAGTGGTGACCAAAAAAACCACCGGTTACAAAACCGGAAGTTGCCCCTGCCAGAAGCAGGACCGGCAACAAATATCTGCTGTGGAGAAAAGATTTTTTACTGGGGATTTTTTTCCTTGATGTGGAACTCATGGAAAGAGCATATCTTCATGTTCAGGGAATATCAACTTTGAAATTTTTGAGAATTTTAATGAGAGCTATCATGGGCAGTCCCATTATGGCAACAGGATCATTCCCGGATATTGAAGAAAAAAGCGAAATACCCAAGCCTTCAATTTTATAAGAACCAGCGCTGTCGAGAGGACGATCCTTAACAAGATACCTTGCAATTTCACCAATTTTCAGAGGTTTCATGGTCATATGATGAATTTCAAGGGAAGATTCCCTCTTGTCTCCGTGGATAACAGTAACAGCGGTAATAAGCTTGTGAGTGTTGCTCTGAAGCTTCAGCAATTGTTTTTTGGCGCCTTCGAAGGTTTGAGGCTTACCAAAAAGCTTACCCTCGAGTGCAACAGCCTGATCAGAAGAAATAACCACTGCATCAGGATTATTGGCGGCAACAGCTGTTGCTTTCTCCCGGGACAATCTGAGAATATTTGATTCTGGAGATTCTTCAAGGTCTATTTTTTCTTCTACTCTTGGGGAAACGCTGTCAAATTCAATACACAACCTCGACATCAAACGCTTTTTGTACTTGGAAGTCGAGGCCAGAATTACCCTTGGATAATTATTGTCGTAATTATTCATAATTGATTATCCGTTAAAATTTGGATTACCCACCTACAAAGGCGATCAGTACTCCGGCTGCAATGGCAGATCCTATAACTCCTGCCACATTGGGACCCATCGCGTGCATAAGAAGATAATTATTTTTGTCAGCTTCGCGTCCAACTTTTTGGGCTACACGTGCAGCCATAGGCACTGCACTTACTCCCGCTGCTCCGATGAGAGGATTAATTTCCTCCTTGGATACAGCAGCCATCAATTTGCCAAAAAGCAACCCGGATGCTGTTCCAACACTGAATGCAGCCAAACCGAGAACGATTATCTTGATAGTCCTTAAATTGAGGAAAGTATGAGCGTCCATGGTGGCACCAACACAGATCCCCAGCAAAATGGTAACAATATTGATAAGTTCATTCTCAGCGGTTTTGGAGAGACGGTCTACAACTTTGCATTCTTTCAGCAGATTGCCGAACATGAGCATTCCAACCAGAGGCACAGCACTTGGAATAAAAAAGATAGTAATAAAAGTTACCATGATGGGAAAAATAATTTTTATTCGCTTGGAAACAGGTTTAAGCTGTTTCATCTTGCGTTTTCTTTCTTCTTCAGTAGTGAAAAGCCGCATGATTGGAGGCTGGATGATGGGAACCAGAGCCATGTAGGAATAGGCGGCCACGGCAATAGGACCGAGCAGATGAGGAGCCAGTTTGGAAGTTGTAAAAATAGCGGTGGGTCCGTCAGCCCCGCCGATAATTCCGATGGAAGCAGCCTCATTAAGATTGAATCCCAGAAAAATCGCCCCCAGGAGAGTCATGAAAATACCAAATTGAGCAGCCGCTCCCAGCAAGACGGTTTTGGGATTGGCAATCAAAGGACCGAAATCGGTCATGGCCCCGACACCCATGAAAATAAGCAACGGGAAAAGACCTGACTTGATTCCCCAGAAATAAACTACATACAAAACCCCCCAAATATTAATATTTTCAGGGATAAAAGGACCAGTCAGAGGGGGATGATTCATAATACCAGCCAAAGGAGCATTAACTAAAATAACACCCATGGCAATGGGAATAAGCAGCAAAGGTTCAAAACGTTTGGCAATTCCAAGATAAAGGAGGATGCATGCAACCAGAAGCATCGCACTTTGTCCCCAGGAAATGTTAACCAAACCCAGCGAATTTATAATCTGGTCGAAACCTAACATAAAATTCTCCTATCCAATCTCTACAAGAAGATCATCAGCTTCAACCAGATCTCCCTCTTTGACAAAGACTTCGTTAACAGTTCCCGAAACAGGAGCCGATATTTCATTCTCCATCTTCATGGCTTCCAGAATCATCAAGGTTTCTCCTTCTTCAATCAGATCTCCGGGAGATACCAGCATTTTCCAGACATTGCCCTGGAGAGGAGCTTTGACTTCGGTGCCACCTGAAGCTTGGGGCTTGGCCGCTGCAGTTTGAACTGTGCTTGAGACCTGAGCCTGACCGTTGCCGGCAGGGATAACATCAACATTGAAGCTTTTGCCGTTAACTACCACTGTGTAGCTGCCTGAACTTGCTGCAGAACCGGATATTCCTGAACTTTTGACAGAAGGAGCTGAAGAGGTCTCTTTTTTCTCAGGGATGGCCTCAGGCTCGGTTTCACCTCTGAGAAACTTGGCAGCAACTTCGGTATATAATGCCAGGGAAACAACATCCTCGGGTTTTTTGATTATGTCTTTATATTGCTTTTCAATCTCAGGAAGTTCGGGATCAAGACTGTCTGCAGGTCTACCCTTGATGAGTGCGTCATCTCCAATAATTTTCTTCTGTATTTCAGAAGAAATTTTGGCAGGAGTTCTGCCATACATGCCTTTTACATAGTTCTTTGTTTCTTTGGTTATCATCTTGTAACGTTCACCGGAAAGTACATTCATCACAGCCTGGGTACCAACGATCTGACTGGTGGGAGTCACCAAAGGAGGATATCCCAGTTCTTTACGCACTTTGGGAACTTCTTTGAGGACTTCTTCATATTTATCGAGTTTTTTCTGTTTTTCCAACTGGCTGACGAGATTGGAGAGCATGCCTCCAGGAATCTGATAGGCCAGAACATCAACGTCAACTCTTTCAGAGATTGGATTGATGAGGGTCTGATATTTCTTTCTAATTCCTTTGAAATAATCAGTAAGAGGAATTAATTTTTCAGATTTTACTTCACTTTCCCATTTGGTGCCTTTGAGTCCGTGCACAATACTTTCTGTAGGAGGTTGAGAAGTACCCCAGGCGAAGGGAGAAAGAGCACAATCCAAAACATCGGCTCCGGCTTGAACTGCTCGGAAATAGGTCATCATGGCAAGACCGGAAGTGCAATGTGTATGTATCTGAACCGGAAGCTCAATCTGCTCTTTTAATTTCTTGACCAGAGAATAGGCTGCATCCGGAGTCATGAGTCCGGCCATATCCTTGATACAAATGGAATCTGCATCATGATCTTTGAGTTTTCTGGCAAAGGTAAGATAACGCTCTTCAGTATGAACAGGAGAAAGGGTATAAGAAATACAGCCCTGAATGTGCTTGCCACTTTCTTTTACTGCTTTCATGGCAATCTTGATATTGTTGATATCGTTGAGAGCGTCAAAAATTCGGAAAATATCAATTCCGTTTTTTGCCGCCAGCTCGACAAAGCGATATACAACATCATCAGCATAATGCCTGTAACCCACAACATTTTGTCCTCTGAGCAACATCTGCAACTTGGTGTTTTTTACTTTTTCCCTGATAATTCTGAGTCTTTCCCAGGGATCTTCTGCCAGAAAACGAAGACAACTGTCAAAAGTAGCTCCTCCCCACATTTCCAGAGAATGGAAACCTGCCTTATCCAGTTCTTCCAGAATTGGGATCATATCTTCTGTTTTCATGCGAGTGGCAATAAGGGACTGATGAGCGTCCCGAAGTATTGTTTCAGTAATTCTTACCATTTGAATACTCCTAACTTGAGATCTTTCATGAAATTCAAGGAAAAGGCTGAACCTGTCCAGAGAAAATCAAATTGAATTTATAAGTATATATTTTTATTATTATTTAATTTTCAAATCGAAACTATCAACTTTCATTCCGGTGTGATGAGCCAAGGCGGCTTTGATAGCTGCCTGTTCATCATCGGTAATGGTTGTTTTGGCTGCAGCCTTTTTGCGAACAGGTCTGACAAATTCAGGCTCTACCTTGAATAATCTGTTTAAGAAGGGTTCTAATGCGGAAAGGACAATCACAGAGATCATAATTATGATCAAAACACTGAAAACCACTCCCATTCCGGTTGCTGTAATAAAAAGACCATCATTCATTGTTAACTCCATCTACTTTTGAACATTTGTGAAAACAATCACCTGCAGTTATGCGAACAGACTCATCCCCAGTATCAACCAGCAGGGAAAAATCATCGGTCAGTCCGCAGGCTTTGCCACTGACCGTTTTACCGTTCGGGAGGATAATATTAACAACTTTACCGATTGTTGCACTGTTTTTTATTGATTTTTCCCTGATCTCTTCTCTGTTATAGGCGGAAAACTGGTTCAACCTGGTGAATTTTTTCGCTATTTCCAGAAAAACTTCCGGAATTTCAAAGTGGGAATCAGGAACAAGTTGCGACAATGAAACCGGGGGAAAGAAAAAACGCTGATTCTGTTCCGGAACAACTTTAACATTCATCCCCAATCCCAAAATAATTACTCTGCCGTTTGCCGTACTTATATTTTCCAACAGAAATCCCGCTAATTTCTTGTTATTTATGAGAATATCGTTGGGCCATTTAATTTGGGGATTTAAATTGAAATTATCCTTGAGCCAGGAAAGAAGAAGTTGACCTGCAGCCGGTCCCAGAAGATCCATGTTTTTCAGATTTTCTGCAGGATAACTTATAGTAAAATAGAGTCCGCCTTTGGGAGAAACCCAAGTGTTGTTGCCACGTCCCCTCCCACCGAGCTGCTCAAGAGCACAAATGGCAATATTTTGGGAACCGTGTTTTTTCAAATGCTTTTTCAACCAATCATTGGTTGATTTGAGTTTTTCAGACAGCAAAAACTCATAGCCCAGATAATTGTAATCAAGAATTTTCATCTTGAACTCTGCTATATTGATCCCGGTTCACCGGAAAATAATTTACCCCCTGTGGGTAATTTTGACGAATTGACTGGATCTTTGTTTTTGGTGTTAAATTCTCAGGATTGCAGTATTTAATGGTTTTCTGGCAAAACAATTCAGAACAACCTTTTACTGATCTGAATCCCAAACAGGATTTGCAGATTTAAGATTTGATCGATTATTTGAATAAACAATCGTAAAACAACCACTCTCGATTGAGTTTACTGTTAAAAGCTCAGACTATGCTGACTCTCTTCTTGTTTTTGCCAAACCTGTCATATTGAACTGTTCCGTTTTTAAGGGCGAAAAGAGTATAATCTTTACCCATTCCAACATTTTCACCAGGATATACTTTGGTTCCCAGTTGTCTTACCAGTATGGAACCAGCTTTAGCCGACTGTCCTGCAAACAGTTTAATACCGCGATATTGAGGATTACTGTCTCTACCGTTACGGGTGCTACCCTGACCTTTTTTATGAGCCATTATATTTCTCCTTAATAATTGATATCTGTAATTTCCAACTCGGTAAAATATTGTCTGTGACCGATCTTCTTGGAAGAATTCTTGCGACGTATATACTTGAAAACAATGATTTTTTTGGCTTTGTCCTGGCGTTTTACTACACCGGAAACACTTGCTCCCTTAAGATAGGGAGTACCTATTTTAATGTCTTTATCATCAGATACAAGTAAAACTTCATTGAAATCGATCTTTGTACCTGGTTCACCTTTGAGACGATCGACTCTGACCTTGGCGCCTTTTTTTACTTTATACTGTTTTCCGCCGGTATTAATAATTGCAAACATTAACTATTCTCCTTTTCCTGCAATCAGGAAATTTTCGATTGTTGAGTCCTTCCCTTGCAATATACAAGGCTTAAAAACCTCTATTTACAAATTGTAACAGAGGCCAAAACAACAACAGAACTGAGACCATTCTCATAAATCTGCTCTGTTTTTGGATTCTTGCCGGGTTTCGATCAGGTATGATCTCACCCCCAACATCGAACACGAAGATGGAGAATAGTTATTTGGCACTGCAAGTCAAGTATTTTTTAAGCAAAAACAGATCTGTTCTCCCCAGAATTGAGTTGGAGACCTCAAGATGGATATCCTGTTTTTAAAATAATCTAAATAGTTCCCATCCCAGAATGGGGGTTTTTGACTGAATGAGAAGTTTGCCTCAGATGCGAGGAGTAACTTCGCAGACATAGTTGACACT
>JAQICJ010000023.1 GCA_027858615.1 Deltaproteobacteria bacterium
GATTGAGGTAAATAGTTATGGTGAAATAATTCTCAAATTAAAAAGAAGAGAAGTAAACTTGGATAAAAGTTATTTATCTTTCGAGGGAGGAATAATGAATTCATGGATTGTAGTGATAACTTTGGCAGAGATGTGACCTTCTTTTTGATATTCTTCGGGATTTGACTTGCCTTTCCCGGCAATAAAAAGATGGTTGAGAGCAGGGAAAAGCTGGGTGGTTATATTTTTCTTGGTTTTTGCTAATTTCTGCCAGTGGACGAATTCGTCTTTGGCTGTAACCTGATAATCTCTTCCTCCCTGCAAAATCAAAATGGGGATTTCAATTTCTGAAATAATTTTCAGAGGCTTGTAATCTTTGAGATAAAGAAAATAATCAGGAAAGGAACCTAAGGGCAGATCTTCCCGGGAAGTATTTTTATCGAATTTGCCATTTTTTACCAGTTCTACCTGCTTTTTCACTTTTTTGATCCTGGCTTTTTCTTTTTGATCAATTTTTCCATCAAGTTTGGCAAGATAAGTGACTTGATCAAGATAAAGCTCTTCCAAAGGGCGTACAGAGCCTGCCAGCATGATTGCACCTGCAATAGAATCACTTTTTTTCAGAAGCTTGGGCATGATATAAGCCCCTAATGAATGTCCCAGCAGATAGATTTTTGCAGGATTAATTTTATCTTCATTTTTGAAATGAGCAGCGATTGCCAGAGCGTCGTCCATAATTTCATCTTTGATGGTTATCCTTTTAATCAGTTCAAGTTTTTTCATGTATTTATTCTGATATTGTTTGGTTCTTTTTTCATAGCGGTAAATACAGATGCCCCTGCTGGCGAGACCTTCCGCCAGATCCCTGAAAGGTTTGTTTTTGCCAATGGTTTCATCTTTGTCGTTGGGACCGCTTCCGTGAATGAGGATGACTACGGGAAAATCTTTTCCTTTTGCGGGACAGGTTAGAATGCCGTCCAGCTTCCAGTCTTCCAAGCCCAATTTCATCTTTTTGGCAGCTATTTTTCCAGGGTTGGCATATTTGGGAGATGTGTACTTGAAATCATTATCGGCAAGGGGAGCGATATAGAGCCCTGAGATTTGCCCTTGCAGGTTGTAGGTGATTTTAATCAGGGAATTTTGTTTTTCAAAAAGGGTTTCAACCTGAAAGAGCACATATTTGCCAAAATCTTTTTTTTCGATCTTGTTAATTTTATTTGGTTGACCTGATTTAATCAGAATTTTTTTCCAGAGTGATTCAAGCTTTTTGGCATCAAGAGCTAATTTCATGCGTTCGTCAAATTTATCCGCATATTTGTCGTATTCTTTTGCGAGCAGATATTCAACTACTTTGTGGGCATCTTGTTTGGTTACCTTTTTCTTCTGCAATTTTACCGTGTCTATTTTTTTCTTTTTGTTTGTTTTTTTGGAGCCGGATTTGGTTTTATCAGATTGTTCTTTGTCAGACTTGGAACAATTTGAGATAAGCAACAGAGAGCTCAAAAGTACAGGAAAGCAGCAAATTACTTTTTTTCGTTCAAGGAAATTAAGCATATTTTTCTCCTATATATGGTATGATTCAGTTCAAAAATATTGGTTAAGCATTATACAGTTTATGGGTAAAGTCAAAGTTAATTACAACCTGAGATGAAAGGTGTTGACGTCAAGATGATAAAATTACAATTGAGTCGGAGAAATTTTATTTCTATTTCTCTGGCAGGATTATTTCTGCCCGCTTGTTCTTCAGGTCTTCAGAGGGGAAATCAACAAACCCTGTCTTTGTTGGAATCGGAAAAGTCATGGCTGCTAAAAGCAAAACCACCTCTGGACATTGTTCAATATAAGCTTGAAAATCCCGACCTGAAAGGAGTGCTGCGACAAAAAGCCAAGTCCTTTGTTCCAGCGCAAGATAAGTATATATCCAGGCTGGAAAAGATCATGCGGATTACTTTAAATCATTCCGGAGGAGTTGGTTTGGCAGCACCACAGATTGGTTTTTCACGTCAAATGATTCTGGTGGAAAAACAAAACAAAACCAAAGAGATTATTTGCTGTTTGGATCCGGAAATTATCCACTTTTCCAAAGAAAAAGTTGATGGTTATGAAGGTTGTCTCAGTATTAAAGGCTATGGTGGTAAAGTGGCACGCTCGAAGCGGGTGGAAGTGAAATACAATACTCCTGAAGGAAATGCGATCCATTATAAAACATCTGGATGGGAAGCGCGCATTTTTCAACATGAAATTGACCATTTAAACGGTATTTTATATATTGACAGACTCAAAGGCAAATTACTCCCTCTGGAAGAACTCAGGAAAATCAGAGCCAAAGAGACTGCTGCTGCAGAAATCAAGCATCAAAGATTGATGCTGGTTTGATTTTAGTAATTAGTTCCAAATAGTTTCAGGAAAGGAAATAAATTGAAAAAAATAATCGTGTTGATTGCTGTGTTATCGATTGTGGGGTTTTCAGGAGGATGCACTTCTGAGAAGAAAACAAAAACGGTGCAGGATGAGCCTGTCAAATTGAGTGAATACCTGAAAAAAGAAAAGATTAAAGTTCCCAAAACTCCGACTCATAAGCGCAATGTCGCTGTTCAAACTAAAGAAAACAGTAACTCAGGTGGAGTCTATTCGGGATTACCAGTGGGTTCATACCAGGGTCACCCTCGTCTTGGTAAGCAAAATGCCCCTAATCTGATTGAAGTGTTTTGGGATTATGAATGTCCCTATTGCCAAAAGTTTTTCAAGACAACAATAATGGTCATGTTGAAAAACAAGTCGAAGGCCAAATTGATTGTTTACCAGTTGCCTCTTAAATTCCACAAAGGAGCCAAAGAAAAAGCAAAAGTGGCTCTGTGTGCCCACAAATACAATCAGTTTTGGCCTGCTTCAGTTGTACTTTTTTCTTGGGGCCGCAGAATGAAAATAGATTATTCGGCCATTGCCAAAAAGATAAAAATCGAAGAGGGCAAATTGAAAAATTGTGTCCAATCTGCATGGGTTAAAAAGCAACTGCAGCAGGATGATCAGGAAAGACGCAAGCGCTCTGTCACAGGAACTCCTACCGTCTATGTCAACGGTAATCGTTTGAGTAATTGGACCAAGCTTGAAAAACATATTAAGTAGTTCCCGTCCCAAAAATAATTGTCATCGTCTGAATGCGGAATTTTACCTCATCTGCTTTGTCATAACTTCTTGAAATAGTGTCAACTATGTCGGCGAAGTTATTCCGCACATCTGAGGCAACCTTCTCATTCAGCCAAAAACCCCACTTCTGGGACGGGAACTAAATAATCCTATTTTAATAAAAAAATTTAAAATTTGTAATAACATGTAATAAAAGGGAAAATCGACACCAGGTTCTTTTAGAAAGAATGTTGTTATGGAACAAGGTAGAAAAGGAACTAAATCCTGGTTTTACCACTTAATACTACTAAATTAGTTTGACTTGTCTAACCTGTAATTCTGGTTGATAAATTTGTTTTATCAGTTACAACTTAGTTTGATACTAATCAAATTGTTTACATTGAATTTTATAAAATCTTCCTGATTTGACAAAGGTTGATTGTGCAGTGGTGATATCATGTTCAGAAATAAATCATGTAAAGTGCGTAACCTAAAGTATTTAATATATATTTTTGTATTGTTGTTTTCTATTTTTTTTATGACAACTTGCTTAATCAACAGTACCCAATATCGGGACGACGATGAGAAAGATCTGTCCTGTGAATCTGATATGGATTGCTCTTTGGAGCGTTATTGCAAGGAAAGCTTTTGTGAAATTGCTCCTGGCTGTTTGAGTTGCAAGGATTTGCCCCAAGCTAATCCCATTTGTTTTCACGGGGAATGCCTTATTCAGAATTGTGAAAACGGTTGGCACGATGCCAATGCCATCCTGGAAGATGGTTGCGAATATCAATGTGAAATCAGCAATGAGGGGGTGGAAATCTGTGATTACATCGACAATGATTGTGATGGCAGAAGTGATGAAGACTTCAATTTGTCCTCAGACCCTTTTAATTGCGGAGATTGCCATGTAGTATGTGAATCACCTGATAATGCAGATTCTCTTTGCGTGGGCGGGGATTGTATTTTTGTCTGCCAACCAGGTTATTATGATGTTGATGGAAATCCTGACAATGGCTGTGAATCTCAAACATGTGAAGAATCTAACGGTGGGGTGGAAATTTGCAACCTCAAAGACAATGACTGCGATGGACAAGTGGATGAAGATATAGTGAAAGTTACTCCGGAGAGTTGTGGACCTTTGTGTGAAAAATGTGAATTTGACAATGCCGAGGCTCTTTGTGTTGAAGGCAACTGTAATATGGCTGACTGTCAAGAAAACTGCCAGGATCTGAATCAGGATCCTGCAGATGGTTGTGAATATTGCTGCGAAATTACCAATGGTGGCGAAGAAGTCTGCGACGATCTCGATAATGATTGTGATGGTCTTGTTGATGAAGGACTTACCTGTGATTGTCCTGAAGGAATGGTTTTAATTGAATCAAGTTATTGTATCGATAAATATGAAGCTTCTCGCTTTGATGCCAGCATGACCAGCATGGGCAATGATATCCAGTCGGGAGCTCAGAGTGTGCCCGATGTCATGCCTTGGAGTGCTGTCTCTCTAACAGACGCTTCTAATGCCTGTCAGGCAGTTGGGAAAAGACTGTGTTCGTCCCTAGAATGGGAAACAGCCTGCAAAGGAGCGGCAGCTGACACAGTTTATTCCTATGGCAATACCTACGATGCAACAGCCTGCAATGGGATAGATGCTTTTTGTTATTGTCACGAGGGAAGTGCTTGCGAAAGTGAAGACACCTGTCCTTTTCCACATTGTTATCAGAGTTGTGGAGCATCTTTTCATATAGCCCCCACCAGGGCTTTCCCCAATTGCAAAAATCCTCAGGGTGTTTTTGATATTAATGGTAATGTCTGGGAGAGGGTTCAGGGAGGAGTCGGAAGAGGTGGTGCATTTAATTGCGGTGATTCAGAATTGTTGCATCGTTGTGATTATGTAGCCAATTGGGGTTCCCAGGCTATCTCCAATTTTGGTTTTCGCTGCTGTTGCAGTGGTTCGGGATGCCCCTCTTCTAAATGATTCCCCTTCTCAGAGTTTGAAATTGTTTGTTTACAAAAGGCAGTTTATTTCTGCAATAACAGATTTCGGTGTCAGTTATGAAAAATAAAAAGATAACAATCAATATAATGATTAAAGAACTGGGATATTCAGTTCTCAAGGCTTTTGGCATTTTCTTTTTCTCTTTGTTGGTTGCCTTTGGTTTCAACCATGTTTACTCCAACGGTATCCCCTTGATTCGCAAAACCCCCTTTGAAGTTTCCACAGATTGTCCGGAAGTATTGGGTGAACTTCCCGAAATAACTCTGGACAAGTTGCCTCGGGGTTCCCAGAAAGTTGTATATATGGATGCCAGAATGGCGGATGAGTTTGTCAGGGGTCATATTCAGGGAGCCTTTTTTATGCCCATGTATCCTGTGGATAATCCCAATTTAAAACCTCTGAAGAAACTTGAAAAGGGAACCTGGATCATTGTTTACGGCTCCAAAAAAGTTCAGAATGCCCAAAGATTGATCAGTTTGCTAATGAACGAACAGATTCGGGGAGTTCATATTTTAAAGGGTGGTTTCAAAGTCTGGAAAGATTCCGGGCGTAAAGTGGAAAAACATCCCTTGGAATATAAGGATTTGAACTGGATCAAGGAAAATTTTGCCGATATTTTATTTGTGGATATCAGAGAACCTGATTCCCGGGAAAATAAAATCTCCGAAAGCATTAATTTTCCCCATGATAAGCTTTTGGCACCAGAAAAAAAAGTGTTGACTGCTCTGAAAAACACCTCGAAAAAACATCTGATCGTGGTGACTGAAAATGGTGACGAATCTGAAAATATCAAAAAATTGCAATGGAATGCAGCTGAATTGAATGCAAGAGGGTTTGACAACGTATATATTTACCGGGGTGATTTGAAAAATATTATTGAATTGGAGAACAAATGATGACTGCCTGGAAAACTCATGCTGAAAAATTCATCAATCTTAATTTTCATAGTTACCTGGGACTGCTAATCCGGCTTATTATAGGAGTGACTTTTATTTACGCTGCCTGGCCTAAAATAGTCAACCCCGAGAATTTTGCCTGGAGTATATCCATGTATGAGATTGTCCCCTATAAATACATATATCTTATGGCCATCGTTTTGCCCTGGCTCGAAATGATCTGTGGTTTGACCCTGATCTTCGGATTCTGGACCAGAGCCAGTTCTCTGGTTATGTGTGGTATGCTTCTCATCTTTATTGCTGCTCTTTCCATCGTTATTATCAACGAGGTTGAAATGACCGGTTGTGGATGTTTTACCCAACAAGGGGCTCAAGCACTAGAAGAACACAAGGATACAATCGGGTATTCACTCCTGGTCAGAGATATTCTCATGTTGATCGGAGGAGGATATGTCTGGCTTTTTGATCACGGACGAATAGGAGTTGACGGTTTACTAAGGAGATATAAAAATGCATGATTTTAAATTAAAAAGAATAATTAAAAAGTTATTTCAAACGATGTTTTTCCTGGTTCCACTTTTGCTCGTGGTAATTATTTCCTTTCCCGCCTGGGGAGTTGAAGTAAAATGGAAGCTCATCAAAGGTGGCGATGTTTCCAGTCTCAGCAGTTCGGAAAAGAAAAGAGTGAAATCTTTGTTGAACGAAATCAACTGCTATTGGAAGTGTTCCGATAAATTAGCAGTCTGCCTGCAGAAAAAACCCAAGAATATGACAGCCAGACTGGTTTCTGGAATGGTTGTCAGACTGGTTAACAAAGGCAAATCCGATGCTTATATTAAAAAGGCTGTTCTTTACCGTGCCAAAACCATGCATCCTTTCAGAAAATTCAAAATCAAACCTAACCTGAAGCAGTGCTTGGGTAAGCCTGACAAAGCCAAAATAGTGATTTCCGTTTATGGTGATTTTCAATGCCCCTATTGCTCCAAGATTCTGCCCAAAATCGAAAAAATAGCCAAAAAAGACAAGAATATTACTTTGTGTTTTAAAAATTTTCCCACTCTGGCTCATGGTGATAATTCTGTTTTATCTTCTGCAGCAGCAGTTGCTGCATCCTTGCAAGGAAAATTCTGGAAAATGCATGATATTTTGTATGAAAACAGAAAAAACCAATCTCGCAGCAGTATTTTGGGGTTTGCCCGGAAGATCGGTCTTAATGTGAAAAAGTTCAAAGAGGATTGGAATTCGCGAAAGGTCAGAAGGATTGTAGCCAAAGAAAAGCAGGAAGGCTTGAAATATAAAGTAAAGGGAACTCCTACACTTTTTCTCAACGGCAAAAAATATCATGGCAAAAAAAGTGAATCGGAAATCAAAAGTCGTTTACTCGAAGAATTTCACTTGGTTAAGTAGCTTAACTAGTTGAATGGAAAATCTGGTTAAAAACAGTTAATTTACAATTTTGGATTTAGTTTATGAGCTTAATTTTTATCCTGCTGTTTAGTTTTATAAATATCTCTCCTGCCCAGGAGGATAAATTTTTCAGAAATTTTTCTCTGGGACAGTATTTGTACAAGCAAAAGCAATATCAAAAAGCAATATCGCGATTCGACAAAGCACTGCAGGCAAATACCAAACAAGATAAAGTCCTTCTCTGGAGGGCAATGACTTATCTGGCTCTCAAAAAATACAGCAAAGCTGAAGAAGATTTGATGGCTCTCATTTCAGAAGGATATGAAAATGAAAAAATTTATTATCTTTTCGGGATGGTGGTATTGAAGCAGCAAAAGTATATGTGGGCCATGCGCAGTTTTAAGCGTTGTTTGTTTTTTAATCAGAATAATCAGAGGGCAAGATTTTATCTGGCTTATACTTTGATGAAGATTGAAGAATATGAAAATAGTCGCAAATTATTGGAAAAAATTCTCGAATCTTCACAAACGGATAAGGAAATTCAGAAAAAAGCCCGTCTCTTGTTTGCCCTTTGCAATTATCGCCTCAAAAAATTATCCCAAGCCAGGAAACAACTGTTTTCATTGAATCAAACTCAAAAAACCCGAAGTCTCGACAAAATGCTCAACCTTATCTATAAAAGGGAGTTGGGCTTAAAGCATGGTTGGGGAGCAAATATTCGGATTGATGCAGGGATGGATTCCAACCCATCCATGAATACCGATGGAATTATCTATGAACAAGCAGACCAAAAGGCAGCTCTGGTTAATGATATTTCTCTTCATCTGTGGTGGAATCCCAACAATTCAATTTCTGCCGAGCTTTCTTTTTTACGTTCAAGTTATTTTTCTCCCTGGGATGATGTTACCAACCAAATAACCGGTTCTTTTTCCAAAACGGCCATGTTTGCAGGAACTTCCTGGCGTCATATCTATCTGGAAGAAGGTGATTACCGCCTTTGGGAAATTGGTTACAATTTCAGTCTGGTTGCCCTTGATGGAGGAGATGGAATTCCCCTCGAAGACAGCATTTTCTTGTTCTCAGAAAGACATTCGCTGCAGGCAGGCTGGAAAAAGGTAGTAAGTTCTGATGTATCCCATGCTTTTGTTTTATCTCCCAACTACACCACTTTCAGAGACATTGATCGTAACGGGTTCGGGATTACTCTCATGGAGCAGAGCAATTATTTTTTCAACAAAAAACAAAACAAAATATTCAATTCTATTAACTTAGGTTTTCAGGATGCCAAATGGGCGGCCTGGAAAAATCTTTTTGCCGGATTCTGGTTGGGAACTTCTTTTATTGGTCCTTATAAAACAGATTTGGTTTTTTCAATTTCTGGTAATTTTAAATATTTTCTTGAAACTGATGATGTTTTTGCAGGGGGAGCCGATAACAGTTGGGGGCTCGAAGACGGAAAAGAAAGAATTGATTTTGATTTTGGTGCCGGAATTCTTCTCAGCAGGGATTTGGACAGCAAAAAACGTTTCAAACTGCAGTTGAAATTGCAATATTCCAACAACTGGTCTACTGCTGCTTATTTTAATTATGACAGATTTATCACCATGCTGGGAATCCAAGGGAGGTTGTCATTATGATTCTTGCCCTGACATTGATTGTAAGTATTTTAACGGTAACTCCATCTTTTGCAGGGAAACCCAAAGTTATCGCAAGCAAAGGTAATCCAGTTCTGAAACAAAAATCCGACAATACCTGGCTAGTGAAGACAGGTAAAAAATCCAGCTTGAAAATTATTTTGCAAAATAAAACCATCATCAATATCGGTAATGACTCCCTGCTAGTTCTTAAAAATAACTTTCCCATGTTCAAGCAGGGTAGCTTTGAAGTAAGTTCTGGCAGATTAAAGGTTTCCATCGGTTCGGCCAATTTTATTCTGAAGCAGGGTTTTAATAAATTCAAAATCTCTGCTTCCACCAAATTGCCGGCTAATGTTCGCAAAAAAATGTTGGTAAAGATGGTTCAGAAAGGAAAACAGGCAGGTTCAGAAGTTGCAACCAGTAAAAAAAATCCTGCTGTAATTCATGGAAAATTCAAGTTCAAAAGCAGTCGCCTCTGTCTTATTTCCGGACAGATGGTTTTGGACCAGGAAAAGAGTTGTCTGGAGTTGAAGGAGGGAAAATGCAACAAGCAGTTGCTGGCGAGTTACTGCTATCAGAATAAATATCATTTTCCCCGTAATAAAAAGCAGAAATCAGGTTTTTTGCAGGTTGCCTTGCCAGTTTTTTTATATCCCCAGGTCGAGCTTGACATTAACTCTTTCCTGCCTGCTTCTGTCAGGAGCAGCAAATCAAAAGGTGAGGGGGCAAGCAAAGGCGATGAAGTGAGTGCTTCTGGAGCAGGTGGTTCCATGTGTCTTAACAGCTCAAGTTCCAGTTCAGCTTCAGATGTCAATGATAGTAATCAGACCAGTGTCAAACCAACCCCTACAACCAAATTAATTATAAAGATCGATTTACCTCAAATGGTTCAGGAATAGCAAAATGTGCAAAAAACTATTATTTTTGGCAATATTTTCAATAATTTTCAATACCGGTTGTTTTGTAGAGAGTACCGATTACGCTAATTCTGCCAATCTGGTTCTGGAGCTGGAATTTCCAGCAATGAACAGGCTTAAATCAGAAACAGTTGATCTGACCGAAAGTGATATTGTGGTTCATGTGGTCCTGAAAGCTGATGATTTTACCGAGCCCCTGTCAGATTCATGGAGTGGTGAGATGGGTGCTCAGGAGGTGGTGGAATTGGAGTTGGTAGCTCCTGCCGGAAAAGGGAGGCAGTTATCCATAGTCGCTTATCTGAAAAATAATGATACGATTTACGCATACGACTACTTTCAAGATGACTTGGAATTTGGTGCGGGAAACCAGGAAATTCAATGTCAGTTAACCCCTAAAGATACTTATGCTCTGGAGGGAACAATCACTACTGCAGATAGTACCCCGCTGCAGGTGAGACTGAAGGATATTACGGCTGATGTTCTTTTCCCGCCTGTAACTGTTGTTCAGAGAACTGTCGACAATTCTTTTATTTTTAATGTTCCTGAGGTGCCGGTGGGACGTTTTTTCTATCTGCTGGTCCGGTTCAATTCCAGTGATAATTGGGAAACACTTGAAGATTATCCCGTTTATTATGCTAAGAGCGGGGTATTGAATAAAACTATAGAATTGTAGTAGTTGATACGGAGTTTGGCTTGAGATTTTTTTTCAAATATATTTCCCGGGTGAATTTATTCAATACAATAAAAGCTTGTCTGAAAAAGTAAGATTTGTGGTATAAAGAGTCCATGATTTGTTTATCATCACTTTTTAAATTCAACCGCTCGAGCCTGCTTTTTTATTTTTTTGTATTTACCGAGACAGTATTGGCAATAATTTTTGCCAATCTGCCTTTACTAAATCTGATGGATTATGAATCAACTTTGTTGTTGGCGTTTTTCCATTCTCTGGCTGTTGTTTGTCTGGCCACCAGGTACACTCAGAAACAAAAAAACAATAATTACAGACTTGGGGAAATTTGGGGTCACACAGTTGTAAATTCCTTACTTCTCCTTGCTTTCCCATTTGTTGTCATGGTTATCAGCGGATTGGTCAATGGACAATGCAATTGGTTGAGCGGTTTAAAATTTTTCTTTTTCTATCCGGTATTAAGTGGTTTTTTTGCTGCCAGTGCAGGTTTTGCGGTAGGGGTTTACACTCGTAGATGGTACTGGGTAGCAGCAGCTTTTTTTATTCCTCTTTTCTCTTTGTTTGTGGAATTGTTCAGGCTTTACATCTATCCACAGATTTATGCCTATGATCCTTTTTTCGGTTTTTATTCCGGAGCTTTTTATGATCGACTGGTTGAAGTGGGAAGTGCATTTTATTTTGCCAGGGCTTATCACTTGGTTATGGCTTTGATTATTGTGCAGGGGATTTTGTTTTTTAAGGGGAAAAAAAGAGGAAAAACAGATCGCTTTTCTATTCTGGTTTTGGGTACGGCCTTTTTGTTTCTTTTCTTTACTTCCGCCCGCACCGGATTCAGAGGTGACCGAAATTCAATAATTTCCAGTCTTGGGGGAAAATTAGAAACTCCCAATTTTATTATTTATCACTCTGATGAGATCAAACCGAAAAATGTCAAATTTATTGCACTGCAGGCCGAGTTTTACCGACAAGAATTAAACCGCTTTTTTCAAAATTCTTATCCGGGGAAAGTCAATATTTTCCTGTTTGATTCAATTCAACAGAAAAGAAGATTGTTCGGCGCTCACAGTGTCGAAGTTGCCAAGCCTTGGCTTTCGGAAATATACATTACTTTCCGGGGTTTGATTCATCCTTCTCTCAAACATGAATTGGCTCATGTTTGGGCTTCCATGTACGGAGATGATTATTTTGGGATTTCTTTTACTGAAGTATTTGGATTTATTCCCCTACCAAATCCGGGTATGATCGAAGGAATCGCAGTGGCAGCCTCTTTTTATTCAGGTGGGATGAGTTTCCACCAGAAAGCTAAGATTCTGCATAACCTAAAAATTGCCATTCCGGTTAGAAAAATATTTTCTCCTGAATTTTTCGCCAGTTCCTCGGCCAGAGCTTATACTCAAGCGGGAAGTTTTCTCAGGTATTTGTATGATCAAAAGGGTCCGGAAAAATTATTTGAACTTTTCGCCAACGGAGGCAATTTTGAAAGGGTTTATGATCTTTCCCCGGAAAAACTGGAAGAAGAGTATTTAAACTTTTTGAAAACAATTAAAGTAGATCAGGAAATCATGGCTGTAATGAAGGCTGTTTTCAGTCATCCTCCCGTCCACAAAAGCAGGTGTGTTCACCAGGTGGCCAGGGAGGTTCAGAAGGCCAAACTAGCGTTCGGATCAAAAAAATTCGGGAAAGCATTAAAATTATTTCAAAAAGCCATAGATTATGATCCAAAGTCTCTTTATTTGAAAATGTATTATCTTCAGGCTGCCAAATCCGGCAAATATTACAAAGATGCTTTTGCCAAAGCCCACCAGATTATCGGCAGCAGCAACGACAACCCCCAGCTCAAAGCCAGAGCTGTTTTAACTATGGTGGAGATATACTGGTTCAGGAAAGATATCTCCCAGGCTCGGAAAACTTGGCAAAAGTTGGAGGCCTTAACCCTGTCTCGTGATTTGAAAAGGCAGAAAGTTCTGTTTAAACTGATTTTGGAGATGACTTCTGCAAGAAGAAAACTCTTCAGAAATATCTTTTTGAAGCCCGGAAAACCCGTCGAAATTGCGACCAAACTTGAAAAGACTGCAGCTTTTTTCCCCTTGGCAAAATATCTTGCCGCTTCGCTGCTGCTCAATAGTGGAGAGTGGGGTGAGGCAGCAGCAGTATTCAGACAAGTCCAACCCGGCACTTTGCCAGATTCTGATTTTCGCTGTGAATTTTATCGCCGTTCCAGTATTGCCTCCCTTCTTGTTCTTAATCTGAAGCAGGCTCGAGAATCTTTGGCAAAATTCCAAGAGTGTCCCCAAAGTTATTCCAATTTGCTGAATAATCGCTTCCTCAACTACATGGAGGCAAACAGGAATAATATCAAATTGCAATAAACCGGCTCTGCAAAGTTGCCAGGTACATTTCATTTCAGTTTCATTTACAGCCAATAACTCTAAAAGGTATAGTTTAATAAAAGTGGGAAAACAGTTTTGGGAGCTTGTATCCAAATTTGTAAAATGGTGAGGTTAAACTTCAATGAGGCGCAGTGATTGTTCCAGAGTTTCCCGGGGATTTTTGCCCAATTCTCCCGGATAACCGAAAGGGCTAATTTCCCAGGGAAGAGCTCCCGGAGGAACTGAAAAAAGAAAACGTCCGTGCAGATGTCCGGAAATTGCATAAACAACTTTGGGATATTTAAGAATGGTGTCCCCGAGAATTTGAGAACCCATGTAGGGAAAAAGCTGTTCGGGAATATATTCTTTCATCAAATTCATAAAGGGAATCATGTGGGTGACAACTATAATTTTGCTGGCAATTTTTTGTGCTTCTTCCAATTGCTGGTGCAAAAGTTCATTTTGCCAGTTTCTTACTTGGTAGGGTGTTTCGAATCCTGGCCACTTGCACAGGTGCTGGTCGGGACTGGAGACAGGGGGAAGAGGGTAATTATCGTACCAGCCAGTAACACCGACCACGGCAGTTTTGTTTTTGAGGTAAACAGGCTTGAGACCAAGGTATTCCGAGCCGCTGATTCGGGTGATTTTATTGAGGGTTTTTTGATAGAGTTCATGGCTGGAAAGATTGCCGGTGGTTTCAGCTATCCACAGATCGTGATTGCCTGGCAAAAAGAGTACCCGGGGAACGATTTGTTTTAATCTTTTTAAAACAGCTGAAGTGCGGGTGAAGCCTGAAAACAGATCCCCGGCTATAATGAAAACTTCCGGTTTTCTTTTTTTGAGTACTTTTTCCAGTTGGGGAAGAAGACCGATATTGTGATCTAGGTGGAGATCACTGATAAAAGCGACACGGTTGAGAGTCATTGGGATATCCGGAAGGTTGTAAAACAAAATTATAGTTTAATCGAAAAAATCGACTGTGAACATATTGTAAAACTACCCCAAGAACCTTGAAAAGTAAAAATAAAAGTTAGATAGTTCCCGTCCCAAAAAGGAAGGTCATCGTCTGGAACACGGAATTTGAATTGATCTGCTTTGTCGTATCTTCTTGAAATAGTAGTGGCTATATCTGCGAAGTTATTCCTAGCATCTGAAGCAAACTTCTTCACCAGCCAAAAACACCACTTCTGGGATGGGAACTAACTAGAGTTTCAGGTTGGAATACAAGTTGTACTTTTTCTGAGAATTGTGTATATTACTAGAAATAACGTCTGCTGGGTTGGACAGAAGTACAATATTTTTCTCCTACGCTTAAACCTCAGGGATTCACCGCTGTTCCGACGCCGTGCAAGCCGCTCGTTAAGGTGGAGTGGAAGCAGGCAAGTTTCAAGAGAAACCCACTTTGATTCGCGAGGTTGGAAAAGTACATCATCGGCTTCAGCGGACGTTTTTTTTTACTCAACTATCTTCCTGCTTAAACAGAACCAACTTAAAATGGGGACTACAACAATATATATTATTTTGGGCCGCCGGCACAATTCTTGATATAACACAGGGCGAGAATACTAATATTCTCAAACTCAAGGAGAAACCCCTATGTTTTATGTATACATCTTTGCAGGAATAATCGGATTTTTCATAATCCTCAAACAAATCATGCTTTTCAAGTTAAAAAAGATGAAAGGAAAAGCAGCTCCCCGTCTAACCGGAAAACCCCAAAAAGCAATCGAAAATCAAAAAAGTGCACTTTTTTACTTTTACTCCCCATCCTGTGGAGCCTGTCGCTCCATGACTCCGGTAATTTCACAATTGGCTAACCAAAACGACAATGTTTTCAAGGTTGATATCACCGAGGACTATGATCTGGCCAGAAAGTTTGGAGTGATGGCAACTCCTACCACTATCCTGATTAAAGACAAAATTATCAAGGATGTAATAATCGGTCCCCAGTCCACACAGAAACTGAAAAAAATGATTGAATAAGAAAACCTGAAATAAATTGTTGCAAATGCTACAAAGCCACAACGTTTTGCAACAGATTGCAAACTGTCTAATAAATTTAATTTTTATCTTGCTTAAAGAAAATATTGTGCTTATTGTCTTTGTTCAAGTAATTTTTATAAACCAATATTTCAAGGAGATTATATTATGAACAAAACCATTATGATTACAACCCTGGCCTTTATCTGCACCTTTGCCTTTGCCGCTGTCGCTCAGGATGCACCAGCACCCAAAGCAGCTCCATCAGTTTCGGCTCCCCTCAAACTTACAGCCGGCACCATGACTTTCGGTGGCTCCATCTATTATGGTTCAGATTCATATACTATCGACTATGATGGTAATGAATCTGATATGGATCAATCTATTATCAAACTCAGCCCTTCCTTCGGTTACTTCCTTCAGGATAACCTTGAACTGGCAATAAAACTATCCTATACTTCCCAAACAACTGAGTTTGAAGGAGGATCTGAGAGTGAAAATAACACAACAGGTCTTGCACTCGGAGCCAATTATTATCTTCCCCTCCATGAAAAACTGGTTCTCTCAGTAGGCGGAGCCGTTATACTGCAAATGGATGATGATGGCGAAGATTATGAAATGACACAATATGGTGTTGCTGTCAACTGTAGTGCTCTTTATCCCCTTCTTCCCTCCCTGGCTCTCGAAGCAGGCGTGAATATTAACTACACTCTCGGCACAACCGATAACGGCGCCGGTGAAGGAGATATCAGCGGTTTTGGTTTCCAAATCGGTTATTTCGGAATCAGAGCTTTTTTCTAGAATCCCCTATAAACTTTCCTGCTTTTCTCTGAACAGTCCACCTGTTTAAATCCCCTTCTAAATAGTTCCCGTCCCAAAAATGGATGTCATCGTCTGAACGCGGTATTTTACCTCATCTGCTTTGTAGAAACTGCTTGAAATAGTGAAAACTATGTCGGCGAAGTAACTGGTCGCATCTGAGGCAAAATTCTCATCCAGTCAAAAACCCCTATTCTGGGACGGGAACTAAATAATAAAACCAATCTATTTTAAATGTAAACCGGACAGTCTTTTCCCTGCCCTTGACCTTAATCATATCATGATTATAGAGTATATTGGACAGATGAGGTTACATGAATTCATCATAAAAGCTCAGTTGTAAAACATACTTAAAAAGAAACTACCCTACAGGAGGTTCAAATTGAATATAGAAAAATTTACTCTTAAATCAAAAGAAGCACTGCGAGCAGCTCAAAGTCTGGCAGAACAAAACAACAATCAGGAAGTAAAAGGTGTTCATCTGTTGCGAGCATTGATCTCTCAGGGTTCCGAGGGGATTATTCCTCCCCTGCTCAAAAAAATCGGGGTCAATACGGATATTTTCAACAATGAACTTAATCAAATCATAAAAAAAGAAGTTTCGGTACAAGGAGACGGGGCTGAAGTATATTTTGGCAGAGAAATAAAAACCGTATTGGATCAGGCTCTGATTGAGATGAAAAACCTGGGAGACGAATATGTCAGCACCGAACATCTTCTGCTCTCCCTTGAAAAAAATGGTTCCCAACAAGTTAAAAACCTCCTGGCCAAACAAGGAATAAATCGTAAAAAAATTCTGGAAGCTCTCAGTGAATTGAGGGGTTCAAACAATATCACCGATGATAATCCCGAAGGCAAATTTGATGTTCTCAACAAATTCTGCATCGATCTCACCGATCTTGCCCGGCAGGGAAAACTCGATCCGGTGATCGGTCGCAACCAGGAAATCAAGCGCACCATCCAGGTTCTTTCCCGAAGGACCAAAAACAATCCCATCCTCATAGGTGAGGCCGGAGTTGGCAAAACTGCCCTGGCTGAAGGTATTGCCCAGAAAATTGTAGAAGGGGATGTTCCCGAAAGTATCAAAAACAAGAGAATCCTCAATCTCGATCTGGGAGCGTTGATCGCCGGAGCCAAATATCGCGGCGAATTTGAAGATCGCTTGAAGTCGGTTTTAAAGGAAATTGAAAATTCACAGGGAAATATTATTCTGTTTATTGATGAAATTCACACCATGGTTGGAGCAGGTGCAGCCCAGGGTGCAATGGATGCATCGAATATGCTCAAACCTCCTTTGGCCCGCGGCACTCTTCATTGCATCGGATCCACTACCATTGATGAATTCCGTCAGTACATTGAAAAGGATAAAGCCTTGGTCCGAAGATTTCAGCCGGTACTGATTGAAGAACCGTCGGTGGAAGACACCATCCATATTCTGCGGGGACTCAAGGAAAAATATGAAGCTCACCACGGTATAACCATCAAGGACGAGGCTCTGATTGCTGCAGCCAAATTGAGCAACAGGTACATTACCGATCGCCATCTTCCCGACAAGGCCATCGATCTTATTGACGAAGGAGCCGCCAAGTTGAAGATGGAAATTGAATCTGTGCCTCCCAATATTGAGAAAATCCAGCAGGAAATCACCAAACTGGAAATTGAGAGGGAATCTCTAAAAAAAGATAAGAGCAAGGCTGCAAAAAATCAATTGGAAGAGGTTGAAAAAAAACTTGAAAAGTTGAAAGAACTTGAAGAAAACAAATTGAAAAAATGGGAAAGTGAAAAAAGAATCATTTCCAGACTGAGACAAATTAAAAAAGAAAGAGATGATCTCAATACCAAGGTTCAACTTGCTCAACGGGAAGGAAATCTGGCCAGAGCTTCAGAAATCATGTATGGAGAATTGCCCAGGTTGAATGAGGAAAGCAAAGAACTCGAGGAAAAGATGGCTCAAATCAACAAAGGGGAATCTTTTCTGAGAGAAGACGTCGGCCCCGAAGATATTGCAATTGTAGTTTCCACGTGGACTGGAATTCCAGTTCATAAAATGCTTGAAGGAGAAAATGAAAAGTTGCTGAACCTCGAAGAAAGAATCCACCAACGGGTTGTTGGTCAGGAAGAAGCCATTGCGGCCGTATCCGATACAATCAGAAGAAGCAGAGCCGGACTTCAGGATCCCCAGAAACCTCTTGGAAGTTTTATCTTTGCAGGACCCACAGGAGTTGGAAAAACCGAGGTAGCCAAAACCTTGACCGAAGTTCTTTTCAGCAGCGAAGATCAACTTATACGTCTTGATATGAGTGAATATATGGAGAAACATTCTGTGGCGAGACTGATCGGCGCTCCACCAGGATATGTAGGTTACGACCAAGGTGGTCAGTTAACAGAACAGGTAAGGAGGAAACCATATTCAGTGATCCTCTTTGATGAAATAGAAAAAGCTCATCGGGATGTATTTAATGCTCTTTTGCAGATTCTTGATGACGGCAGACTTACCGATGGTCAAGGACGACTGGTTGATTTCAAAAATACAATATTGATCCTGACAACTAATCTAGGTAGTGAATACAGCAACTACAACAACTTGCAAAGTTCCGTCGATGCAGCCTTGAAAGAAAGGTTCCGACCTGAATTTTTGAACAGAATTGATGAAATAATCACCTTTCATCCTCTTAAGAAGGATCATCTTAAGGATATTGTTAAAATCCAACTTGAAAGACTAAAAGAATTGCTGTCCGAAAAAGAAATCCAACTTGAAACTGATGCCGATACTCTGGAATTTCTGGTTGAAAAAGGATATAATCCTGTTTTTGGAGCCCGTCCACTCAAACGAGCTATCCAGAACTATTTAATCAACCCCCTGTCCAAACAAATTATCAGTGGAGATATTGTTTCTGGAACTAAAATAAAAACCGCTTTAAGCCCAGAAAAGGAAATCAAATTCCTCCCTGTTGAAAATGCAGAATAATTATTGGTTGGAGTTAAATTTGGATTGAATTGCCCTAAAGTAACTTCGCAGATAGTTGCAAAAAAACTATTGCCGGGGAACTATCTGAAAAATCTCTTCAGAGCACCGAGAAAGGCAAAGAGAAAGCCAAGACAAGCAGTAATAAGAACTATATAGTAAGAGAGCAAATAAGCCTGCTGGCTTCCGGTTCCCCGAATAAATAGATAAACAGGCACCAGAGCACCCAAAAAAGCCAGTACCAGATGGAGGACGGAAAATCCTAATCCCAGCCGTAAATTCATTTTGAGGATGAGGATAATGATTGAACCAACCACACTGATGGCAACATAAATTCCCTCAAGCTCAAATCCGGATACCCAGGTATCACTTATGGGATTTTTGAGCCAGGGGGCAAAACTGAAAATTGCAGCCAGCAAAAGAACAACCAGAGCTATTTTCTCCAGAAAATTCATTCTTTTGAAGCCGATCTTCAGATTGTCCCACATTTTGGCAAATTCATCCCGTTCATCATCATCTTTTTCAATTTTGAGATTTTTTCTTCTAGTTCGTTTTTTCTTGCTTGAACTTTCGAGAGTGGGAGCAGTAAAGACTTTGGTACCCTTTTCGAACTCTGGATCCAGCGCAACAATTGCAGTTTTATTGCTGGGTACTCCTTCATCAAAACTGGCGTCTTCATCGTAGGTGATATCATCCAGTTGAGCTCCACAGGTGGGGCACAGCTCGCTTCTATCATCGACGGCATCTCCGCAAAAAGGACATATCATTATTTATTGACTCCATAAAAGGAAAAACAAAGTTCGTAAATTACGAAATTCAGTATAACCATAAACATCAATCCTGAAAACACTTGATTTTTATTTTCCTGGAACCAAAAAAGGGGAATAGATTGTAAATACATAAACGGGAATATAAAAGAGAGGGTGGAAAATAAGTTGAAAAACAGTTCTATTCGTCGACAATAACTTCGATATCATCTTCATCGAGGGTAATTTCTTCTATTTCTTCTTCTTCTTCGGGCCGGGTACCCATAAAACAGGCAGCCTCAATTGAAACAGAGAAAATCAGACCGTTGAAAAGAGTATCTATGGATTTTTTGATATCCATGAACAGTTCTTTCATTTCACCGGGATCTGAAATAATTCCCTTCCACTCACCGAGGGGACCATATTCAATAACTGGAGCAAAAAAGAATTCTCTTGCACTTTTGAAGAGAAGTTCATAACTTTTTTTCTCAACTTTGATGTTTTTGAGCCCGCACTTTTTCATGGTTTCTACAACTGTATCTGTTTCAGGAAGTTTTTGGGTAATATATTCTTCTAAAGACTTGAGAACATCATACTTGTCTTTTTTGGTAAGAACATCTCGGAAAATATCAAAAAATTCTCTCCAGGTACCATGAACAGGCAGGGTGAATGCAACTTGCCCCCCAAGGGAAGTTACCCTTTTAAACTCATTAAGATGAAATTCCATCTCTCCCAATTCGGGAAGAGCTAGATTGCTGTAGGTTATATCGTATACTTCGTCGGCAAAAGATAAACCATCGGAAGCGTCTTCCGTGCGAAAAAATACTTTCCGCCCGGATTTGCCTCCGGCTTTTTTACGGGCAATGTCCAAAAGAGGACTGCTGTAATCGATGGCGATGATTCTGACATTGGTATTTTCACTTTTTTCCAAAAGTTCCATGGCCGGATAACCGGTTCCACAGCCAATATCCAGAACCATACCCTTTTCCGGCAAGGTAATGGAATTAATCAATAAGGTTCCAAACTTGCTACTCCAGACAGGAACAATTTCAGAATCATATACTTTGGCAATTTTGTCTTGTCTAGTTCCATTCTGAAACAGGAACTGGTTATATCCTGAATAATTGAAAAATTAAATTTTATAATAACTTCTGAAAATCATTTGCTTTTATAATATTACTTCTTGATAAAAAACTAAAACATACTAAATTTGAGTCTGGCACAGGAAAAGGGATAGTATTTTTGTTCTCCCACAAGAAAATCCTTGAATATTCCAATATAAATTATAATTTAAGAGGAATTTCCAAGTTAACATGAATTGTGATTTTACCAATAGCACAAAATTATTTAATAAACAACTAATAATAGACAATATTAATCAAGAATGGGTTCATTTTTATTTTCTTGAACTCAGGAATTTCTGGAAAAATTTATGTTTGCCGAAATTAAATCAAAAAAAACTATCAATTGGCTGTCCAACACAATTACCCGGGGCATCCCTCCATTTGCTTCAGCCTTTGAAATTGCCGAATTTTACCGGGATAATCACCCTGGAAAAACTACCGATGAAGTTGTACATAACCTGATTATGTCAGAAAGCAGCAAAAATTTTGCTACTGGGTTTTCCACCGGAATTGGAGGGATTCTGACAATTCCCTTTTCCATTCCCATATCTCTGGCCAGTTCCTGGGCTATCCAGGCCCGAATGACCGGGGCTATTGCTCATCTGTATGGTCACGATCTCAACGATGAACGCATTATGACTCTGGTTCTGCTTTCTCTTCTGGGGGACTCCGTCAAAGAAGTACTTAAAAATTCAGGAGTTAAAATAGTTGAAAAATTAACTGCATCTTTGTTGATCAATCTGCCTGCTTCCATTTTCATTAAGATAAATCAGAAATTGGGTTTTAAACTGATGGAAAAAGCTGGCAAAGCCGGAGCTCGGGGTCTTGTCAAAATAGTACCTCTGGCAGGTGGTTTTTTCTCGGGAACTATCGATGCTTTCGCTACCAGAAAAATCGGCAGAACCGCTCAAAAAATGTTTTCCTGATTGCAACCCTTAACTTAATTGTTGACTTGTGAGAGATTTTCAATTATATGGTAACGCCGGGTTATCAAACCCCGGGTTTTATCATCAGTTAGTTCAGTACTAATTTTATACATGATTTTATAAATATCGATCACCTCCTGGAGGAATATCATGGGTGTTTCCAAAAATAATCCTAATGCAAGAGATAATCAAAGACTGGTAGTCAGTTGTCCAAGTTGTAACGAAGAAATGGAACTCATTAAAAAAGTTCCCGGTGGTATGGTTTACCTTTGCCCCAAAGGTAAAGAATATCCAGTATTTACCGGCTCCTACAGAGACCTTCCCCATAAATGGGTCCGCAAATAAGCCCATCTGTTTATATTATGGTTTTTCATTAAATCAGAAACTACATTTTCCGTATCTCAAACTCTAATCTTTTTTGAAACGGAGACAATCTTAAAGTTCAGGGGAATTCATTTCGAAATTGTATTAACAGGGGAAGCAACCAGAAGTGGCAAGTTGTAGAACCGAGAAATGCCGTGATCAAGGACCGGTAAGTATGGAAAGAAAGATCATCAAAGTAGTTATAGCCCAGGTAAATCCAAAGCTAATGGCAGGAGTCATCACCCAACCTACTCCAATTTTGCCCAGAGTTTTCAAATTAACGGTCTGGACACCTCTGATAATACCAATTCCAACTACCGCTCCTACCACTGCCTGAGAAGTTGACACAGGAACCCCGATAATAGCATAGACATGGATGGTAACAGCTTCAGCCAGCACCACAATTAAAGCTGAAAAAGCATTGAGTTTAACAATGCCTTTGCCCACTGTCATCATGACGTTGCGACTGAAAGTCATTACCCCCAGAGCAATTGACAAACCACCGATTACAACCCCCCAGGTAGCTGAAAGCTGTCCTGATGCGACAAAGGGTCCGGTTACATTGGCCACGTTGTTGGCTCCTAGAGCATATGCCCCATAACTGCCGGCTACAATCAGACAAAATCTGAGAACCTTGTCGTACTGATAAAAAGACAGATCAAGCACATTGAATATTTTGCCAATGACCTGATATAAAATCATGGCAATAAACATTGCTCCAATGGGAGTTCCAATCCAGCACAAAATCACTTTCAACAACGAATCGAGATTAATATTATTGAAAATAATTCCGACTCCAAGCATTGCTCCCACAACAGCTTGAGAGGTTGAAACAGGCAGATGAAGAAAAGTCATGAAAATAACCGTGACTCCCGCCACTAATGAAATGATGAAGGCAAAGTTAAGTCCGTAGTTACTTAACTTGCTGTAGGTCTCCATTCCTCCGGCACCTTCCAAAATTGCTCCGGCCAGAATGAACATGGCACACAAAACAGATGCTTTCCAGAAAGTAACCATTTTGGAAGCAACTGCAGTACCAAAAACATTGGCAGCATCATTTGCACCCAGAGACCATCCTAAAATTACACCAGATAATATTTGCCACATAATTTTCCTGTCTAGTTCCTGTTTCTATTATTCATACTCTGCGTTTAATGGCCACCAGACTCATTCTGTCAACACTGGTCTGACATCTGTCGGAAAGATCCCCGATTTTTACCAGGATCGTTTTGAGTTGCATTTTACTAGCAAGTTCAAGCTCTTCAGAAGCAAAAATCTCCCGGGCAATCTTTTCTTCAAGATCATCGGAACGAGATTCTTTGACATCAATTTCTTTGTTGATGTAGAGAGTTTCCTTGGGATTTTCATTTATGTAATGCATAGCTTTTCTGATTAAAAAATAAGCCTCAACATTTACTTCAACCAGCTCTTTGAGTGACTCAATCATGAATTCTGGAATTTTTGGTTGCTCAACATCAAGCTTGGAAAGACAATCTTCAGCCGCTGAGGGAATTCTGTCTATTGATTCGATCATGCCCAGAATATCCCCTCTGGATTCAGGCAAAAGAGCTTCTCCATAGAGTTTATGTTCTATTTCTCGTCTGATATCATCAGCTCCTGATTCAAATTTGTGGGCATCACAGGTGAGCTTTTGATAGTATTTGTCGTGGTGATGTTCAAGATAGTAGTAAATTCCTTCCTGAAAAGCTTTTATGCAATGGTCAACACCTTCCATATAATTTTCGATCATTTCGTTGATTGATTTTGTTTTTTTCCAGAACAAAAAGGACACAAAAACCTCCTGAGGTGAAGATAAAAAAGATACTATCCACTGCAAATCGGGTACAAATTTAAAACCATTTATAAAAACGGTTGAACAAAACTTGAAACTGCATTTGACAGATCACAAACTTGATACTCGCATTCATAAAGAAGTAACAAGTATCCAAATAAACTTTGGAACTTATCAAAAGTCTCCAAATTTTCAACAACTTTATTCAACACTTTTGAGTCCCCGAGCAATAATGATTTGTAATCAATATGTTAGAATGTTCAGCAAATAAGCTTATTCATCAATAATCAGCCGATTTTCTCAAACCAGGCTTGTCCCGACTTTTGTTTGAAATCGTATTGACCTTCAACCTGCAAAGTATCGCCACTGATGGAATCGATCATCTGGCCGCTGAAAATAACTTCTGAATTGCTGTTGGTCATGGTGGAGATTTTGTCGAGGTAGATAAAACATTCAAATTGAGTATGCTCAACAGACATGACAAATCTAACCGGCAACTGGGTAATTTCCTTTTTTGCCACCCAACTGTCCATTTGTCTGGCCTGTCGCCATAATTCTTTTTTTTCTGGTCCGTCCAATATATTGGCAGTTTCGTTGTTCATTACCTTTAAACCAATCTGCAACCGGTGAATGTGATTAAGCCTGTTCGCAACAGTCTGTCCCGGCTAAGCGCAAAGCAAACTGCAAAAACCACAGATTTCAATTTTAGAAAACTATTTGGCATACTGCAACTGTAATTTCAATAATTTCAATTGAAGATTTATCTACAACAACATTGTTAAGAGTTAACCCTTGCGAAGAAAGCTCCACATCCGCCTCAATATCAATTTTAGGGACTTTCAATTGAAACTTTACGCTTATCTACCGCAACTGCTGAAAACAAGTGTAATCAAAAACAGGACACAAGTAATTCTGGATATAAATTCCTCCGATAATAAAAGAATCGTTAATAAAAGTATAAAAGAATAAAAGCAGACAGATGATACCCTGAATTAATTATTTTTAAAAATTTAAAAAATTTAAATTTTGTAGTTCATGGGGCTGAGGTAGAAATTGGATTGGAATTGGCCGGGGCTAAGGTGGTGTTACTTAAGACAATTATTAAACCACTGGTGGACGGTTTTCCACCATAATCCACGATTCTGCGGTTTGAAAACAAAATGATCCTCATTGGGGAAATAGAGAAATTTGGCTTTGACTCCAAGTCTTTTCACTGAAGTGTAAAGCTGCATGCTCTGATCTACCGTAACCCTGAAATCTTTAGCGCCATGAACAATCAGAACAGGAGTTTTCCAATTCTGAACATATCTGTGGGGAGACCATTTATCGTAAAGCTTTCTGTTTTCCCAGGGTGTTCCCTTATTTTCCCATTCGGGGAACCATAATTCTTCGGTGGAACCGTACATTGATTCGATATTATAAACGCCGCTGTGGGAAACAAGACATTGAAAAGCATCGGTCTGGGTACCGATCCAATTGATCAAATAACCACCGTAGGATGCTCCGGCTGCACCTATTTTGTCGGGTTTGACGTAAGGAAGCTTTTTCACTTCTTTCAACACGGCCATGACATCTTGGTAAGGAGCGCCTCCCCAATCGCCTCTGATGGCATCCTGATATTTCTGGCCATACCCTATGGAACCGTGGAAATTGGGCATGACTACAACATAACCCGGAGCAGCAAAAAGCTGGGAATTCCAGCGAGGATGAAAGTCAAAACCAAAAGCACCCTGAGGTCCTCCATGAAGCAGGAAAATGACGGGATACTTTTCCCCTTCTTTGAAAAAAGGAGGTTTGAGGATTAAAGTATGAACTTTGTCGCCTTTGGCTCCCTTTATCCATTTTTCTTCAACCTTCCCGGTTTCAACCTTTTCCATGATTTTTGAATTCAATGCAGTGAGAGCCTGGATATTATTTTTGCGCTCTCCCCTGCTGATATTCTTTACCAGATAAAGTTCAACCGGTTTGTCTATATCCTGATCATGAATGATGAGCTTACCCCTTCTGAAAACCAGAAAGTCTTTGATGTACTTTTTATTCAGAACTTTTTTGATTCGACCTCTGAAATCAACACGGAACAAATTTATATGACCTTTTTCGAATGCTGTGTAATAGATATATTTGCGATCCGGGGCAAATTTGTATTTGTATGGTTTAAGATCCAGCTTGGCAGTAAGATTTCTGCTTCTTTTTCTTTTGAGATCGTAGAGAAGTATATCAGCTTTGTCAGATTCATAACCGGCTCTGGCCATGGACTGATAAGCAAGGTAACGTCCATCGGGAGAATATTTCGGGGCAAAATCATTACCTTTGTTTTTAGTTAACTTGGTTAATTTTTCGGATTTCAAATTGTAAATAAAAATATCATTATTGGTATTGGCAGCTACCATATCGGTATGATTGGAAACCCAAGCGACATTTTTGCCGTCGGGACTGAAAACATAATCCTGACTGCTTCCCAAAGCTACTACAGGTGTATCGTGCTTGCCTTTTGAAAGCAGTTTCACTTTGCCTGTTTTTACTTCCAGCAGGAAAAGCTTGTGAATAAGGCCATGGCGCCAATGGTTCCAGTGTCTGTAAAGAAGCCCTGTAAACAACTGAGCGTCGGTTGTCTTTTTGGCAGCTGCTTTTTTCTGCAAACAATCCAGATCATCACATTCCGGGGGCACATTTGCAGTAAAAAGAATCTTTCCTGAATCAGGTGACCACACCAGAGGTCCGCCAACTCCATAAGGGGCATTTTCTTTAGTGGTCAACGGTTTCAATTCATCAGAGCCGGAAATAGCTTGCAGATAAATCTGAGGTTTTTTGTCTTTTTTAACTCCGATAAAAGCAAGTTTTTTGGAATCAGGGCTGACTGCCGGACTGTAATTCTGCATCTTTTTGTTTACAAGCACTTTGGCTTTGGTTTTTTTGCGCCCACTGGCAACCATAATATTTTTTCTAGATTTATTGCCGTGGTAACACTGGGAAGAAACTGTATAAAATATTTTTTTCCCATCTTTTGCAGCTGTGGGAGAAGAAATATTGGAAATATGAACCAGAATAAAAGGATTAAGCTTGCCCGGTTTATTTCTGTTCATGAAATGATGAGCGTGTCCCTCTTTTTTTTCTGAATGATGATCATGATTATCTGCTTTAGACTTGTGTTTTTGATGTTTGTCCTGGGAATTTTTGTTTTTGCTGGAAGCCTGCAGATTAGACAAGAACCCTACTATAACAGCAAGAAAGGTAAAAAAACTAAAAAAACGACGCATGGAAATACTCCTTGTACAAACAGCCCCATTGTAAAAAGGGACTTTCAAGTTATCAGCTTACAAAAAATTTATGATGGTCTATAATTGGAACATTACAATAAATTCAACAAGTCAATGAAACATGAAAATGACTTGAAATCAATAGTTCCTTTTCTTCAGAACAATAATTTCTCCTCGGATTTTCCAGATTTATGACAAAACATCTGTTTTTCTCAATTTATTTTTTATTTTTATTTCTTGCATCAACTGCCTGTAGCATTCAGGACGATATGTTGGCTTATTGTCAGGATAAAAACGGAAATATCCATTTCAAAGCTGTAGTTCCGCCTTTACATTCTTCTTCTCACACTTCAATTCCGGGACTGGAAAATTTTAACTATGAAGGAGTCATTTTTCTCACAACCCCATATATACTAACTGCCTGGGAAGAATTGGAAGAAATTGGCACCACAGCTATTTTTATTGTCAGTTACGGAACAACCGGGCTGGAGGAAGGCAAAAATCTGATGCTCAATTTTCTTCAGCAAAACGGATATTGCGATCTGGTACCCTGTGAAACCCGAGAATTCGAAATTGGCGACAAAAGCGGTTATCAAATTTCCCGCCAGATGAAACAGCAGGCTTTTCTTTGGTATTGCCTCGAATATCTTTTCCAACTTGATAATAAACTCTTTCACATCTCCTTTAATTCTATTCGTCCTCCCAAGGGCAAAGAATTTGATGTAATAATTTCTTCATTCAGCCAGGGACCTGCCCCCAAAGTTCATCCAGATTGTCTAAGTGAATACAATATTTCAACCTATAATCCCAACAACATTTTCAAATCAAAACCCGATCCGGGAAATTCAACAACACCATATGCCGAATTTCGCCAAGTTCGTAACCCCTGATATATAATGCTGATACTTCTTTTTCTACTTAATGTCTCAACCATGGCAAACCTTGAATCTGATTTTGATGATCCCAAAATCGTCCGCAAAATAAAAGAGGCTGATCTGGGTAATCTGGTTACCCAATCTCGCCTTTCTACTCCAAAGTCAACCCCCTTCTATCCGGGGATTCAAATCGGCTATCACCTCAAACCTCAACCATCTTTAGGTGCCACCAATTATGAACAGGTGTTTTCTTTGAACAGTTTTCCCCTTTCAGGGTTCTACAGAGTTGGAGTTGGACTTGAATTCGGAATCAATCCCCAGAAAAGTGAAGGTCATATTTCAGTTGATCTTGATTTTGGAATTCAAAAAGCCCTGCCCTGGCACTCTTATCTCGATATTTTTATGGAAGGAGGGATCAATCGAATATCGTTTTATCAGGCTGAAATAATTTCATTTTTTTATGGAATAGGTTTAAGGATGGGAGTGGGAATAGCTTTCAAAAGACTGCATCTTACCGCCGGTCTGTTATTAAAAACCGAACAACTGGATCTGGCCGGCAGAACTCTTACTCTCAACTATCTCACCTTTGAGTTGAGAATAGGACTTTAATCCCGCTTCTGTCTACGGTGCAGGACCAACCAGGCTACAAGGGTGCTGGCGATATACATTGAAATCAAAGGAACAGCCATCATTATCTGGGTAATTATATCAGGGGGAGTCAAAAAAGCTGAAATCCCAAAAGAAAGAACAACAAAATATTTGAAAAATTTAAACAATCCCCTTGGGGTAACCAATTCATTTACTACCAGAAAAAAGATCAATATCGGCATTTCAAATACGATTCCGAAGGCCAGGAGCAAATTGATGATCAATTTGAGGTAATCCCCCATCATAATTGTGGGAGTGAGACTAACCTTGACCGATGAAGCCACTAATTGAGCATTTACCTGGTAAACGTCTTTGAAAATATCATTGAGGACACTCAACAATCTCAAACTACCGGGAGAACTTTCGGCAAAGGAAATCAAAAATTTAAAGCCGTAAGGAAAAACCAGATAATAAGCAAATAAAACGCCGGCCGAAAAAAAGAAAAAACTGAAAAAGGCTATACCTACCAGCACTTTTTTCTCTTTTTTCTTAAGACCCGGAGCCAGAAAAGCCCAGATATGGTAAAAAACAGCAGGGAGACTGAAAAACACACCAACTTTGAGGGACATTTTCAAATAGGCAAAAAAGGGTTCTACAGGGGAAAAGAAATGAAGACCGGGACGACCTTTCATGGCTGGAGCCAAGGGGGCAACCAACCAATTCATAACTTCATCCTTGAAATAATAAGCTACCCCAAAACCAATCAGTACCCAGATAAAGATCATTTTGATCCGATAACCAAGCTCCCTGAAATGCGAAACAAGCGGTTGTTTTTGTTCGTTGGAATCAGTCATGGTTTATCGATTTTCAATCCAAGTTTTTGCATTGCCATCTGGAGATCTTCCCAGGATTTCCTCTTGGCGGCCGGATTGCGCAACAAATAAGCCGGGTGATAGGTAGGCAACAGAGGAATCCCCTGATATGTATGCCACTTCAACCTCAGTTTGCCTAGTGAAGACTTTGAATCAAGCAGAGTTTGAGCGGCTACCCTGCCCAGGGCAAGAATAACTTCGGGCTTGATAATATCGATCTGCTTTTTCAGAGCCGATATACATTGTTCTACTTCATTCGGCAGGGGATCACGGTTTCCTGGAGGACGGCACTTGACAATGTTGGCAATAAATATCTGCTTTCTATCCAGACCCATGGCAACTATCATCTTGTCCAGAAGTTTGCCGGCTTTGCCCACAAAGGGGATTCCCGTTCTGTCCTCATTGGCTCCTGGTCCTTCTCCAATCAGCATGAGGCGGGCGTCGGAATCACCTTCTCCAAATACTATATTCTGCCGGGTTTCAGCCAATCTGCATTTTTGACAATTGCTCCACTGTGCCCTCAATTCAAGCAAGGTCACTTGGGACTCACTGTCTTCAGGTTGGCAGACACTGCTATTCTCTGGTTCTGAAAATTTCTGAACTGCCTGTTGTTTCTGCTCTGGTTGCTCACCCAGCGAATCGGTATCAAGGGCACTTTCTTTTTCCGGCAGTACAGTCTCAGAGGAAGAAAGAGCTCCATCTGCATAATCCAGTTGACTCCGCTTTATTTCTTCGGGCTTGGGCCAACAGGGATCATCAGGTTGAATCATTTTGAAATCCGTAAGAAAACTTACCCCAGAACTGTTAGCTTCGAGACAGGCTCGCAATTGTCTGATTAATTTAAAATATTGTGCTTTACTGATCATATTTACCTGAATAGTTCCCTACTTGTTTCTTGATGATCTCGGCTAACAAACCCAGATCTCGACCAAACCACTGCATAAATACTTTATTCCCTTCCGGATGTACAGAAAAAGTCTTTAAAGAGATAAGCAGCTTTTTATTTTCTGCCTGAAGTTCTTTTACAAATTTTTGAAAATATTTTTGAAATTCAGTTATATAGCTTTCAGCTAACATCGTATTGCCAAATTCGAAAACCACTTTAACAAAAAACCATTTCTTTTCCGGAAAGGAAATTTTGAGTCCTCCTCTGAGAG
>JAQICJ010000014.1 GCA_027858615.1 Deltaproteobacteria bacterium
TTGACTGAATAAGAAGTTTGCCTCAAGATGCGCCTAGTAACTTCCCAGACATAGTAGATACTATTTCAAGAAGTTACGACAAAGCAGATCAATTCAACTTCCGGGGTCAGATACCACGCAGGGAAACAAAAACAGATAAAAGGATTTATATGAGTGTCATTTATTATATAGGAATTTTGGCAACTTTGCTTGTTTCTTCAGGAAATCCCACAATATCAGGAGAAAAGGGTCAGGGACGTCATCTTGTTTTCACCTTTGATGATGGTCCTTCCTATAAAACAACTCCTCTTTTGCTTGATTACCTGGATCGACTTGGATTGAAAGCAATATTTTTTGTTAACGGACAAAGATTCAATGGTCGTTCTCACATTGTCAAAAGAAATCTAGAAGTTCTGAAAGAAGTCCACCGAAGAGGACATAAAATTGGCAACCACACATATTCTCATCCCCTGATGTCAGAAGTTTCCAAAAAAAAACAATATTGGCAACTTGCTAAAAATGAAAAACTTATTGAAAAGATCACCGGATACAAACCTCGTTTATACAGACCTCCTTTTGGGCAAATGTCATATCATGCCAGAGTATACCTGAAACAACACAATTATTCCACGCTGATGTGGAATCTCGATTCTGAAGATCCTTTTCAGCGTCATGTGGCCAAGGTTTATGCAAATGTTCTTTCCACTCTTTATTTTTACAAGAGAGGGCTGGTGTTGATGCATGATACCAACAGTTGGTCCATTGAAGCCGTACCTAGAATCGTCAAGGCAATTAAATTATGGAATTGTGAGTTAATGGCTAGAGGTGAGCCGATTTTTGAATTTGGCGATGTGGCTGATTTCAGGTTGCCGGGAGAAAACAAATATAAGGAACCGGATCTTAAAATGATTAAAAAAGCCTATAAAAGGCGGATTAAAATGAAAAAGTGGTGTGAAACCATTGGAAAAGGAGATAACGACTCATGAAGTGTCCAAGATGCGGAGTCCCCATTCTCAGCGAAAATGTCGAAAATTGTGAAGTTTGTGGCTACAAGATAGTCTCCGATAAAGATTTTGAGGAAAAAGAAGTTGCCAAAGAAGAACTTGCTTTTTCCAGAGAAGAAGAGTTGGAAGGGCCTTTTAAAAAACCTGAAAAAACTTTTGAAACTGTTGACAGTTGTTCCACTTTTGTAGGCAGAAAAGATGATCTTTCCCGTCTCAATGAAGAGATGAAACGAGCTCTGCTCAACAAAAAGCTTTCATTTGTAACTGTTCATGGACCGGTGGGAATAGGCAAGTCACGCCTCATAGAAGAGTTTGGCAACAGGGCGGTTGAAGAACATGAAATCTGTCTTATCAAGGCTATGACAGGTAATACAAGTCAGGTTCCCTTTTTCAGTTTTGTTGAAGCTTTATCTGAATATTTCGGAATAGATCGCCGCAATGACGATCTGGAAAAAACCACCGGAATTCTTAAAGAAAAATTAAATGATCTCATAGACGAATCACAATTGCAGGAAACCATCCGTTTGATGTTGCAGTTTTATGGATACAAACTGGCCGAAGGGGAAGAGCTGGAAGCAGGTAATATATCCAAAATAGAATTGAGGATGTTTATTGCCATCAGAAGGATTATCTCCGGTTTGGCTCAGCAGCATAAAGGGCTGGTCCTGATGATCGATCAGGTTGATCGCTCCGATCCCGAAAGTGTTAATCTTCTTCATTATCTTGCTGCAGGATTGATGCGATATCCTGTAATGATCATTACTGCCGGCAGAGATGAAGTTTTCCAGAAATTCAACCAATGGGCCAATGGTGAATATACAACCCTCAAACTCAAACTTTCCCCCCTCGAACCTGATGATGCCTTCAAATTATTTGAGTTGTTGTTGCCCAAGGTGGAAAAAATTCCCAATTCTCTGACAGCTGATATCAATGAGCGAATTACTAGAAACCCGAGGGCTCTGGAAGAGCTGGCTAGATTTGCGATTGAATCAGGAATAGTTGATACTTCCAAAGATGAGTGGCGAATAATGCTGTCCAAACTGGCCACAACAGAAATCCCCAGGACTATTGAGGAAATATTGAAAGCTCGAGTACGATTGCTGCCCAACGGTGACAGAGATATTCTTAACAGAGCCTCAGTTTTTGGAGAAGTTTTCTGGCAGAATGCGGTAATTGCCCAGATCCGCCGCGCTCTATACTCGGAAGATCTCAAGAGAGATCCGGATGGGCCGACCCTGGATGCAATTACTCACAGTGGCGATTACACCATCAACCTGGTTAAAAATGCTCTGTCCCGACTTATTGCCAAGGGGTTTATTTCAATCTCCCGGGCAAGTGATCTGAGCGGGGAAAAACAGTACAAATTCAAATATCCCCCTATCTGGAGATTAGTTTACAACAATATCAGTACCGTTGAGAAAAAGATTTTTCACTTTCAAGCAGGGGAATGGATTGAATTACATTTGCATGAAGGCACTCCTGCTCTTTATGAAGAAACGGGAAAACATTTTGAAGAAGCGGGTAATTTTGACAAAGCCTGTTCTCTTTATAAAGAAGCCGCTGAGCTTGCCAGTGTGCAATTTCACAACGACATGGCAATCCGACTTTATATCAAGGCTCTTTCCAAACAACATTCCGAAAGCACTCCCGAAAGGATAAGCCTTTGGCACGATCTGGGCAATATGTATGAAAACAAAGGGAAATACAGTAAAGCCCTGGCTTGCTACGAAAAAATGCTGCGGCTCTCCTGGGTCAATTCTTCCCGCTCCAAAGGAGGAGTTGCTTTCAATAAAATGGGTCGTCTTTATCGCCAGAAGGGTAAATTGAGCATAGCCCTTGATTACCTTAAAAAAGGACTGAAATTGTTTACAGAAGCTGATGATCTTAGAGGGATTGCCGGTTCCAAAGATGATATCGGACAAGTTTTGCATGCCCTGGGTGAGAATAAAGAAGCCATGCAATATAGTGGTGAGGCTTTGGAAATCAGGCGCTCCATCGGAGATAATCGCTCTGTGGCTGTAGTTTTGCTCAATATCGGAAATATTGAAATGGACAGGGGTGCTTTCAACGAAGCCGGCAGTTGTTTTATTGAAGCACTGAATACGGCCAGAGCTATTGGCGATCAAAATATTGTTTGCAGAGCCCTGAATTCCATTGGTATTTTTCATTTTCAAAAAAGCAATTTTGAGGAAGCGGTGGAGGAATGGCTCAAAGGACTCAAAATAGCTGAAAATATCGGTTATGGTCCCATGATCTCCAAATTTATGAATAATATAGGAGAAGCTTATTTTAGAATGGGGCGTTTCTCGGAAGCCAACAGCAAATTGAGAAGAGCCATTGAAATGGCGGAAGATATGCATGAGAAACGAGTTCTTTTCGATGCCAAGCGCAACCTCGGGCTGGTCCTGCAAAAACTCGGCAAACCAGAAGAAGCCCTCAGTTTTGCCCGGGAGGCTCTGGCACTGGCTCGGGAGCAGGATATCCTCGAATACAAGGCCAGGGCGGCGGCCACTATTGGCGAGATTCTTTCATCCAAAGTTTTTGATTCGGATGCAGTAGATCATATGGAAGAAGCAAAATCATATTTTCAGCAGGGAATTGATCTGTTCAATATGATCAATAATGAAATGGAAGTAGCCAAAATCAAAAAAGCTTTTGGTAGTTTTCTAATAGAACTCGGAGAAGAGAAAGAAGCAAAAAAAGAATTGAATGAAGCTCGTGAAATTTATGCTCGCCTCGGTATGAAGGGTTTGGACGAAATTAAAAATCTACTGGATACTTTACAAAATAAGCAATGACTGCTAGTTAGTTCCCATCCCAGAAGTGGGGTTTTTGGAAACTAGCTAATCACATCTACAAACAGGTTTTTTATGAATTTCATCGATGAATTAAAAGCAAGGGAATTATTTTATTCTTCCACAGAAGAAAAAGAAGTTGTTGAACATCTTGAAAGTGGAACCAGAACTTTTTATATAGGTTTTGATCCCACGTCAGACAGTTTACATGCCGGAAGTTTGTTGCCTATACTAACCATGGCCCGCCTGCAGAAAAAGGGACATAAGCCTCTTGTACTTATAGGTGGCGGCACCGGAATGATTGGCGATCCTTCAGGTAAGTCAGACGAGCGTAAATTACTTGATGAAAAGACTTTGACTACTAATCTCGAAGGAATGAAAAAGCAATTTTCCCGTTTTCTGGATTTTGACGATCCCGAAACCGGAGCTGAAATTGTAAATAATTATGACTGGTTGAAAACATTGACTTTTATAGAATTCCTGAGGGATACAGGCAAGCATTTTTCCGTTAATCAAATGATTGCCAAAGAATCTGTTAAAAACCGTCTGGAAAATCGGGAGCAGGGAATCTCCTATACCGAGTTTTCCTATATGCTTCTGCAGGCTTATGATTTTTATGAATTGTTCAAAGAAAAAAAATGTTCTGTACAGATGGGGGGCAGTGATCAGTGGGGTAATATTACTGCGGGAATCGATTTTATCCGCAGAAAAACAGGAAAAAAAGCCTATGGAATTACTGTCCCACTTCTAACCACCAGTTCAGGTAAAAAATTCGGAAAATCCGAAGTGGGAACTATCTGGCTTGATTCCCGCAAAACCAGTCCTTACCAATTCTATCAATTCTGGATCCGAACTGAAGATGCTGATGTAATTCGTTATCTTAAGGCTTTTACTTTCCTTCCACTGACCAAAATTGCGGAACTTGAAGCTATCCATCGGGAAAAACCCCATGCCAGGGTTGCTTCAACCCAATTGGCTGAAGAAATGACCAGAATGGTTCATGGTGAGAAAGGACTTGAATCAGCACAGAGGGCAACCCGCGCCTTTTTCGGTGGCGATCTCTCTGAATTGACCGCTTCAGAATTGATGGATGTATTTTCAGACGTTCCATCTCACCTGATAAAAGTTACACAATTGGAACAAGGCCTATCTCTTGTGGATATTTTGTCTGAATCCGGATTTATCAAATCTAAGGGTCAAGCCAGGCGCATGATCAAAGGCGGCGGTATCTATCTCAACAATAACAGAATCAAAAATATTGACAGAAAATTGGAAAAAAATGATTTGATCGATGAAGCTTTTATTGTTCTTCGTTCAGGCAAAAAGAAATATTTTCTGCTAAGAGCAAACTAAATATTATGAGTATCTGGATAATTTTATTCTGCATTTTTAATTTGAATTTAACTTCTGTGGGGGAAAACTCACAAAAAAGCTGGAATGAGTTACAGTCGGCAGCATTGTGGTACAGCACCGGTTGGCCAGTTAAAGCACAAAATAAGCTCAATAAAGTTGATTCCAAGTCTAAGTTAACCCAAGCAGGAAATTTTCTTTCAGGAGTTTATTATTCCTGCCTCGGCAAATTACATGAGGGCGAAAAATATCTAAACAAATCAGGGGTATATGAAGAATCTGGCTCAAGGTACCTGCTGAAAATTTTTTCTGGGGATAAATTATTCAAAAAAGCCCTTTCTGGTCGAAATAATTTTAAAAAAACTCTTAATTCATTACAACCTGGATATTGCCATTATCGTGGCAGGCTTTTGCTGGCAGAACGTCTCTATCAGAAGTTAACATCCAAACAAGATAAAAAAAATATAGATAAATGGGTGGTTTCAAGAATTAAAAAAACAAAAAATCTCAACTATAAAGATTATAAAAGTATTGTTGCTTTTCGCCTGCTTTCTTTCCAGAAATTACAAAACCAGGTTTCACAGGTTCCCTGGACAGTAGATCAACAGGATGTATATGAAAAACTACGGAAAAAACATGGTTTTACTTCGCCTTTTCCAGAAGTAAACCCTTGGAGAATAAGTGCTCTTCTTCCTCTTACTGGTAAGTACAGATTATTGGGAATACAGGTTATGTACGGTTTATTGGCGGCAAAATCACTGAATCCCGGATTGGAGATTGTTATTCACGACACCAAATCTTCACCGGCCCATACTACTAAACTGCTCATTGAAAAAATCCAGGGCAAGGATCATCCCATTGCTCTCGTTGCCCCTCCTGATAAAAATTCCTTACAGGCAGTAATGAATGAATCGTTGCCCATGCCTGTACTCAGTGTTTCCTGGTACAGAGGCTTGAACAGAAGTGACAACCTAAATATTTTCTTCAATCAGCCTGCAAAAAAACAGAAAGCTGTAGCACTGGTGAAATCTGCTTTTAACCGGGGAGCTAGAAAATTTGTGATTCTTCACCCGGATAATTCATATGGCAAAGTCTATTCCCACGCATTTGCCAAAACAGTAAAAAAATTGGGTGGTGAAGTACTGAAGACTATGAGTTATTCCCGAAGAAAATTACCCAGAAAATTATATTTGCCAAAAATGGATGCTGTTTTTATCCCTGATACAGCTAAAAATATAGAAACACTTTCTCGAGTATTGGCAGCATCTGGGCATTTTCCAGGTTATTTGAAAAAGAACTCACCGATTTTGCTTTCTACAGCTGAAGCACTTGATTCAAGTATTTTGCGCAATTCAGGTCGTTATTTGAAAGGTGCAATTTTTGCTCCTGGTATTTATCCTGATCTTAAATCCGGTGCCAACCAACCATTTCTGCAAATAATGAATAAGTGGAAAAGCAGCATCGTTCTTGTGCATGCACTGGAAGCCTACAACTTTTACAATACCGTTCACCAAATAGTAAAAGATGGAGCCACCAGCCACAGTGACATCAACATTGGAATCTACAAATTGAATGCTGGACCTGGTCTTGGCACCTTCTACGACAAAAATGGAAAAACCTATCGCCCCCCACGCCTTTACCAATTCGACGGTAATAAAATCAAGCGCCTCCTCCACTAAACAAACCTGACCAGGTCAATTTTCCCCTTCCTCTATTCCTTTTTTCTCCCCTGTAATTTTTCACCCCCACTGCAATGAAAAATACCTATTTCCCTTCCTAAAATATACACACCAACTGAACAAACTAACCAGACCAGGTCGAAATCACGCAAAATTCAAAATTTAACAACGATATAATTCTTCCA